>CAJCJD010000171.1 GCA_903970555.1 Vulcanimicrobiota bacterium
GGGCGGCGCGGTTGGCGATCCTACGCGCGCGCATCAATTAAAGGACCGCCTCTACAACGCCGTCTTCGCACGTCGTGTTCTCAACAGCTTCAAGATGACCGACGCCAACATGCACGAATACGCCGATGCGATCGATCGCTATCGTCCGGACATCATCGTCGCCTACGTGGGGCCGCTGGTAAAGCTGGCGCAGTGGCTTATTGCCAGCGGCCGCGAAATTTGGCGGCCGCAAGGCATCATCGGCGGCGCGGAGGCCTTGCATGAATTCCAACGGGAACTGATCGAAAAAGCCTTCGGCGCGCCCGCGTTCAATACCTACGGATGCCGCGAATTCATGTTGATCGCCGCCGAATGCGAGCAACGCCACGGTTTGCATGTAAACGCGGATCACCTGGTCGTTGAGGTGCGTGCGTTGCATGGCTCCGCTAGTGATGGCCAACCCGGCGATGTCGTCATCACCGATCTTTTCAATTACGGCATGCCGTTCGTGCGTTACGCCAATGGCGACATGGCGACGTTGTCTGCCAGCCGTTGTGTTTGTGGACGCGGACTACCCTTGCTGACGCGTGTTGATGGCCGTGTGCTCGACGCCATTCGTACACCGGCCGGACATGTGCTTCCCGGTGAGTTTTTCCCGCACATGCTCAAGGATGTAGTTGGCCTGCAACGCTTCCAATTGGTGCAACGCCACCTCGACCGATTGGACCTTTCCATTGTGCGCGGGGCCGGTTTCGACGACGCGTCGATGGATTACATCCGACGCGAAGTCAATAAAGTACTCGGCGATAGCGTGCAACTGGATTGTCACTTCGTCGACGATATTCCGCTCACGCGAAGTGGAAAGTTACGTGTCACGGTGTCGGAGCTCACGCCGTGAACATTACTCACTTCGTCGAAAGCCTGGATCGTGGCGGCCTCGAACGCATGGTACTGGAGCTGGTGAAATACCAGCATCGACAAGGCCATCGTTGTCAGGTTGTATGTTTGTATACGTCCGGCGCGTTGGCGCATGAGCTGGACGATCTGGGTATTTCGGTGAAGGTATGCGGGAAGCGCCAAGGCTTCGACCTGTCGGCTCTGACGTTCGCACGCCGGACGATACGCACGCACGCTACCGATGTGTTGCATACCCATAATGCCGTTGCGCATTATCAAGCAGTGCTGGCCACGTGCGGCATACCTATGCGGCAGGTGATCAATACGCGTCACGGCATGGGCGTCAATCGCCGCGCACGCCGGCGGGAGTGGCTGTATCGCCGCGCATTGGCGCGCACCGATACGGTCGTTGCGGTCTGCGAAGCTGCGCGCAACGATGCCATCAAGCGCGGCATCATCCCTTCCGCAAAAGCGCGTGTGATACCGAATGGTATTCATGTGGATGCGTTTCAGCCCGTCTCGCCGGCGATGCATGCGCAACTCGCGCACCTGCTTAACTTGCCCGAGAAAACCCGAATCATCGGTACCGTGGGACGCCTGAACTGGACCAAGGATCAGCTCGGCCTTCTACGCGCCTACAAGCTGGTGCACGAACGCGATGCCGATACCGCACTGGTGTTGATCGGCGACGGCGAACTTCGTGCATCGCTGCAACAAAGCGCCATAGACGAAGGTGTGGCCGAAAGCGTGCATTTCCTGGGCGATCGCAACGACGTGCGTGAACTATTGCAAGGCCTGGATATGTTCGTGCTTTCGTCGCTAAGCGAGGGCTATTCGATGGCGCTGCTGGAGGCGAGCGCGGTGGCACTTCCCATTGTTGCCACTAACGTTGGCGGCAACAGTGAGATCGTGCGAGACGATATCACCGGATACCTGGCCCCGGCAGGAAATCCAGGATTGCTGGCCGACGCCATGCTCGCACTGTTACGCAATCCGCAGCATGCCATGGCGCTGGGTCAGTCGGCACGCGCATGGGTCGAACAACACGGTTCGCTGGAAGCGATGGCGATGCGTTACGCCCAACTTTATGACGGCTCAAAGGAATGGCAAAAGCCATGAAAGTGCTTATTCTTACAAATTTGTTTCCAACGCCGTGGGATCCTTTGCGCGGCGCCTTCAATCGTCAGCAATTCGAGCGCCTGGGGCAATTGCATGACGTAGATGTCATCACCGCCGTCGATTTCCGCGAACGATTCGGTGAACGGCGCGGCGAGGTGAACGTCGATCATTTGCATACCGATCACTTCGTCTTCGTGTTTCCGCCAGGCATCGGCCGCTCGCTTCACGCGGTCTGCTGGTTGTTGTCGCTGTGGTGGCAACGCGGGCGCCAGATACGCAAAGCCCACTACGATTGCATGCTCGTCGCCTGGGCCTATCCGGACGCCGCCGCCGGGGGCTGGCTGGCGCGCCGGCTCGGCATTCCGTATGTGGTCAAGGTGCATGGCAGCGATCTCAACGTGCAGGCCAACCGTATGCTGCGCCGCCCGCAGATCCGTTCGGCGTTGAACGGCGCCGCCGGCGTGGTCGCGGTCAGCCGTGCGCTGGCGGCGAAAGCCATCGCGTTGGGCACAGACCCCTCGAACGTGCACGTGCTGTACAACGGCGTCGACACCTCGGTGTTTTCGCCCGAACTGCGGAGTGAATCGCGAGCGCGTTTGGGTTTTTCCACGTATTCGCCACTGCTGTTGTTCGTCGGCAACCTAAAGGCATCCAAGGGATGCCTCGACTTGCTCGAAGCCTTTCCGGCATTGCTCACAGCGCAACCGCTGGCACGGCTGGTCTATGTCGGTACCGGCGCCGCTCGCGCCGCCCTGCTGGCACGCGCCGAAGCACTCGGTTGCCTGGACCGTGTCGAAATAGCAGGTGCCGTCGCGCATGCTGAATTGGGCGATTGGTTTCGCGCCGCCGATTTGTTGTGCCTGCCCAGCCATAACGAAGGTGTGCCGAACGTGGTGCTTGAGGCGATGGCCTGCGGAACGCCGGTGGTGGCAAGCCACGTGGGCGGTATTCCGGAAGTCGTACCCGAATACGCCGGCATCCTTGTGCCTCCGCATCGGCGGCAAGCGCTGTCCACCGCGCTCATCGAGGCTAGCGCACGAAGCTGGAATCACAAGCGGATTGCCGCGCATGCACGCGGTTTTCGCTGGGAAGACAACATTCGCCAACTGGATGCCATTTTGTGCGCCGCAGCCGCCGGCCATGCTGTATCGGTAGGCGCATCAGCATGAACATGCGACCCAGAAAACATCAGTTGTTGGGCCTGCTGCCGGATGCCCTGGTGCAGATCAACGGCTCGCGTCATGACGATACGCGCTATCTCACCTTCGACGACGGTCCGGATCCGACATACACGCCACCATTGTTGGACTTGCTAGCCAAGCACAGCGTGAAAGCCAGCTTTTTTCTGGTGGGGCAAAAGGTCGAGCGCCATCCGCAACTGGTGGAACGCATCGTGGCTGAGGGCCATATGCTGGGCAATCATTCTTATAGCCATTGGTCGTTCAAAAACATGACGACCCGTAAAAAGCTCAGGGAAATCCACAGCACCGACGCACTTCTCAGCGCTTTCGACGGACGCCTGCAACATCGAATGCGGCCACCGCACGGGTACGTAGGTGCGGATCTTCTGTGTTACTTCGCCATGCGTCGACGCAGCTTTGTCTATTGGTCTTACGACAGCCTCGATTATCAGGACAGGCCTACCCAAGAAATGGTCGGTCGGCTGCGCGCCGATCCACCCGCGCCCGGCGATATCGTGCTGATGCACGATGACAGCTCTCGCGCACACGACGCACTCAGCGTAATGCTGCCGGAATGGTTGCTTGAAGGACATGTCTTTCGCGCACTGCCGCAGGGTGCGCGATGAGAATCCTTTATCACCATCGCACCCGCGGACGCCACGTAGAAGGTGTGCATATTCGCGGCATCGTGCACGCCTTGCGCGCGTTGGGACATGATGTGTCGATCATGTCTTTCCCTGGTGCCGATCCCGAGCATGAGTCGACCACGCTAGCAAATTCGAAGCGTAGCCGGCTTGCCAGAGCCATCACCCGATTGCCCGGCGTGTTGTTCGAATGCCTCGAACTCGGCTACAACGCGATCACCCTTTTTCGCGCTAGTGCCGCGATTCGCCGACAAAGGCCGCAGTTGATTTACGAACGTTACTCGCTCTTTCTCTTTGCAACGGTCTGGCTAGCTCGGCGGTACCGCATTCCGCTGGTACTGGAGATCAACGATTCGGCGCTCGTTGAAAGGGTGCGCCCCTTGCGCTTGAAAAGTCTGGCGCGTCGCATCGAGGGATGGTGTCTGCGCAATTGCACCGGCCTGGTATTCATATCGAGCTATTTCCGTGACGAGGCGCAAGCCGCGTATGGCCGGATCGCACCGTCCGTGATCTCACCCAATGCCGTCGATCTGGCACGTTTCGATCCGTCGCGTTTCGACATCGCCAAACTACGCGCCGAAAGAGGGCTTATCGGTCGCATTGTCTGCGGCCATATCGGCGTCTTTGCACATTGGCACGGGGTCGACGGATTTGTCGAAGCCATAGCTGCGCGTCTGGCCGAGGTTCCGCAGCTGGCGTTGGTCTTTGTCGGCGATGGTTTGACACTGCCGGCAGTACGCGCCCTTGTCGCCGAACGCGGCTTGTCCGACCGCGTATTGCTGCCTGGCCGCGTCGCGCACGACGACATCGCCAGTTGGATTGCATGCATGGATTACGCCGTACTTCCCAACTCCAATCATTACGGCTCGCCAATGAAGCTGTTTGAGCTGATGGGCATGGGCGTTGCCGTAGTCGCCCCCGATTACGCACCGGTTGCCGAGGTAATCGGCGATGGCGACACCGGTTGGCTGTTCCCGCGTGGCGAGACCGCCGCATGCGTGCAGCGGGTGCTGGACTTGGCAATGCAGGAAGACGAACGCCGTCGCGTAGGCGCTGCCGCGCGCCGCTATATCGAGCGCGAACGCCAATGGCGCAATAACGCGGAGCAATTGCTCACCCTACTGCCCGCGGGAGAATCACTCTGATGTGGACAATCGCGCTTCTGGTTGCATTGGCCTTATTGCTGATAGTGGCGATTGCCGTCACCTTGGCGATTCGCGCACGCAACATGCAGATTTGGCTGGGCAGCTATTTCCGACGCAGGCCACCGCATGTGACCGATAAACCAGTCCACGTCATGTTCTGCTTTGTCGATCACTTTGAGCCCGCCTGGGGTAAGGTCGACCTGGCGACGCAACGGGCGCGAGTCGACCGCTGGTGCCTCGACTACCGCAAACTCGCCGATGCACATCGGGATGCCGACGGACGACCGCCCCAACACAGCTTCTTCTATCCGGAAGAGGAATATCTCGAAGAACATCTGCAAAAGCTGGCATCGTTGTGCGCGGATGGTTATGGCGAAATAGAAATTCATCTACATCACGATAACGACACGCCCGAGAACTTCAAAGCTACCATCGACCGTTTCAATAAGCTGCTGCACGAACGGCACAACGCGCTGCCACGCGACCCGCAGACCGGCCAACTGCGTTTCGGTTTTATCCACGGCAACTGGTGCCTGGACAATTCCCGCGCGGACGGTCGTTGGTGCGGCATCAATAACGAGCTAATCCTGCTGCGCGATTTGGGTTGCTACGCCGACTTCACCCTGCCGTCGGCGCCGAGCGAAACGCAAACGCGCATGATCAACGCGATTTATTACGCGACGGACGACCCTACCAAACCCAAGTCCCACAATACGGGCGAACTGGTGCGCGTGGGTGGTAAACCCAGCGGCGATCTCATGATCGTGCAAGGGCCGCTTGGATTGAACTGGCGTAATCGACGCTTCGGTATCGTGCCGCGCATCGAGAATGCCGACGTGCGTCGTGCCTGCCCTCCTACACCGGACCGTGTCGATGCATGGATCAACACTGGCGTGCACGTCGAGGGGCGTCCCGAATGGGTGTTCGTCAAGATTCACACGCACGGCACCCAGGAGCGCGATATGGATACGCTGCTCGGCGATGCCGCGCACGACATGCACCGTCATCTGGAGCGCAGCTACAACGATGGCAAGCGTTACGTGCTGCATTACGTCACCGCGCGCGAGGTCTACAACATCATCAAGGCCGCCGAGGCGGGCTTGACCGGCAACCCCCACAATTACCGCGATTACGAGCTGCCGCCACCCGGCGTACTAGCCGCGACCGAAGCACAGACCGCGTGAGGTGATGGCATGAGCGGCGACCTGGTCAGCGTCATCATGCCGGTCTACAACGCGGAGGCATGGCTGCAGCGAGCCATCGATTCGGTGCTGACACAAAGCCATACCCATCTGGAATTGATTGCGGTGGACGATGGTTCGCGTGATCGCTCACCCAGCATGCTGGATGCTTACGCAGCCGCCGATGCGCGGGTGCGTGTCGTGAAGCAACCGGCCAATGGCGGCGTCGCAGCCGCCCGCAACGCGGGCATCGCGACCGCGTGCGGCGATTACATCGCATTTCTGGACGCTGACGACTGCTGGCATCCGGCCAAGCTCGAACGCCAATTGGTCACCATGCGCGAGAGCGGAGCCTTGATCAGCTATGCCTCGTACTGGCGTGTAGCCGAAGATGGACGCGTGCTAGGAAAAGTGACACCGCCGCCACAGGTGGATTGGCACGACATGCTTTCCAGCAATTTCATCGGCACACTGACCGGGATGTATGCGCGACGTCTCGGCGATGTGCCGTTTCAGCGCATCGGTCATGAGGATTATGTGTTTTGGCTTGAGCAGGTGCGACGCGCAGGCAAAGGCGTAAGGGTAGAATCGGCCGAACCGCTGGGCTGGTATTTGGTACGCGAACGATCGCTATCGGCCAATAAGTTGCGGGCAGCGTCCTGGCAATGGGACATTTATCGCAATGTCGAAAAGTTGGGGATGATGCAGTCGATGGCTTGCATGGCGCGGTATGTACGGCATGCGTTGATTAAGCGGCGACGGGTTCGTGTTTGAGTATCGACGGCCCTTTTGTGCGATTACCTGACGATCCCGCTTTTTGATCAACCCAAAACCTCAGCATCCTTGGAAGTAATAATCCACGACGCCGTCGTCGCCAACACTTCCATCGCCTTATCGCCAAACCGCGCATCTATATTCAACCGACCCTCGCTCAGCAGCTCAAGCGATGCCTTATCAATGGCGGGTTCGGTCGCCAGTATCCTGTGTCCATTCGAATCAAACATCGCTAGGAAGTCATCGTGGCGCAAGCGATTCATATACATATAACGATTTCCTGCATAGCGATTCCACGTCGCATCGGAATACTGCAGAAAATTGATAGGCGATATATGCGTGTCCGAATGTGAAAAGTGGTCAGAGTAGTCCACGCGATGAACGAACAATCCCGTATCGCTGATAATGCGGTTTCCTTCCGCAAGAATAGCCAACAATACATCGCGCGGGATATGTTCGAATACATTGAAGGACGTATGGAAGTCGATGCTGCCGGGGTTTAGACCCGTTCGCGCGGCGTCACCCGGTGCGATGTACTTGATTTGAGAAAGGTCAAGCAGATTTTGCAGATTGAAATCATCCTGGCGCTGCAGATAGAGCAAAGCGTCGAATCTTTTTCGATTTAATCGCGACCCAAACATCGCCTGGATTTCTTCCATATGGTCCGCTATGTACTGCAGGCACTCTTTGGTCAATTCCGTTTTCAGGTAAGGGTTCAGGTCAATGGTGACGATGCTTCTGGCGCCCATCAACCAATAGGCCAGCGGCGTCATGGGAACACGACCCGTCCCGACCTCGAAAAAAATCTTATCGATCGGACTGTGATTCAACTGCTTGATCTGCTCCCATGTTTCGATCCCTGCCTGCAATCGCTCCACCGGATTGATACGACGCAAACCACCAAAATGGCGTTGGAGCCAATAGTAGGTTGCGTATGAGGACTCCGATGGCAATCGGGAGACCGCATTCTGCAGCGTCGCTTTGGTCTTCCAGTGCATCACAAGACCTCCGTGTGGATGATCTTTGTTGTTATCACAAAGGCGCCTTGGCCACCGAGCCATGCAGAGTGTTCAAAACGCGCATCAGCGCACGACCCAGGGGGCCTAGACGATCGGTAATCACTGTCATAAACCGATAGTCGTCGTCAGTCCAGTAGCGCACCAGGAAACTGGCGGGCACAAAAATTCCCATGAAAACCATGCCGCCCACAATGAAGCCGAAACGACTGGGAATGATCGCGACGGACAGCCACGCCACCGCCGTCGCCACCGTTGCGGCACCGAACAGGCGCGCCATGGGCACGACGGGCAAGCTCCCGCTCGTTGCGCGCCGCAGGTAGAAAATAGCCAGACCCAACTCCGTGAATCGCGTTCCCGCGTAGGTAATGACCGCACCCGCCAACCCCAAAAATGGCACCAAGGCAATACCAAGCACAGCATTGACGATCAGCGCGATGACATTGATCTGCACGCGATCATCTTGACGATCGACCACGATCTGGAATGCCGCGATGCTGTTTCCAATCAGCAGCAATCCGGCGAGAACCAGCGTGGCTTCGATCGCCGGTATCGCGTTAACGTAGCGGTTGCCATACATCAGCGTGACGATCTCCGGTGTCGTTATCAACCCGACACCGGCGATGATCAAGCCAGTAGCCCAATAGAAGCGCGTCGCTTCGGTCAAAAGGCGTGCCGCCTGCCCGGTTCCATTCTTGCCGAACGACTTGGCCATGTACGGCAGCAACGTGGTGGTCAGTCCGACCGAGAGCAGTTCGACGGCGCCACGCGTGAGGGTGGCGGCAATCGCGAAGAAGCCCACTGCTGTCGATGAGGCATAGGTGTTGAGCAGGAACACCTCGATCGTGCTCGACTTCATCGCGATCAACAGCACTAGGGCTGCGGTTAGGCGCAGATGGCGAGACAGCCGTTTGCTTATGTCTTCGGGAATCGGCCCAGCCGCAAACGGCCGGCAATACCGATGGAACGCAAGTCGGTTGAACAGGTTCAACATCAGGCAGGCGACCGCAAACAGCGCGAAAAACGCCACCATACCGGCGTGTACCGCGGTGGCTGCGCTAATCAGCCCTACACCAATCGCACCGGCAAGCACCGTCGCAATGGATACCGGCTCGAAACTCTCCTGCCCTTTTTCAATCGCCACAAGCATGGCGTAGTTAGCCTTGGCGACCACGGCGACAATCACCAGCACGGTCACCGGCAATAACGATTGCTGCCATTCGACCGGACGGATAATCAAGGTCGCGGTAACAAACAGCACTACGACGATAAACGAACTCAAGTTCTGGTAGCGGCTCAAGCGATGGGCGATATGCGACGCGATATCAGGGCGCCCTGCTCCGTCCGCCTCGGCAATGAACTTGGTCGACGAGGTGGTCAGCGCATGATTGCTGCAAGTCATTAACCAGCTGCACAGCCACACCGTGAACGCGTAGCGGCCGAAATCGGCTGGACCCAAGGTGCGCGCAATCCAGATGCTGACGACCAAACCCAACGCGTACTCGACATAGGTGGCCGCCGAGACCAGGGTGACACTGCGCAATACGGCCATGCGTTGCTTCATGGCGTTGCACTCTGGGCCAGCGATGAGGTTGCGCCACTGCCGGCCGGTTGACGGATCAACCAGGCAACGACGCCAGCACCGCGGTTGTTCCAGTTGAATCGCCGGAGCGTATCGGCTGTTTTTGCGCACTCGATGTTGTAAGACGAGGTCAATGCATCGAGCCTATGCTTCAGAGCCGCGCTTTGTTTGGGTTCCTGCTCGAAGTAGTAGGCCGCAGCTACCGGCAAAGCGATCTCCACCGTATGCGCATCGCTATACCAACCATCCGACTCCTCGATATGCGAAAGCTTTTTCGTGTCGGCGTGCGATGACGACCAATACCATGCGATTTGACCATCGGGGCCGGAACAAGGATTACGCCAATCATGTTCGTAATGCAGCAGATCGGGTTTGATCCAACCATATTGTTCGAGGTAACGGCCAAAGCCGGTAATCATGGTCGGAATACGCGGATCGCGGGTGACCAGCCATGCATGCCACAGCCCGTCGATGATGTTTTCCGTCATCCAGGGCGATGTTCCGCGCACGTCGGTCGAAGGGTTCCACGAATCGTCTTCGTGCAGGTTCCAGCTATTGCGCCACGAGCCATCGTTACCGAGTCCGTCGGGGTTGTTGCGCTGATGATCGTATAGCCAGCCGATGCGATCATTGACGCGTTCCAGATAGCGGTGATCACCGGTCAATTCATAGGCGCTGACGGTTTCGAGCAAGCCCAAACCGGTCATGCGCTCAGTGAAATGCTGCGACGCACTTGCATAGGGTCCCGGTCGATTGCCCCAACCGCCGTTCTCCCACAGCGTCATCATCTTGTCGACGGTATTCAAATCGTGCTCACTGTCGTCGCCAGTCAGTGCAAGCGAAAGCAGAATCGGTTCCACATAGACATACTTCACATCGCAAGGTTTCTGGTTGTAGGTCCATCCGCCGGCGCAAAACGGACTCATCGGCCAGCCATCACGACGGATGTACTTCATATAAAAGTGATAACTGAGGTCGGCCGCTTGCAG
>CAJCJD010000172.1 GCA_903970555.1 Vulcanimicrobiota bacterium
CTGCGCATATGACCTGCGAGCGTTTTGCCGCGCGGCCATGCCGTCCTCCGCTCTTCGAGCGCTACGCGCCCCCAACACGGCGGCCGTCACAGCCGCGCAACACCGGCAGCCGAATTTACAGAAACCATGTTGCACTAACCCATGAACTCCAAGGCAGACATAGCATTCTCCTAGGTTGAATAACAACGGACGAGCGAGCCGGTCATGGCCAGTCCTCTACTATTACAACACCTAAGTCTTGTGCCTATTCCACCGATACGTTACAAATATCCAATCGATCTCTTGATTTTCGGCTGTCCTAGATACGCGCCTACTATGCTGTCGTTTCACCAAGTCGAATAAGATCGCTTACATGTAGCTACTCGATCACTTGCATTTCGCCGACGCCGCGAGTTTGTTACCCTAAAGTTCGCTTTACGAACGCCAAAAAACTTTCTTTTTAAATGGAATAGCCAACCTAACTCGACCGTTTAAGTCCCGTACTGCGTGCCTTCTCAACAATCCCGCGGACAGTACGGCATCCCTCAGATCGCGTAAAGGGTTCCGTCCTAAATATTTCGAGGACACTGGCACCCGCTTTTTACATCTTGATTTGAGGCTTGGGATTTAGTCAAGAGACCTGTCTTATCCAGAAATGACCTTTTGGAAGGAGGATGAATTGAAACATGAAAGACCGCTCGAGAACAAAGTAGCAATCATTACCGGCGGGTCGCGTGGCATTGGCGCTGCGGTCGCGCGACGCCTCTCAAGTGACGGTGCGAAAGTCGTGATCACATATTCGAACTCAAGAAACGATGCGGATGCACTTGTACAGACGCTCATCGATTCCGGAGGCACTGCTCTTGCAATACGCGCTAACAGCGACGATTCGTCTGCAATACGAACTGCAGTTAACACAACTGTTTCAAAATTCGGATCACTCAACATTCTAGTGAATAACGCAGCAATACTGCGCACTGGGATCATCGATACTATCACTAACGTCGATGTTGATCAGATGCTTTCGATTAACGTAAAAAGCGTATTTCTATTCATACAAGAAGCACTGCGCTTCATGAAGGAAGGCGACCGAATCGTTAATATCGGAAGCGTGAGCAGTGGACACACTCCGATACCGGGCCTCTCGCTCTATGCGGCAACTAAGGGTGCAATTGCAAGCATGACTCGAGCACTAGCCAGGGATCTTGGAGAGCGTGGCATCACCGTTAATAACGTACAGCCAGGAAGAATTGATACGGACATGAATCCTGCGGACGGTCCAATTGCCGAAAAGACACGTAATTCGATTGCGCTTGGCCACTATGGGAAGGCTGACGACGTTGCTAGCTTGGTTGCCTATCTCGTGAGTTCGGAGGCGCGATTTGTCACGGGGACTAACATGAAAGTGGACGGAGGAACGAGCGCGTAGACACGCTGCCGTCAACATGTGCGGCCATTTCCGCATAATCGATTAACGCGCGCGTGGCGTTTTCATCCGCCGTGCGCGGTGCGAGATGTGTCGCTTCGGCTGCAGTCCACACCACGGCTAGCGCCGCTAGGAGTGTGCGCGGCAGAAGCCGCGCTGTCATCCGATGGCCTGTTGTAAACGTTGTAGACAGATGACGACGAGCTATCTTCCCTACGATCCACAGCAGCAGTTGCTGCTGCCCCATGCGCTGCAAGATTGGCTGCCTAAAGGCCACCTTGCTTACTTCATCAGCGATACGGTCGACTCGCTCGACCTGTCCGCCTTCCATGCCCGGTATGGCGGCGGCGGTGCGCGCAACCAGCCCTTTCATCCGGCCATGATGGTCAAGGTGCTCGTTTATGGCTACGCGACCGGTGTGTTTTCCTCGCGCAAGCTGGCCAGGAAGCTGCATGAGGATGTCGCGTTCCGGGTCCTGGCGGCGGGCAACTATCCGGCGCACCGGACGCTGTGCGACTTCCGCGCCTTTCACCTCAAAGAACTGTCGGACCTGTTCGTGCAAGTGGTGAAACTGGCCAAGGAGTGCGGCCTGGTTAAGCTCGGCACGGTCGCGGTCGACGGCACCAAGATCAAGGCCAACGCATCGCGCCATAAGGCGATGAGCTACGACCGGATGAAGAAGGTCGAGCTTGAGCTGAAAGAGCAGATCGATGCTCTGCTGGCAAAAGCGAAGGCGGCCGACGCTGCCGAGAAAAATGAGCCGGAGCTGGATATCCCGGCCGAGATCACGCGGCGCGAGGACCGCTTGGCGGTGATTCGCGCTGCACGCGCACGCCTGGAAGAGCGCCAGCGTCAGGCTGATATCGCGCGCGGTCGCAGTGACGACGATGCGCCGCCGGCCGCCGACGGAGAGCCGAAAAAGAAGTCGCGCTTCAAGTACAAGTTCGGCGAGCCGAAGCCCGACGCACAGGAAAATTTCACCGATCCGGAAAGCCGGATCATGAAGCATGCCGGCGGCGGCTTTGACTATTCCTACAATGCGCAAGCTGCGGTCGACGAGGCTGCCCACATCATCGTCGCGGCCGAACTGGGCAACAGTGCGGCCGACAGCGGCCAATTGCCAACCGTTCTTGCTGCCGTGCTGCGTGACGCCGGCGCCGATCCCAGGCAAGTCCTTGCCGACGCGGGCTACCGGTCGGAAGCGACGTTCGAACAATTGCGCGAGCATCCGGGCGAGCTGATCGTGGCGCTCGGACGCGAGGGCAAAAAGGACGCGAAGATCGATGCCAGCAAGCGGCCGCTATGCGCCGCGATGGCTGAAAAATTCACGTCTGCCGAAACACAGGCCGCCTATCGCAAACGCAAATGGCTATCCGAGCCGCCGAACGCCTGGGTAAAAAGCGTGCTCGGGTTCCGCCAATTCAGCATGCGCGGACTGGCCAAGGCCCAGGCCGAGTGGAAGCTCGTCTGCACGGCGTTAAACCTGCGTCGAATGGCGAAATGATGTACGTGTAAGCCCGGAAAGGGGACCATCTCACGCAATTTCGTCGTCGACCAAGCCATTCTTTGGTAGGTCGGTGCGCCAAACTGAAAGCGGTCGCGATGCCGGACGCCGCAGCGTCCCCGCTGTCAGCTCAAACTCGTCTGCCGCGCAGACTCCTAGCGCTAAACAATCGATGCTTTCGAGATAATCTACGAAGGACAATCGTTGAGACATCCTTCACTGGTTGTCCAACTAATTTACATGTCGGGCAACGATCGCAAATCTATCTTCATCGGCATTCAAAGTCTTGAAGTCGTTCGCGAGCGAACATGCTCGGGATGCGTAGGAGGGTTGCGTTAAGGCCTTGCTAATCGCGCTTCGGATGGCATCTACGCTCGCTATGGTTGAGTTTGAATCTACACCCGCCCAGACCAAAACTCGCGCGTTAACCTCTGCCTTATCTTCCGTCTTCCCGGCCGAAACAATACGGACGTCCGCGCTTTAGTGCAAGCGGGACGGTTCCATAGCCGCCATTAGTGACCAACACAGATGTCACTGGCAACGCTTCATCGAAAGTGAGGAAGGTCGCGGCCCTTCGTCGATTCGTGTGGAACGCAACAGTCACAATAGCTGGTCGTAGTCGAGCCCGGTGGGCATGTGGACAGG
>CAJCJD010000173.1 GCA_903970555.1 Vulcanimicrobiota bacterium
CGCACCGGCGTCACCATGTTGGTGGCGCCGGGGCCGGACGTGACGACCGCCACGCCGACTTTGCCCGACGCACGTGCATAGCCGGCGGCCATGAAACCGGCGCCTTGCTCGTTGGCTGGCACGATCAACGGCATCGGTTCGCCGCCATCGGGTTTTACGTGTTCTGCGTTATGGCGGAACACGGCGTCATAGACCGGCAGGATCGCACCGCCGGAATAACCGAAAAGTACATTGACGCCTTCGTCAGCCAACACTTGTACGACGACATCCGCACCGCTCAGGTCCTTTCCTGCGAGCGGGTGACGCGCGATGCCCGTTTCGGCATCGGCGGCGAAGGATGGTTGCAGCAATGGCATGTTCACTTCGGTCCCTTGGTGATGATCAAAACGCGTGGATAACGGCATAAGGGCCATGCGGCGCTCTCCCGCCGGAGGATGGGGGTGTGGGAGAGCGCCACATGGATTTAACCGACCTTCTTCAAGTGAGTCTGTTCAGCTTTCGGGCCGGTTTGCAGCCAAGGCATGCGCGCACGCAGCTTGGCGCCGACTTGTTCGATCGGGTGATCGAGATCGGCCTGCTTCAGGCGCTTGTAGTTGGGCAAGCCGGCGTTGTACTCGGCGATCCAGTTACGTGCGAAGGTGCCGTCCTGGATGTCCGTCAGGACGTCCTTCATGCGTTGCTTGGTAGCGTCGTCGACGATGCGCGGGCCGCTGACGTAGTCACCGTATTGCGCCGTCTCGGAGACGAATTGCAGCATGCGGGTGATGCCACCTTCGTAGAACAAGTCGACGATCAGCTTCAGCTCGTGCAGCACTTCGTAATAGGCGATCTCCGGCTGGTAGCCCGCTTCCACTAGCGTCTCGAAGCCTTTGATCACCAGTTCGCTGGCGCCACCGCACAGCACGGCCTGCTCGCCGAACAGATCGGTCTCGGTTTCTTCCTTGAAATCGGTCTTGATCAGCATGGCGCGCGCACCGCCCAGACCGGCGGCATAGGCCTTGGCCTTGTCTTCGGCGTGGCCGCTGACGTCCTGATACACCGCGTAGATGCAAGGTACGCCGCGACCACGTTCGTATTCGGTGCGCACCAGCGCGCCGGGGCCTTTCGGTGCGACCAGAATCACGTCGATGTCCTGGCGCGGTTCGATCATCTTGAAGTGCACGTTGAAGCCATGCGCGAACAGCAGCGCGGCGCCGGGCTTGATATTGGGTTCGATGGCTTCCTTGTACAGCTTGGCCTGCACCATGTCGGGCGTGAGCACGGCGATCAGATCGGCGCCGATCACGGCATGGGCCGGTTCGACCACGTGGAAGCCATCGTCCACCGCCTTCTGCCAGGTGGGGCCGCCTGGGCGCAAGCCGACCACAACGTCCAAACCGGAGTCTTTGAGGTTGAGGGCGTGGGCGCGGCCCTGGCTGCCGTAGCCGAGAACGGCGATGCGCGCCTTGGCGAGCGTATCGGTGGTGGCGGTGCTGCTCATGCGGTAACTCCTGCGGTGGTCTTTGTCGTGGTGTGTTGTGCGTGTGGCCGTGGGGACACGGCGGTGTTCGGATGCGTGGTGGCGCCGTCGGAAGCGGAGCCGACCAGTCGCGCGTATTTGGCGAGCGCGCCGTGCGTGACTTTCGCGGGCGGCGCAATCCAGGTGGCGCGGCGGCTTTCCAGATCGGCATCGGTGCGCAGTTCGCGCTGGTCGCCGTCGATGAAGATGCGATCGCCGTCGCGCAGCAGTGCAATTGGGCCGCCCCGCGCCGCTTCGGGTGCGATGTGCCCGACCATGAAGCCGTGCGTCGCGCCGGAGAAGCGTCCGTCGGTGATCAGGCCGACGTCGTTGCCGAGACCGCGACCGACGAGTGCGGCGGTCACGCCGAGCATCTCGCGCATGCCGGGGCCGCCGGCGGGGCCTTCGTTGCGGATCACGATCACATCGCCGGGTTTGATCTTGCCGCCTTGTACGGCGGCGAAGGCTTCTTCCTCACTTTCGAACACCCGCGCGATGCCTTCAAAGTGGTTTGCGCCTTTGCCGGCAAGTTTCAGGATGCAGCCTTCGGGCGCGAGATTGCCGTACAGAATCGAATAGCCGCCGCGCGGTTTCAGCGGCTGTTTGACCGGATGCACTACATCCTGCGTTTCAGCACGTGGTGCGGCGGCGCATTCTTCGTACAGGCTGCGACCGGTCACTGTGGGGCGATCTTCGAGCATGCCCTCGGCGATCAATTCCTGCGCGACGCGTGCGCTACCACCAGCGCCGAACAATTCGACGGCGGTATATCGGCCGCCCGGCAACAGGTCGGCGATCACCGGCGTGTGCACGGAGGCGGGTTCGAAATCCTCGATCGTCCATGGCACGCCGGCTTCGCGAGCAATCGCCAGTAGATGCAGCACTGCATTGGTCGAACCAGCAGTGGCGGCGACCATGCGTGCGGCATTCTGGAATGCGGTGCGATCAAGGATGTCGAGCGGCTTGCGCTGCTCGCGGAAGCAATCCATCACCAGCTCACCGCAACGGAATGCCGCATGCGCCTTGGCCGGATGCGTGGCGGGAATATCGTTGAACCCCATCGGCGACAGTCCCAGCGCCTGCATCACCATCGCCATCGTGTTGGCGGTGAACTGACCGCCACATGCGCCGGCGCCAGGGCACGCATCTTTTTCGACGGCCGTTAATTCCGCATCGTCGATCTTGCCCGCACCGTGCGCGCCGACTGCCTCGAACACCTGTTGAATGGTGATCGGGTGATTGTTGTGGGTGCCGTGCGCGATGCTGCCGCCGTATAGCGCGACAGCGGGAATGTTCAAGCGCGCCATCGCCATCGCGGCGGCAGGGATGGTCTTGTCGCAGCCACAGAGCACCACCATCGCGTCGAGACAGTGACCATCAACGGCCAGCTCGATCGAATCGGTGATCACTTCGCGGCTGATCAGCGACGCACGCATGCCGGGCGTACCCATCGCGATGCCGTCGGTCACGGCAATCGTGTTGAACTCGATCGGCGTACCGCCCGCCGCACGAATGCCCGCAGCGGCATGTTCAGCCAGCTCGCGCAGGTTGAGGTTGCACGGGCTGACGTTGGACCAGGTATGCACCACGGCCACCAATGGCTTGGTGATATCGGCATCCTGCAGGCCCGTGGCGCGCAGCATGGCGCGTGCAGGTGCGCGGTCGGGGCCGGTTTTGATTAGATCACTACGCATCATGTCCTCGCTTATCCGCACGCACGCAGGCCGCACAAAAAGGCGGGCGTGGCGACGTCATCCAAAGCCTTGATCACGGCGTCACGCAGTTCAGCCGTGCCGGCTTTGCCACCGATGTCGCGGCTGTGCGGACCGTTGGTCAGTACATGACTGACGGCAGCCTCGATCGTCGTTGCTTCGATTTCCAGGTCGAGCGAATGACGTAGCAGCAGTGCGGCTGAGAGGATCGCGCCGAGCGGATTGGCGACGTTCTGCCCAGCGATATCAGGGGCCGAGCCGTGAATCGGCTCGTACAGGC
>CAJCJD010000174.1 GCA_903970555.1 Vulcanimicrobiota bacterium
CGTGCCGTTGGGCAGGCTTGGAAGATAGGCGGGCTCTGGCTACAGTCGGAAACTACCTATTCACGCCCTGCCAGCCGGGCACCCACCTTGGGAAGCTTTCATGCCTCGTCTTCGTCTTCTAGCGATCGCCACCTCGATCGCGCTTGCCGCCTGTTCGCAGGCGCCCAATAACACGGGCAGCGCGACACCGTCCTCATCTTCCAGTGCGCCGGCCAAGGCGGCCACGACTGCGGCGGCCGAGGCAACGGCCAGCAATCCGTTCTTCGCTGCCAGCACGTTGCCGTACCAGGCGCCGCCGTTCGACAAGATCAAGGACAGCGACTACCAGCCGGCTATCGAAGAAGGCATGAAGCAGCAGTTGGCCGAAGTCGAAACGATCGCCAATAACCCCGATGCGCCGACGTTCGAGAACACCTATGTCGCGCTCGAGAAAACCGGCGTGTTGCTCAATCGCGTGATGATGGTGTTCAACGGTGTCACCGCTGCCAACACCGACGACGCGCTGCAGAAAGTGCAGGAAGACGAGGCGCCCAGGCTCGCCGCGCATGCCGACGCGATCCATCTCAACGACAAGCTGTTCCAGCGCATTCAAACTGTCTACGACCAGCGCGATTCGCTCAAGCTCGATCCGGAATCGCAGCGTTTGATCGAAGTGGTGTATCGCCAGTTCGTGATGGCTGGCGCCAAGCTCTCCGACGCCGACAAAACCAAGCTCAAGGACTTCAACAAGGAAGAGGCCAGCCTTGAAGCGCAGTTCAACAACAAGTTGCTCGCAGCCGCCAAAAACGGTGCAGTAGTCGTTGACGACAAGAGTAAGCTCGCCGGTCTTTCCGACGAAGACATCGCCGCGGCTGCACAAGCCGCGAAGGATCGTCACCTGGATGGCAAATGGGTGCTGACGCTGCAGAACACCACGCAGCAGCCGTTGTTGCAGGATCTGACGGATCGCGGCACGCGTCAGGCGCTGTTCGAAGCCTCATGGAATCGCGCCGAAAAGAGCGATGCCAACGATACGCGCGACACTATCGAGCGCATTGCCCAATTGCGCACGCAGGAAGCCAAGCTGCTCGGCTTCCCGAATTACGCGTCGTGGACGCTCGAAGACCAGATGGCCAAAACGCCCGAGACGGTGATGAGCTTCATGGGCAAGCTCGCTCCGGCTGCCGTGGCGCGCGCCAAGGTTGAAGCGGCCGACATCCAGAAACAGATCGACAAGGATCAGGCCGCGCTCAAGCAACCCACCTTCAAGCTAGAACCGTGGGATTGGGAGCACTACGCCGAGGAAGTGCGCAAGGCGAAATACGATCTCGACGATTCGCAGATCAAGCCGTACTTCGAGCTGGATAACGTGCTGCAAAACGGCGTTTTCTACGCCGCCAACCAGCTCTACGGCCTGACCTTCAAGGAGCGCAAGGACATCCCGGTCTACAACCCGGATGTGCGCGTATTCGAAGTGTTCGACAAGGACGGCAAGTCGCTTGCCTTGTTCTACTTCGACTACTTCAAGCGCGACAACAAGAACGGCGGCGCCTGGATGGACAACTTCGTTGGCCAGTCCAAGCTGATCGGCACCAAGCCGGTAATCTACAACGTCGCCAACTTCACCAAGCCTGCCGCAGGCCAGCCGGCGCTGTTGTCGATGGATGACGTGGTCACCATGTTCCACGAATTTGGCCACGGCTTGCACGGCCTGTTCGCCGACGCGCAATACCCGACGCTTTCGGGTACGCAAACCGCGCGCGACTTCGTTGAGTTCCCCTCGCAGTTCAATGAGCATTGGGCAACCGATCCGAAGGTGTTTGCCAACTACGCCAAGAACTACAAAGATGGCACGCCGATGCCACAACCGCTGGTCGACAAGATCAAGAAGGCCGGTCTGTTCAACAAGGGATACGACATGACCGAGCTGGTCGCCGCGGCGATGCTCGACATGAACTGGCACATGCTCGGCGCCGATGCGCCGAAGCAGGATGTCGATGCTTTTGAAATTGCATCGCTCAAGAAGGACGGCGTGGATCTGAGCTACGTGCCGCCGCGTTATCGCTCCAGCTACTTCCTGCACATTTGGAGCAACGGCTATTCCGCTGGCTACTACGCCTACCTTTGGACGCAGATGCTGGCCGACGACGCGTTCGAAGGCTTCAAAGAACACGGCGGCCTGACCCGCGACAACGGCGATCGTTTCCGCGCCATGATTCTTTCGCGCGGCAACACGGTGGAGCTGGCCAAGCTTTACAAAGATTGGCGTGGCAAGGATCCGGTCATCGAGCCGATGCTGATCGATCGTGGTTTGAAGCAGGAACCGGCCAAGTAAGAATTTCTAGTACGGACTCACGTAAAGGGCCGGCTTCATGCCGGCCCATTTTGTTTAGCATGGCACTGGAATACAGGTCGTTCTCATGCAGATGGCTAGTTTGGCATCGCGAATGGAATCAACAACGCAACCTTGCCAGAGGCATGCGGTTCCGGTGCGCCGCTGATAGCGCCTTGCGCAATGACAGGACCCGTCGGCTGACCCGTCGGCGAGCCACCTGCCGGTTCCACCGATACGGCCAACGCCGCAGTCGGACCAAGCTGTGACAGCAACTCTGCATTTAGCGGTAAGACTGTCGTGGTGTCGGAAGCAAATACGCCGACCGAGATTGGCTTCTGGCCCGCGGGGATCAGCCATAGCTGTGTGCTGCGATCTTTCGCGATGGCTGCGGGGGACGCAGGTACCACCACGACTTCCTTGCGCGAAAGATCCATCGTGGCGGTCCAGCCTGCAATACCGTTGGACTGCCGGATACTGGATACCATCAAGGTGGTTGCGACCACCTCATGCCTTGGCGCCAAGGTCGTTCTTAGCGTGACGATTACACACGCAGCGGCCACGATAGAGGCGCCCACGCCGAGCCATTGCCAAAGTCGCAGACTGTCGAAGATCGAGCGGCGAGGCGTCGTATCGCGCGATACGTCCCACTGCAGCGCATGCAGGATGCGCGTCCAGACGTATGGTGGCGGCGTCACCTCAGGTAACGTTTGCATCAGCGGTGTCAGATGTTGCTGCCAGCGTGCCACCGCTGTCGCCGCTTCGTCACTGCTGGCAATTTCCCGCGCGACCGCCGCGCGTGCATCGGCATCGAGCACGCCGAGTACATATTCGGCGTAGCGCAGGTTGTTCCGGTCGTCGTCGTTGTGCGTATTCATGCTTCAAGGCACGCGCGTAATTGAAGAAGGCCGCGGCGAATCCAACTTTTCATGGTGCCCAGTGGTACCTTGGCGCGTTCCGCCAGCTCGTTATAAGTGGTGCCGCTGAAGAACGCCTCGCGAATCGATCGTCGTTGTTGCGACTCCAGTTGTTGCAAGCAGTCCTCCAGCCGATGGTATTCCTCGCTGTTTTCCGCCCGGGAAGCCGGTGATGGATCTTCGTCGGCCACGTCGTTGACTTCGAAATCATGATCGACCGCGGCGCCCGGATGCTGACGCAGCCGATCAATGGCCTTGTTGCGAACGAGTGCGACGAGCCAAGTCATGGCATGTGCGCGTGTTGGATCGAAGCTTGCGCCGCGCTGCCACACAGAGACATAGGCTTCCTGCAACACTTCCTCGGCTTCCCGGCGGTCGGAAAGCATTCGCGCGCAGACGCCGAAAAGGCGTGACGATGTGCGCCGGTAGAGTTCAGCAAATGCTTTGCGATCGCTTTGGCCGGTACGCAGCAGCAGTCGGTCCAGTTCTTCGTGGTCGGCGGCACTGGTAACGCTCATGGGCAGGAAGTCCTGAAAAGGGTGAGGGCTGGCGGCAAAGGAATGTGCAACGGTTTGACGATATGCTCTATAGCATGAAGCTGCGATCGATGGCGCCCAACGTACGCACCTGAGTCGCATATCGCTGGCGAGGACTATCTTGTCGATTCGGGCCATTGTTGTGGCACCCTACGAAGCTTGCTCGTATCGTAGCCAAGCGCTGCCACTCGTTGAACCAACTGCTCGTAGTCTCCCGCAGATAGGCTTGGCGTTCGCGCCATGATCCATACGTAATCGCGCTTGCTGCGACCCACAATGACGGTTCGGTAATCGCTATCAAGATAGGTCACGACGTATTCGGCCCGAATGGGCCATACGAACTGCATGCCCCACACAGCTTCCCCGGTGCCGGGTTGCACGATGCCTATAGGGTGCATGGTCTTGAGCGGTGCATCGAAAGCGCCGTCGCGATAGCGAAAGGTGGTCTGAATTCTTCCGTCTGGAAGCAATGCATAAGATTCCACCGCATTGTAGGCGTGGCGCTCGAAGAAACTGGGGATGGAGGCAATGACATACCAGTCACCCATGTAGCGCTGTAGATCGACATGCGTGACGGGCTGCATGGGCGAGTTTTCAGCGCATCGGGCTAGCGGTGCGGATACGGCAACAATTGCAATGGATATTGCGCAAAACATTCGCATGGCATCAATCCGGGCGCGTGAAACGATAGTGCGCGACCAACCACTGCTGGCCGTGCTCGTATCCGAACAATTCGGCGCAAGCCATCCAGAACATGCGCCAGCGCTGGAACCAAAGAGGAGCGCTGCGAGCGCCATAGGCTTGAGTCAGCACACGCATGACGGTTTCACGATGGCGATCCTGGTTGCTCAGCCAGTGATTGGCGGTGCGCTGATAGTGCGTGCCACTTACTTTCCAGCGTTGTTCGAGGCAGAGGTCGCGCTGGAACCAAAGTAATGTATCCACGCCAGGCATCAGGCCGCCGGTGAAAAAATGCCGACCCATCCAGTTATCTTCGCCCTCAGTATCAAACGGGTACATCAAGGTCTGGTGTGCGAAAATGTGCACGAACAGTTTTCCTGATGGTCGTAACCAGCCGGCAATGCGTGCGAGCAAGGTTTCGTAGTTGCGCATGTGTTCGAACATTTCGATCGATACGCAGCGATCGAACGCTTCGGATTGCAGCGCTAGCGTGTTTACGTCGTTGGTGATCACTCGAACATTGTCGAGTCCGCGTGTCGTGCATTCCCTTTGGATATGCAAGCGCTGTGAGCGCGAGTTCGACACCGCTGTGATCCGGGCATGCGGGTAGCGTTCGGCCATCCATAACGTCAGCGAACCCCAGCCACAACCGAGCTCAAGAATATCTTGCCCGTCGGCTAGTCCCGCGCGCTCGCCATAGAGCGCTAGCATGGCTTCTTCTGCCTGTTCGAGTGTTTCGTTGCCGGTAGGGTAGTAACACGATGAATATTTGAGGCGTGGGCCGAGGCACTCACGAAAAAAGGCGGCAGGCAATTCGTAGTGTTGTGCGTTGGCAGCATCCGTATGAATTGCGACCGGACTCTGCCGAAGTGCGTCGATGCGTTGCTGGAAGATTGCCGCTTGCACGTCCGTTCCGCCGAGAAATTCCTGGTGCAGCCGCTGCGCGCAAAGGCGGCGTATACCCAGGCGCAGCAGTGCATCCGGTACCAAGCCGCGTTCGGCAAGCCCAAGTAGTCCTGGGGCCGCACTATCGATAGCAAGTTCACGAGTCGCTATGGCGGTGGTATTCATGATGCACCGTTCTCGGATGGGGTGGATTTAGGAAACCACGGGATCAGCATGGACGTCGTGCGCTGGTACTCGCGGTAGTCGTCGCCACGGCTGCGCAGCGCTTGTGCTTCCGTAAAAGTGATGCCGCTGATCCAGCGCAGGAAGATGTACATCACGACCGGTCCTGACCATGCCAGCCATGCAATGGGTGATCCCCATGCCAGCGCGACATAGGCGAACCAGTGCAGCCATTCAAAAAAGTAGTTGGGATGGCGCGAATAGCGCCAAAGACCTTCGCGGCAGGTCTTGCCGCTGTGTGCGGGCTTTTGTCGGAAGCGTGCGAGCTGTCGGTCAGCGAGAGACTCACCGGCGACGCTTACCAACCAAATCGCTGCGCCCGCTATCAGCGCCGGCGTTACGCCATCCCTGGGGTTCTTTGCTACCGCGACAAACGGGAGTGCAAACAACAGCACTAGTGCTGCCTGACATTGAAAGAACGCGAAGAATTTCCATTGATTACCGCGCCAGCGTAGGCGCAGCTGGCGATAGCGGCCATCTTCGTCTTCCCCGCGAACACGCTTCCAAAGGTGGAACGCAAGGCGTGCCGCCCACAGGATTCCCATGATCGCCAGTGCGTATCGTGGCGTTTTCGCGCCATCCCCGGTCAACGCCATTAACAGCGCGCCCAGCCCGACGCCGATCGTCCAAAGCACATCGACGATTCCCGCATTGTTGTGGCGCTTTTGCCAGCGCCAGCCGAGCGTCATCAGGGATGCCATGATCAGCGCAAGAATGCCCATTTGCAGCCATGCGTTCATGATTCGCCCTTGTGTACCAACGACGCGCTTGAAAGGGCTGCGACCGACCAGCGTCGCGCCAACAACGCTAGCAATGGCAGTGCGATCGCCCAACTGAACGCAATCCATGCGATGCCCCGCCACGAAGGGGGCTGAAACACCACCGACCGCCAACCGTGCTGAGCGCCGAGGTAGGCGAGCGGCGCACCCACGGCGCCGAGCAACAGCGCTAACCACAGCCTTTTTTTCAGATAGGCCAGACTGCGGTTGAGGGTCAAAGAAAAGGACGCCCACAGCACAAGGATCCAAGCTGGGGCACCGTGTGGAGAAAGCGCAGGATGAGGAGTTGCATAGCTCACCCAGTCGTACCGTGCGAGCACACCATCAATGAGCACGCCGAGCACGACTGCGACGGCCAGTAATCGCAACTCCACCATAGGTTGCTCAGCGGCGAGTACCTGCCAGCTCACGAATAGACCGCATGCTGCAAGACCTGGCCACGCCTTGCCGTGTGAGGCGCCGATGACGGCTGCGAACCAGACCGCCTGATAGCCGATGAGGTTGCTCCAGAATGTCATGCGCGATGTGCTCTGTTTGATACCGTCCAGCGAGCCGAGGGTGGCTGTGCCTGCGGGCGTGCGAATAGAAGGTGGGAAACGCCGATCGAGCGCTCCAGGAATCCGCCTTCGCAATAAGCTAGGTAAAACTCCCAGAGGCGTATGAAGCGCTCATCGAAGTTCTGTGCGAGAAGTTCGTGCGAGGCAGCCAGGAAGCGCTTGCGCCAAATGTGCAAGGTTTGTGCGTAGGACAACCCGAAATCTTCCTGATGGACCATCGCAAGATCGCTGGCATGCGCCTTGGCTGCCAGTATTGCGTGGATCGACGGGATGAAACTGCCAGGGAAAATGTGCCGTTTGATGAAATCAACCGAACGCAATGCTTGCTCGTAGCGATGGTCTTCAATGGTGATCGCCTGGATCAGGGCGAGACCGTCGGGCTCAAGGAGTTGTGTGAGCTTGGCAAAGTACGTCTCTAGGTATTGCGCGCCAATTGCTTCGATCATTTCGATCGAAACCAGTCGGTCGTAACGGCCTTCCAGATCGCGGTAGTCCTTCAATAGCAAAGTGACCCGGTCATTCAGGCCTGCTTCGGCGACACGTTCTGTGGCCAGCGCGAGTTGCTCGCGCGAAATGGTTGTCGTGGTGACATGACAGCCATAATGCTTGGCGGCATGAACCGCAAAACCGCCCCAGCCCGTGCCGATTTCGATCACCCGCTGGCCTGGGCGCAAGTCCAGCTTTTGGCAGATGACATCGAGCTTGCGAGTGGATGCCTCTTCCAGCGTGTCATCGTCGCCCGACCAGAGTGCCGACGAATACATCATGTCGTTTGACAGGAACGTCGCGAAGAACGCATTGCCGAGATCGTAGTGCTCGGCGATGTTGCGTTGGCTTCCTTCACGCGTGTTTCGCCGCAGCGCATGCCACATTTTCAGGGCGAAGCCGCCGAAGCGGGCGAGGCCGGTTTCTACGCCGTCGAGCAGCGTGCGATTGCGCACCAGCAGCTGCACCAGTGCGACGAGATTGTCGCAATGCCAATGACCATTGCCGTAGGCGTCGCCCGCACCCACGCTACCCTGCAAGGCCACGGCGCGGTAAAACGCGCTGTTGCGAACGACCATATTGACGTGCAGCGGAGGTCGTGTGGTCGCGCTTTCGCCAAGTTCCGTCGTGCCCCATTCATCATGGATAACCAGCCGGCCATGGCGTATGCCACGCATCCGCTCCAGCAAGCGGTCGCGAAGAAAGCGGTCAAGCTTGGAGGCCGAGTGCGCTTGCGCAGTGGAGGTGGCCGTCGTGGCGAGTTCGTTCATGGGACATCCCGCAGAGTTGAGTGATCGGGTTCGTGCGGTGTGTGGCCGGGGTGTACATGCACGGGGTTGCGTTTGAGCCAAAGGCGGAGCGCCTGCCAATGAATGGCGGTGATCACCTGCGCCGTCATGAGCGGATAGCGCCACAAGACGCGCGCCAAGGAATGGCCATCCAGCGGTTGACGGCTCAGCGCCAAGGTGGCGTCGAATTCGGCCTTTCCTGCATCCAGCACCTTCATGTGCACGAGCAGATCGTCGCCCGGTGGCGTGAAGCGCCAGTCATAACCGCGCTCCATCGACATGAAGGGCGACACGTGGAAGCATTTTTCGAAGCGCCAGTGCAAGGCTCGGCCGCGTGTGCTTGCATCCACCGTTGGCAAGACATAGGCATGCCGCTCGCGCCATGGCGTATTGGTAATTTCCGCCACAATGCAATCTAGCGTGGTGCCATCGGTGTCGTAGCAGTAGTAGAAACTCACGGGATTGAACACATAACCCCCATAGCGTGGGTGCGCGAGTACGCGGATCGGCCCCGTGGGTGTACGCCCTATCTGCCGTGCAATGCGTTGCCTCACTGCTTGCGCAAGAGGGATGTCGTCGGGGCCTAGATAGTCGCTGCGACGCCACTCGGCGAGATTGCGGCGATTCGCCGACCAGAACCAGCGATCGCGAAAGACGAGGTCGATCTCGTCGAGATCAAGATATAACTGAGCCATGCGATAGGAAAAAACATGTGCGTGTGGCGCATGGCGTCGGTGTGTGACGATGCCCTCGTATATCGAGCTGGCTACGGTACGTTCGCCACTCATGCGACGGCCCTCGCCCGCGTGACGAGGGAAACGTCCGCCACGGGTTGATTCAATGCATCGACGACTTCCATGGCGCTGCGCATGCCGTCTTCGTGAAAACCCCAGCCCCAATACGCGCCGGCGAACCATGTGCGGCGCTGTCCTTGGATCTCATGCTTGCGCCGTTGCGCTGCGACCGAGTCTGCGTCGTAGATCGGGTGGTGGTAGCGCATGCGGCGCAAGATGCGTGCGGGATCGATAGCGCCGGTGCGATTGAGCGTGACGACAAAGGGTTCGCGCGACGTCACGCCTTGCAACAGATTCATGCAATAGCTCACCGTGCATGCGTCACCAGGCGTATTGGGGATATAGGCATTCCACGCAGCCCAGGCTTTGCGGTTGCGCGGCAGCAACGAGGCATCGGTATGCAGTACGGTATCGTTCGCCTGATAACGGATGGCGTTGAGAATATCGCGCTCGCGCTCGCTGGCGTCGGTGAGCAACGCAAGTGTCTGGTAACTGTGGCATGCCATCACCAGCTGGTCGAAACGTTCAGTGCCGGACGTTGTGGTGACATCTACGCCATGATCATCGCGACGCACAGACAAGACCGGGCATGACAGCCGTTCGTTGACACGCCAGCGTGCCTGCATGGCGCGGATATAGCTGGCCGATCCGCCCTGCACGACGCACCATTCGGGACGACCGGCGACCTGAAGCATCTGGTGGTTGGCCATGAATTGCACCAGATACCTCGCAGGGAAAGAAAGTATCTGTGTGGCCGGCGACGACCATAAGGCCGAGGCCATGGGAATCAGGTGTTCATCGCGAAACGCGTTGCCGTAGCGATGCATTGCCAGGTAATCGCCAAGGGTCGGGCCCACGCCTGTTTCGTTCAATAGGCCCGGCGCATTGCGATAGAAGCGCATCAAGTCGCGCACCATCCCAAAGAAGCGTGGCGAAAGCAGATTGCGACGCTGGCAGAACAATGTGTTCACGCTTGCCGCGTTGTATTCCAGTCCACTGGCGGCGTTTTGTACTGAAAAGCTCATCGTCGTGGGCTTGGTACGGATACGCAGCTCTTCGAACAGGCGGCTCAGGAGTGGGTAGTGCGCAGGGTTGGAAACGATAAAGCCGGTGTCGATGCTGTACCAGCGTCCGTCTTGCTGCACGGCGTGTGTATGCGTGTGGCCGCCTAGATAGTCGTTCGCTTCGAACAGAGTGACGTCGTGCTTGCGCGACAGCATGTAGGCCGATGCAAGGCCTGCGATACCCGAGCCAACGATCGCGATACGCATGGTCAGCGACTCGCCTTATCGACCCAAGCGGGTACTGGCTTGAGATCCCACACCAGTCCCAGCGCCGCGAGCAATTGCAGGCCGTACCACGTCAGGTCGATTTCCCACCAGCGGAATCCCTGGCGTGCCGAGCCGGGATAGAAATGATGGTTGTTGTGCCAGCCTTCGCCGAAGGTGATCAACGCAAGCCACACGTTGTTACGGCTATCGTCGCGCGTATCGAAGCGGCGGCGGCCGAAGCGATGGGCGAGCGAGTTGATGGTGACGGTCGCGTGGAACAGCACCACCGTGGATACGAAGAATCCCCACACCAGCATTTGTCCGCCGGTGGTGCCGAGCGAAGGCGCCACGTGATGCAGTAGCACACCAAGGCCATAGAGCAGAATGGCTAACACGATTGGTACGGCGGTGTCGTAGCGATCCAGCCAACGCAGCTCCGGATACTTGCGCAGATCCGGAATGCGCGAAAAATCCGTGCGAAACGCGCGCGTGGTGAGGAACCATCCCATGTGGCTCCACAGGAATCCGGTCAGGGAAGGTGAGTGCGGATCGAGCGCCGTATCGGCATGGCGGTGATGATGGCGATGATGGGCAGCCCACCAGAGCGGGCCCCGTTGTACGCAAGCGGCACCGACCAGGGCGAAGAAAAACTGCACGGCGCGCGAAGTGCGAAACGTGCGATGCGAGAAGTAGCGGTGGTAAAAGCCGGTGAGGGCAAACATGCGGATGGCATACAGCGTGGCTGCCACACCTAATGCGATCGGTGAAACGCCGACCCATAACACGCCCAGACAAGCCAGGTGGAGCATGACGAAGGGGATTGCTCGCAACCAGTCGATCCGGTCAGCAGCATCCTCAGGGCTGTCGAGCGGGCTTTGGGTGTCAAACCAGCCCTGCAGGGCGGCCAGAGCGCCGTGTGTGCGGGATGGAGGCCGCGTGCTTGGGGCGAGCTTGGTATAGCGCGGGCTCATGAGCATGTCCGTTGGGTCGTGTTACAGCTCTATACGGACGCCAGGGCATTTCGGATGCAGCCAAACGGCGGCGGATGTCATAGGGGGCAGGATTCGCTCAATGGCAGCGTGGCCGCCCGGTCGATATCTTCCCGGCTGGGCACTGCGAGCACCCCCGAACGGGGAAACTCAATGCGAACGGATTGATTCTTGCCGGCCGCGTCGTGGATGTTGCTTAGCCCTTGAAAGCGGAGCAGGCGCCGGTCAGCGGCCTCATAGGTGAGATCGATCGATGGCACGGCGAACCCGTACCAGGCATCCATACTCAGCCTCAGATGGCGGACTGACTCGCCGTCCTGCACATGGGTATCGGCGTTATTGACCCGCAACGGCACGCTTCCGAGCTGGCTCGGCACCACAAAGGCAATATGCGCTTTCTGGGCGCTATCGAAATCCGACCAGTGCTCACGCACATAGGCGTCGAACCCCGCGTCGATGACCGTGCCCGGGCGATCGGGTAGCGCTGCCGAGCGCATTTTTGCGCGGCTGTCGGCTTGGATATAGACCACCCGATGGCCGCCCGTGCCTCGCACGCCTTCGCGATAACCCATACGCGCGTCGATCAAATCGAAGTTGGGTGCATCTGCGCCCGCAACGTCATGGTCCCATTTACGGGCGAACGGTTGGCCGGACGGGCAGCGATACAGCACCAGCCGACTAGGTACGCCGTGATCGTCGAAGAGGAAGTGCTCCTCTTTGTAGAGCATGCGCGCGCCGTCACTGGCGTAGGCAATGCCCTCGTAATGCTGATCGGTGGCGAGACACGCGGGAGCGACGCCGAAAGCGATAAGCAAAGCGCATAGAAGTGTGCGCTTGTCGGGGATGTTTAAGCGATGTGAGTGCCCATATGGCGGCATGCAGCATTACCCGGCAGTACTGGTCATGAGAGTCAGTACGTAACGCCGGGGTATTTGGATGCATTGAATGGGGTGATGGGCCGGTAGCCGGCTCAGTTAAGCAGATAGCCAGCATCTTTGGCGCGGATGCGTCCCGGGCAAACGCCGCTCACGCGCTTGAAAAGGCGCCGGAATGCGGCCTCGCTGCTGTACCCAAGCTGGTCGGCGACGGCGGCGACGGACAGTTGCCGGTCACGCAGCAAGCGCTCAGCGACGCTCACGCGCCACTGCGTGACATATTGCATCGGGGGCACCTTCATCAGTTGCGCAAAGCGCTCGGCGAACGCAGAGCGCGACATGCAGGCCAGGGATGACATCGACTGCATGGTCCAGGGGTGGCCTGGGCTCTCGTGGATGGCCTGCAATACTTTGCAGATGCGTGAATCGGCCAGCGCGGCGAACAAGCCGCGGCGATCGGTGGGGCGGTTGGCGTAATCGCACACCGCAAGAGTGAATAAGGTATCGGCAAGTTTGTTCAATAACACCTGGCGCCCGACCACGCCGGAATTGACCACATCGACCATCATCGACGACAGGCGTCGGAATACGTTATCGGCCTGCGCCGCACGCACGACAAAGCATGCCGGTAGCGCATGGCTCAAAGGATGCATGGTGTGGCTGGAGAAATGCAGTTCGCCGCAAATCAGGCTGGTGACAGCCGCTTCATCGTTCGATACGGAAGAAAGACGATGCGGATCACCGTGAGGAAGCACCACCAGATCGCCCGCCTGCAGATGCAGGGCCTCGCTTAGCGCCGGGCCTTCCACCACGCATTCGCCGGTACCCACCAGATGGAACAGGCCGCATCCATAGCGCGGTTCATCCATGAACCAGGAGCCGCAATGTTGCAGCTCGGCCACAATGTCCACGCGCAACATTGAGTGATTGAGCAGCGATTCCAGCGCCGGCTCAACGAGTACGGGGCGAGGACGGTCGACAAGAGCGGGGTTATGCTCGATGTACATGGGCAACGCTTCCGTGGCTGGGCTCTATGCCAGTACTTCGCCGGAAGTTTGTGCCGGTTACAGGGTGGATTCCAGATCTGGCGGTCAGACCGTCGCCAGGCCCCGGATAAGGCCCGCTTCCAGCCAGCCCTGCAGCAGGGCAACCATGCGCGGCATGGCGGCCGATTCGTCGTGATGCTGGGCAAGCGTCACGCAGAGTGACGCAAAGGGCTCACCGCGCATGGCGGCGGCCAGTACCGGCCACTCGTCGGGATCGAGTTTGCGGTAGTGCACCGTGGTGCCTTTGCGCCACACCATGACTTGATGCGCCTGATCGAAGCGGCGCAGGCGAGGACGCGGGGCGCCGTTGTCAGCCGCGCGGCGGAACGCGTCGATGTTATAGAGGCTGCCCAACAGCTGCAGATTTTCCTGCATCAGCAATTGCAGGTTCGCCCATGCATCGGGCGGTACGGATGAAAGCTCGGCCATGCCGACGCTGGTTTCGTTCGCAGCGTCGAACGCGGTGGAAATGGCCCAGTCCAGACGCGCCATCTCGGCCAGTTGCGGTTTGTCGCGCCAGGGTCTGGCGTAAGCAAGGAAAGCGGCAACGCCTGAGCCGTGCCAGCGGATGTTGTAGTGCTCCGACGGATGGGCGTCGATGTATTTGTCCAGCAGTGCGTCGAATCGCTGCCCGGCCATGCACTGCAGGCCGGAGAACTCAGTCCTCAACGCATCGCGCAGGCGAATGCGATAACCGTGACGATAAATGGCGAGTCGACTTTCGACATCGGCGATGTCGTCGCTGCGAATCGCGTTCGTGGGCGGCGCTTTCTCGGCAAGAACGGCCTGCAACATCTGTTGCTGGATGGCCTGCAGTGCACTCATGCGGCATCCCGCAGCAGCGGTTCGGCCAACTGACGGGCATGCTCGAGTTCGGCCATCAGTTCGGCCAGTGGTGGAAAGTTGTCGTCGCGCTCGATCATGGTCGAAACGCGGCCGAAGCGGCGCACTGCTTCCACGTAGAGATCCCACACGGCATTCGACACCGGAGCATCGTGCGTATCGATGATGAGCTTTTCGCCCTCCTCGTAGCCTGCGAGGTGGAATTGATGCACGCGCGACACGGGAATGCCGCGTAAATAATCCAACGACGAAAAACCATGATTCATGGCGCTGACATGCACGTTGTTGATGTCGAGCAAAATCATGCAGTCGGCGCGTTCGGCGATGGCGGCGAGAAATTCCCATTCGGTCAACTGCGAATCGGCGAAGCTCACATAGCTGGAGACGTTTTCCAACAAGATGCGGCGCTTGAGCGTGTCCTGCACGCGCTTGACGCGACTGACCACGTGATCGAGTGCTTCCTCGGTATACGGCAGTGGCATCAGATCATGCAGGTTGACGCCTTGTACGCCGGTCCAGCAGAGATGATCGGAAACCCATGCCGGTTCGATGCGCTGCGCGAGGGCGGCAAGTCGTGCGAGATAGTCGTCATCAAGTGGATCGGTGCTACCGATCGACAGCGACACGCCATGCATCACCAGCGGAAAGCGTTCGCGGAAACGATCGAGCCATACCAGCGGCAAGCCGCCACTGACCATGTAATTTTCCGAAACCACCTCCAGCCACTCGACTTGGCCGGGGTTGGCGAGCAGCGATTCGTAGTGTTCGACGCGCAGGCCGAGTCCGTAACCGAGATACGGCAGTGCGCCGGAGCTTGTCGTGGATGTCATGGCCATGGCGACATTGTTGGCATAGGAGGAAGGGGCGGGGCACGTGCTCATTGCACGGCCCCGCCACCTGGTTCATCACTTCTTGGCAGCAGCTTGTGCAGCGTCGCAATCAGCCTGCGTCTTCTGCATCGTGAAGCCCTGGCCCTTGCAAGAATTCTGGCCCTTGCACGAGTTGCTGGCCTGCTTGCACGCGCCCTGGCCTTTACAGGACGAAGAGTTTACACACTTAACCATGGCCTGGTCGCCGGCGGGGCTGCCCACGGGAGCGGCTGACACCGCGGCGGCGGCGAACAGACCGGCCACCATCACGGCCATGGCGCTGGCGTTGACTGTCTTGATTTTCATAGTTCTGGCTCCGTTGGAAAGTTGTGTTCGCCGCACTGCGGCAAAAAGGGAGTGTCTCGTCCGCGTAACAGGTTTGCGCTGCATAACGGTCTCGACAGGTTCATTGTGTTGATCCGCGCAGGCTACGGCTGCACCTGCGCATCCCGCTTTTATGCCCAATCGTCCGGTCTGTGTCTCATGCTGTCGTCGCCGGACCCAAGGCAAGAAAGCCTGGACGCCGGAACATAGTGGTTACGTGCCGGCGCACGCATCATGCGCTCACTTCATTTAAGGAAACATGACGATGCGATCATTCATAGCGGCAAAGGCTTCACGCCTGCTCGAGATTCTTCACGCATGGCGCTGGCTTGGGCCGCTGGTCGTGCGCCTCGTGTTTGGTTACTTCTGGTTTGAAACCGGCATCGCCAAAGTGCACAACCTGGAAGGTTTCACCCAGCGTTTCGTGGGCTGGGGCATTCCGCATCCGGCGTTCAGCGCTGCGCTTTCGGCATGGACGGAACTGCTGGGCGGCCTATTGCTGATGCTCGGCTTGTTCACACGCTTAGTGACCATTCCGATGATCATCAACATGATCGTTGCAGTCACCCTGGTGGTGTCGAGCAACCTGATGGGTTTGGACGACTATGTCGAAGCCGACGAAGTGGTCTATTCGTTGATCTTCTTCTGGTTCCTGATCGCAGGGCCGGGCAAGGCCAGTCTCGATACGTTCGTGGCGCGTTGGCTGGGCATACGCACCCAGGATTGATCAGCGCACGAGGAAGGACAGCAGCAACTTGATCGCGATGCTCCACATCACCAGCGCGATCAGCACATCCAGCACGCGCCAAGCGATTGGTTTGCGGAACACGGGTGCAAGCAATCGTGCACCGTAGGCGAGCGAGAAGAACCAGATAAACGATGCGGTTGCAGCACCGATGGCGAACAGCAGTCGCGGTGCCGGCAGCGGCCATGCCGAAGCGAGGCTGCCGATCAGCAAAACCGTATCGAGATAAACGTGTGGATTGAGCCAGGTAAATCCAGCGCATGTGGCGATCACCCGCCACATGCTGCTGGAGCTACCGTGCATATCGGCGTTCAGTACATGAGGGTGGAGGGCACGCCGCAACGCCTGCACGCCGTACCAAATAAGCACCAGCGCGCCAATGCAGGCGACGAACGCCAGCACGCGCGGATGATGTCCGATGGCGATGCCAAGACCGCCTACACCAGCGGCGATGAGCAGTGCGTCAGAAAGTGCGCAGAACAGCGCGACCGGAAATCGATGCGCCTGCAACAAGCCTTGGCGCAGCACGAACGCATTTTGCGCGCCGATCGCCACAATCAGCGATGCGCCGAGCAGCAGCCCGGCGAGAAACGGCGCCTGGGTCGACGCCGTCGCGATCAATACGCGAATTCCTTGAACACCGGATCGACGCTGCCCTTCCATTCGCCGTGAAACAGTTCGAGCTTGCGCTCGGCCGGCGTCTGGTTAGCCTCGACAATTTCGATCAGCGGTTCAAGGAAGATGCTTTCGTCGGCACCGTTGCGATTGAGACGGTTGCGACGCTTGAGACCCTGTGCAGCGATCTGCACAGTTTCGCGTGCAAGATCGAGCACGGTGCCGTTGCGGAACGGTAGTTTGAGGCCGTATTTCGGCACGCCGTCGCGCAGGGCATGACGTTCTTCGCGCGTGAAATCCTTCACCAGGTCCCACGCGGCGCAGAGCGCCTCGTCGTCGTACAGCAGGCCGACCCAAAGTGCGGGCAACGCGCACAGACGATTCCACGGACCACCGTCGGCGCCGCGCATTTCCAGATATTGCTTCAGACGCACTTCGGGGAAAGCGGTGGTGAGATGGTCGGCCCAATCCTTCATCGTGGCGTGCGTGCCGGGCAGCTCATCGAGCGAACCGGTCATGAAACGCTTGAAGTCTTTGCCTGCCAGGTCGATGTAGTGGCCGTTTTGATAGCTGAAATACATCGGCACATCGAGGATGTAATCGACATAGCGTTCGTAACCAAAGCCATCTTCGAACACGAAGTCGAGCATGCCGGTGCGATCCGCATCGGTGTCGGTCCACACGTGCGAGCGATACGACAGATAGCCGTTCGGCTTGCCCTCGGTAAACGGCGAGTCGGCAAACAGTGCCGTGGCGATTGGTTGCAGTGCGAGGCTGGTGCGGAACTTGCGCACCATGTCGGCTTCGCTGCCGAAATCCAGATTCACTTGCACGGTGCAGGTGCGCGTCATCATGTCCAGGCCGAGCGAGCCGACCTTGGGCATGTATTCGCGCATGATCTTGTAGCGACCCTTGGGCATCCACGGCATTTCGTCGCGACGCCACTTGGGCTGGAAACCCATGCCGAGGAAGCCCAGCCCGAGGCCGTCCGCGATGGAGCGGACCTCCTCCAGATGGCTGTTCACTTCGCAACAGGTCTGGTGGATGGTTTCCAGCGGCGCGCCGGAGAGCTCCAGCTGACCGGCCGGTTCCAGCGTGATGTTGGCCATGCCGCGTGTCAGCGCCACCGGTGTGTCGCCTTCGCGGGCGATATCCCAGCCGTAGCGCGCGGCAATGCCTTCCAGCAGCGCACGAATGCCGCGGTCGCCTTCAAAGGTGGGCGGGCGCAGGTCGTCGGTGCGGAAGCCGAACTTCTCGTGTTCCGTGCCGATGCGCCAGGCTTCGCGCGGCTTCTCGCCAGCGGCGACGTAATCGATCAGTTGCTGGCGACCGTGAAGGGGGGTGCTCTTGACGGCACTAGGGATAGACACGCGGCGAGCCTCATTTCACGGGGACAGCCTCCGACTATGGAGGCACTGTGCCGCCCCGAAAAGGGGGCGGACGAAAAAATATTGTACGTGACAGTACAGCTACAAGGGTGCAGGGGATATCGGACGGCCACGCGATACCCGGTGGGGCGGCGCCGCGTCCCTCACACCATGGTCCGGATTCAAGCGGATTTAAAGATGACCTTAGGCATGCGCTGGGAATTGGATACGCATCCGCGCGCCGCTTCCCTCATGCGCGTCCAGGATTTCGAACCGAGCGCGATGGCTACGTGTGATTTCCTCCACGATCGCCAGGCCCAGACCGCTGCTCTGACCATTGCTTCCGGCAGCACGATAGAAGCGTTCGCGCACGCGCTCGCGTTCGGCGTGCGGAATGCCGGGGCCGCTGTCTTCCACTTCCAGATACGGTGAGCCGTTATGCAGGCCGCAGCGAAGCGTAATCTTGCCGCCGTCGGGTGTGTGGCGAAGTGCATTGTCGAGCAAGTTGATCAGCAGCTCGTGCAGCAACCAATACACGCCATGGACTTGCGCAGGTCCGCAGTCGGCACCGAGGTCGATGTCGTGAGCCAGTGCACGATCGAGCATGGAATCGATCACGGTGCCGATCAGGGCGTCGAGCTGGATTGCCACGAAATCTCCTGGGCCGTGCGCCGAGGGTTCTGCGCGCGCCAGTGCAAGCAACTGATTGGCTGTGTGCGCGAGGCGATCCACGCTGCCTTGCAAGCGAGTAATGCGTTCTTGCTGGGCGTTGTCGTGGGTTTCATTCGCCAGCACTTCCAACTGCGCTTTCAGGCCCGTGAGCGGGGTGCGTAGCTGATGCGCTGCGTTTGTCAGAAAATGTTGTTGCGCGAGCGTGGAATCGCGCACGGTGACTAACAAGGTGTTGAGCGATTCTACCAATGGACGCACTTCGCCGGGTACGGGCTCAAGCGGCAGTGGCTGAAGCGATTGAGGCTGGCGCCGCATGATCTGATCGCGCAGACGGTTCATCGGACGTAGCGCCACGGTAATGCCGAACAGGCAAAGACCTAAAACCAGCGATAGCTGGATGCCGTCGCTGAGCCCGATGACGGTGTCCAGCCGACGTACGACTGTATTGCGATGATGCACCGTTTCAGCCACGGTCACGGTGATTGCTTCACCGCCCACCGTTGTCTGGTAGCTGGCGATGCGCAAGGCAAGTTGCTTGTAGGTGGCATCGCCGTAGGCCAGGTTATCGACTGTCTTGCCCTGTGCGATTGGCAAGCCCTCATCCCCCGCCAGTGTTTGGCCGTCTGGAAGGCTTACGCGATAAAGGAAGCTGTCTCGTGCGCCAGGATAGAGCCGCATCCATGAGATCGGCCTGTCGGCAGGATCGAATCGCATGGGCGGCCCATGCCGCTGGTACGGATCGCCATCCATTGGAGGCGGTGATTGATCGTCGGGTGGACGCAGCGGGATCGGTCCTCGATCCGGACTTTGGACATAAAGCTTGCCGTCGGGCGCTTGCTGGACGTGCGCCGCGATGGCGATCGCCGCACGGGAGAGTGCGCGATCGAACGACTCGTACATCGGGGTGACGAATGTGCGGTGGTCGGCCCAGATGCTGGCGACCATCAACACCAGCAGCGGTAGCAACAAATAGCCCAGCAACCGGCCGCGGATGCTGGGAGCATGGCGGGGCTTGAAGCGCAGGCGCATCGGCTCAATTACGCATCGTCAAGGCGATAGCCCAGTCCGCGAATGCCGCGCACCGTGGCTGCTTCGCCCAGCTTCGCGCGCAGGCGCGAAACATGTACTTCGATGGCGTTGCCGGAGATTTCTTCGTCCCAGCTCACGATGGCCTGGATCAGGCGCTCCTTGCTCACCACGCGACCGCTGTGATGGGCGAGGCATTCCAGGATCGACCATTCGCGGCGCGTGAGTTCGAGCACACGGCCGGTGTCGTCGATGGCACGGCGTCCTGCCAGATCGATGCGCAAACGCCCCACCACCATTTCGTTGGCAGTGGCGGCCGTGGCACGGCGGATCAGCGCGCGGCAACGGGCGGCCAGTTCGGGCAGCGCAAACGGCTTGACCAGGTAATCGTCGGCGCCCAGATCGAGCGCGTTGACGCGATCATCCAGCCCGTCGCGGGCCGTTACGATCAGCAGCGGCAGCGGGCTGCCGTCGCGGCGCAGGCGGCGCACCAGCGCGAAGCCATCTTCGCCGGGTAGACCAAGGTCCACGATCGCCAGGTCGTAGTGGGTGGTGTCCAGGCGCCCTTGCACGGATTCGGCGTCGACCACGGCGTCGACCACGTAGCCGGCCGTAGCCAGGCCTCGCACGATGGCGTCGGAAACCAGGGGATCGTCTTCAACTAGCAGAATGCGCATACGGCTGAATGAGTGGGGATTCGCAAGATCGTAACAGCTAATACGGTGTTATTCCTTTGCTCTGCCACCGGGGGCGAAGGCGTGAAATGTTGACGCAAGGTTGCTGCGTTTCGGGCGCATTCTTGCGTGTCCAAGCCCAACAAAAAGGCCGCCCTGGGGCGGCCTTTTTGGTCTTCGTTGCAGCGCCGATCAGCGCTTCATCGAATTGAAGAACTCGTCGTTGGACTTGGTGTTCTTCATCTTGTCGAGCATGAATTCCATCGCCGCCAGCTCATCCATCGGATGTAGCAACTTGCGAAGAATCCAGATCTTGGCGAGCAGGTCCGGTTCAATCAGCAGGTCTTCGCGGCGGGTGCCGGAGCGGTTGATGTCGATGGCTGGGTAAACGCGCTTTTCGGAAATGCGGCGAGACAGGTGCACTTCCATGTTGCCGGTGCCCTTGAACTCTTCGTAGATCACCTCGTCCATCTTGCTGCCGGTTTCGATCAGCGCGGTGGCGATGATGGTGAGCGAGCCGCCTTCTTCCACGTTGCGTGCGGCACCGAAGAAGCGCTTCGGACGCTGCAGCGCGTTCGCATCCACGCCACCGGTGAGCACCTTGCCGGAGCTGGGCACCACGGTGTTGTAGGCGCGAGCCAGGCGCGTGATCGAGTCGAGCAGGATCAC
>CAJCJD010000175.1 GCA_903970555.1 Vulcanimicrobiota bacterium
GCTTCCAGCACCGCATTCACCGAGATCGGCGCCGGTACGTTTGCTTCCTTATGAAAGCGGCGATAGCGCATGGCAGAACGTTGCTGTCCGAACAGCGCGTGCATCTCGCCAAACATGTCGCTACCGAAAGCGGTGTCCAGATCAATACCCAGTGCGGGCTTCAAGCCGTAGTCGATGGCTTTCTGATAAGCGAACGTTTCGTCATCGAAACCAAACAGCGCATCCGAGCGCGGATTGACGGTGATGTTGACGCCTGCCTGTGCGAATAGCTTCCACGTTTCTTCCGGCACGCGCGTGCAATGGTTGAAGATGTTGTGCGGGCCTAGCACGCCGGGTTCTGCAAATTCCGGTGAAAGCTTGGCAAGGTCGCCGATGAACTCGGTCAAGATGCGCATGTCCAGTTCGCGCGCGATCTTCCACCAGTCGAGATTGAGTTGCCCGAACAAGCCAACCCGGACGAGACCCGCGTCGTGATTCCAGTTGAGTGCGAGACGTTCGAGATCCTTCGGCAAGTGCGCGGCCGAAGCCTGCTTGTCCATGGCGGCGCCGACCATGTGCAACGCGCGGATGCCTGCATGATCGAGCGCATCCAGAGCTGCGTCGGTGTGCTCCGGTGTGCGCGAACTGTGGCATGCGTCGATGATGGTTGTGATGCCTGCATCGAGGGACGCGGTGGCTGTCAGCTTCGTGCTCAGGTACATGTCCAGCGGGCGGTAATGCGCGCCCAGCTTTTCGGCAACCACGTCGATGTAAGCGAAGAGATCGTCGACGTCGGGCATCAGCCGGCGCATCACGCCGAGCCATGCATGGTGATGCGCGTCGATCAGGCCCGGCAGGACGATGCTGCCCGACGCGTCAATGATCTGCGCATCCTCGGTTTGGATGTTCGGGCCAATGGCTGCGATGCGGTCGCCCTGGACAAGAACGTCGCCGATCGCCAGGTTGGGAACCTTGGCATCCATCGTCAAGATGGTGCCGCCCTTGAATAGGGTATTGCGTGGATAACCAGACATAGGAAGGTCTCCATGTTGTCGATGAGATGAGTGAATCGATCAATCGCCTTGGCGGTAGGCGGGGAGTCCGTGTCAGCCCTCTGGCGTACCGTTGGGCGCAAAGATAGGTTGTGGCCTATCTTTGATAAAGGTAGAGTCACGCAAATCATTTTTGCTTAAAATCACAAATGGAGACTCCCCATGAGCTTCGATGGGCGGCTGCTTTCCGGGATGAGCGTGTTGGCCGCGGTCGTTGAGGCCGGCAGCTTCAGTCGGGCAGGCGAAATGCTCGGGCTGTCGGCGTCTGGGGTGAGCCGATCGGTCGCGAGGCTCGAAGAGCGGCTGGGCGTTCGGTTGTTGAATCGCACAACACGCACGCTGCATCTAACCGATGAAGGCATTCGCCTCTACGAGCGCGCTGCACCGCATCTCGAAGGCATCGAGGAAGCCGCTAATTTCGCTTCGGGCGCGGCCGTGACGGTGCGCGGTGCGCTACGGGTAAGTCTTAATCCCATCTTTGCGCGTCACGTACTCGCGCCGAAACTGCCACTTTTGAGGGAGCGCTACCCGGGACTCGAACTAACCATTTTGCAGCAAGCGGATGTCGGCGATATGGTCGGTGAGGGCATTGACGTTGCGGTGCGTTTCGGACCGCAACCGCCTTCTACGATGTCGTCGCGGCTCTTGTTCGAAACGCGCGTCCTGACGGTTGCGTCGCCCGCCTACATCGCCAGACATGGACAGCCGAAAACGCCAGCCAAACTCGTAGAGCACGATTGTATTCAGTACATCGATCCTCGACATGGCAAGCCTTTCCACTGGGAGTTTCAACGTGGCAGCGAGGTACTGCCTGTCGAAACAAAAGGACATCTAACGCTCACGGACGTGGACACGATGGTGCAAGCGTGTGTGGCCGGGACTGGTATTGCGCAACTGCTATCCCTGGGTACCGAACATTTGATCGCGAGTGGCGCACTCGTCGAGTTGTTCCCCAATTGGCCGGGAGAGACGTACCCGCTTTACATCATGCGACCCTCGCGCCGTTTGGCTCCCGCGGCCGTTGAAGCGTTCTTGGAATTTTGTCGAGAGATCTGTGCGGTATAGGGCGAGCCAACCACAAACGCAGCCAAGTCTTCGATTTCGACAACTGGATTTATGCTCGCGCCCCAGGGTTAAATACGGTTGTAGCGCTTGCTTGAAATTGCGTTGCGCACGAATGCTGACTGCGGACTCAACTGGTGGATGCAACATCCAAAGACCATGCAAAACCGACCGGCAATAAGTTCTGACTTAGGTGAAAGGCATTAATTGCAGACTATGTTTTGAAGTTCGAGCTTAGGTCATCCAGTAGGTTGTCCGCAGACGGACTTTACGCAGTTTCAAATAACCGACCGAATCGAGGCGTATTCGGGCGTCGCCGATACGAACTTTAATGTCAACATTCAGTGGCCGTATCGAATATTTTATGAGTGACACGTAGTGCTATAGCAGCGGTAACCGTCAACATCAGCGATCGCAAAGGAATGCCATGCGGACATATTTGAATCTGGCTTGCTGGGGTGCGTTATTGGGGTTGGCCATCACAACTGCCCTTCCCGCTATGAGTGCCAATGCCAGGAGGCTGGCTGATACGGTCATCCCTACAACTTTCGAGTCGGGGCATTTCTATGCCGTTCCTGAGCTCGCGAACGGCAAAAAGATGCGTTTGCTGCTCGATACCGGTGGCGGCACATTGCCCACGCTTTGGGTTAATCAGGCTCAAGCAGATTCACTCGGTCTCAAAGCCGACCATACCTGCGAAGGCGATGGAAGAATCTACCAAGTCGCGTCTCCTATCTTTGCGGTCAACCAAAGGTTGCCGGAGCTCTCTGCATTTTGCCGGGGCGTGATAATTTTGCCCAATGAGAACGCAAGTTCGCCTAGCGGCCAAATTGTCCCCATGTATTTTGCGGGTGGGGTTTGGACTTTTGACTATTCGAAACGCCAGGTTGTTCTGCGTCGCCACGGATGGCATCCACCGAAGGATGCACATAAGACGCTTCTAGGTTTGAAGCGCCTCCCCTCGGGCATCAATGGTGGCTGGCCTCGGATCATCATCCGTGTGGATGGCGAAGAATTGAATATGCTGCTCGACACCGGCGCGGCTTCCAAGCCGACCGCGCAGGCGTTGAAAGAAGATTCCAGAAGTACGACCGATGGGATGGGTGTGGGAAGCTATATCGACGAATCGACCATGGCTCGCTGGCGCAGGAAGCATCCGGAGTGGAAAGTGGTCGATAACGGCGATGCATTGATCCCGGGATTTTCTCGCATCATTCGCGTTCCTCACGTTGAAGTGGTTGGCTGGGATGTTGGTCCAGTTTGGTTTATCGAACGCCCCGACAGTGCTTTCCACACCATGATGGCATCGCTCATGGACGAGCCGCCCGAGGGCTCAGTCGGCGCCAATGTGTTTGAGCACTTTCGAATGACTATTGATTACAAGAAAAAGGCGGCTTGGTTTGAGTGCGCATCAGAATGCTCAGCCAGTAGTGTGCCCGCCCCACAAAAGATAAGGCTCAAGGGCGGCGTTGATCACATCGCACACTGAAAAGGGGCGAAAAAGGCCGGGTTTTTTGACTCTTTTCTGAATACGGGAGAAGCTGATGAAAGCCACAAGGTATCTGCCGACCTTGCTCTTCTTACTAGGCGTGTGTCTCGTATTCGCTGGATGTGTGCCTGATCCACAGCGTATCTATGTGTTTCCTGAAACACATGGAATTTTGGTGTCCGGCTCAGCGCCAGTGGCACATGCGGAACTTTTGATCAACCCGCATGGAGGTCACCAGGACGCACCCTGCAAGGGGGCTTTGGTCGTCGGCACAACCAACGAACGGGGTGAGTTTTCAGTGCCTGAGCAGTCCAAGCTACAGATCTGGCATTCGCCCGGGAATCCACCAAGTGTGGTTTCTCAACTCACCTCCCTCTGCTTTCGGGTGAATGGGTCTGAAGAATTCCTAGGTAACCAAGTTATTACGCGCATCGACAGGCACGCCCATCTGGCGTTGCATTGTGATCTAACGAGTCCTGGAGTTCCGTCGCCAGCGCTTGGGCTGATGCAGATTTGTGAGCAGCTTGATTCAACACCGACGCTACAGCGAATTCGATAGGAAGCAACTGCTTCGGCTGAGCACAATGTTCGCTTCCGACCGGCGCAGACGCTTGCGTAGCTGCCGACGTGATGTCGCAGACTGCCACCCCATCAGCTTTCCCGCCAACACAAAATCCGTGTCCACTGACAGATAGCTATGCCGCATCTATGCGATCGTGCTTGTGTCGGGCGTCTCCATCGGCCTTTGATGTGCACGGCACGCCCGATATGAGTGAAGTAGCGCGGATCGCCTGGGATTGCAGCCCAAACGATCCGCTGGCCACAACCAACTAACAGAGAGTTGACCGTGGTTATGCTCGATCATACGGCGCACACGCGCATGCGTGTCCCCGCCACGCCGATTTTTGTACTGCTTCACCGCCGCTCATACTGGACGGCGTCGGGCCTCATTGGGCGTTTGTAGAAGCGGAATCAGATTAGTCCGTCGTTGCACGCAGGATTTTTCCTGTAGCCCTTCACGCCACGCGCAATACGTGGCGTGACCTACGGTCATGGAGTGCCCTATGAAGAATGTTCCTCACAACCCGTTCAACTCAGGAGGCTACGTGCTGTCGCAAGATCACTACGACGATTTGTGCACTGTCCGCGACAAGCTGCTGTTGATGGTGCAACTTGCCGTTGGCGCGACATCGGCAAGCGATGATTGCACGATGCTTTTTGTTCGCCGTGTGCTGATTGGGCGACTCTTCAGTGACCTGGGATTCCAGATCTCTGATCTTGTGGACGCTATTGCGAAATCTAAAACACAGATGGGTCGCGCAGGCGTGCACTAATGGAGTTCGCGCGCGCTCACTGCACATCGTGCAACGTTTAACGTGGATTTGATGTCCCGGTGATCGCGGGCTTATTCGCGTGTTGCCAATGCCCGATTGACGCGCAGTGCAATCAACGTGCACGCCACGCCAGATAGCAGGTAGACGCTAACCGCCGCCAAGCCGAAGCGCGAGGACAAGCCCAGCGCAACGAGCGGTGCGAAGCCTGCGCCGATCAGCCAGGCGAAGTCGGAGGTAAGGGCTGCGCCGGTGTAGCGCAGTCGAATTTCAAAATTCGACGTCACGCTACCTGCCGCCTGGCCATACGACAGGCCGAGCAATATGAAGCCCACCACGATGAAGGTGTCCTGGGCGGTTTCACCGCCGCCGAGCAACCATGGCGCGAACAGCGCAAAGATGCCGATGAGAACGGCTGCTGTGCCGAGCGTGGTCCGTCGGCCGATGCGGTCGGCGATGATGCCCGACGCGATGATGCTGAGGATGCCGGCGATGGCGCCGACGATCTGCACGGCGAGCACGGAATCTACCGACTGCACCGAGCCGAGCGTGATCCAGGAGAGAGGGAAGATCGAAACCAAGTGGAATAGCGCATAGCTCGCCAGCGCGGCGAACGCGCCGACGAAAATGTTGTACCCCTGCTTGCGCAGCATATCGATGATGCCGATCGGCTCCAGCTCGCGTTCTTCCATCGCGTGCGTGTATTCCTCGGTCATCACCAGTCGCAGGCGTGCGAACAGCGCCACCACGTTGATGGTGAAGGCGACGAAGAACGGGTAGCGCCAGCCCCAGTCGATGAAGTCATCGTTGGACAATTGCGAGTGCAGAAAAAGGAACAGTGCACTGGCAATCAGGAAGCCGATGGGCGCGCTGAGCTGGCCCAGCATGGCGTACCAGCCACGCCGTTCCGGTGGCGTGTTAAGTGCGAGCAAGGAGGGCAGGCCATCCCACGAGCCGCCTAGCGCGATACCTTGCAGAAAACGGAACAATGACAAAAGGCCGATCGCCCACCCACCGATCACGGTGTAGCTGGGCAAGAACGCCATGCCCGCCGTCGAGCTGCCGAGCAAAAAGAGCGCGATCGTCAGCTTAGTGCCGCGGCTCCAGCGCCGCTGGAACGACATAAACAGCGTGGTGCCGAGCGGGCGCGCGATAAATGCGAGCGAGAAGATCGAGAACGACAACAGCATCGCGTCCAATCGGTTCTCGAACGGGAAAAAGACCGAAGGAAACACCAGTACGCATGCGATGCCGAACACGAAGAAATCGAAGTATTCGGAAGTTCGCCCAATCACCACGCCGATGGCGATCTCGCCCGGCGCCACTTTCGCGTGGGCTTGTATGCGCCTGAGTTCTTCCTCGGTGAAGCCGGCGGGTTCGCGCTGTTCCTGAAACGTACTTGACATCGTCGTTACTCGGAAAGGGATGGTGCGGCGCCTACAGCATGGCACCGTCTTAGCGCCAAGGCTAGAGATAGGCGTTCAATTTCTTGTAAACAGTATGTCGTTAACTGGGCTCGCTGCTAATCCCCAAAAGGGTATCGACATAGCCAGGTGCGATCGGTAGCCTCTTCAACAGCACCTTGTCACGATGTTTCAATTCGCTAGGCCGGCTTGCATGGTGCACGGGCTTGGCTTGGTTACGCTGACGCATCGATAGCGCTGCGTAGGCGAAGAATCGTACAAAAATCGACAGAATCGAACAAAATTTACAAACGATTTGCTTGTGACCCGCAGATCGGCGTACCTTTCAACGAGGCACATCCCTTTCCCTTTTGGTTAAGTCGCCGGTTATGTCCATGAAGGCTCTCCGAGGACTGGTCCTGATTGCCGTTGCCCTGCTGGCGGGGTGTCATACGGTATTGATGTCGCCATCAGGCGACCTGGCTGTGCAGCAACGCGATCTGATCATCGATTCGGTGCTGCTTATGCTGCTGATCATCGTGCCGGTGATGGTGCTGATCTTTGTATTTGCCTGGCACTTCCGTGCATCGAACAAGCAGGCGGACTACGACCCGGATTGGGATCACTCCACCATGCTGGAGCTGCTGATCTGGTCGGCTCCGCTGCTGATCATCATCGCGCTGGGCGCGCTGACCTGGGTCAGTACGCACAAGCTCGATCCCTATCGTCCCTTGGATCGCATCGCAGCCGGACGCCCGGTTCCTGCGGGCGTGAAGCCGTTGACGGTGGAGGTGGTCGCACTCGACTGGAAGTGGCTGTTTATTTACCCCGAAGAAGGCATTGCCACCGTCAACGACCTGGCTGCGCCGGTGGATCGGCCGATCCAGTTCAAGATAACTGCCTCGACAGTGATGAACTCGTTTTTCATCCCAGCCCTGGCCGGCCAGATTTACGCCATGCCGAATATGGAAACCCAGTTGCAGGCGGTGATGAACAAACCCGGCGATTTCGAGGGTTTTTCAGCCAATTACAGCGGTTCGGGCTTCTCGGGAATGCGCTTCACCTTCCACGCCGTGAGCGATGACGCATTCGCGCAGTGGGTGCAACAGGCAAAGGCTAGCGGCAACGCGTTGAATCGTGATGCTTATGTGAAACTCGAGCAGCCCAGCCAGGACGAGCCCGTACATCGCTACGCCTCTGTGGACGCCGGGCTTTACCAGGACATTCTGACGAACTGTGTTCAGCCGGACAGCATGTCATGCATGCGCAACATGAAAGCATCCGATGCCAAAGCATCCGATGCGGGCGCTGTGCGATCCAGTAATGATTCGAACGCCATGGCTGCGATGCCGACGGCCCATCCATAGTGACCTGCCAGACCGTGTACGGGTGCCCAAGATGCTTGCTCATCCCGATCTGACCCAGCTGATTTTCGGTCGACTCACCATCGATCAGCTTCCACTGCATGAGCCGATCGTAGTGGGCACGTTTATTGTCGTGGCGCTGCTTGGGTTGGCCTTGCTGGGGGCGATCACGTATTTCCGCCTCTGGGGTTATCTCTGGCGCGAATGGTTTACCAGCATCGATCACAAGAAGATCGGCGTGATGTACATCATTCTTTCCTTGGTGATGCTGCTGCGCGGTTTCTCCGATGCGATCATGATGCGTGCGCAGCAGGCGCTTTCGTTCGGCCATTCCACCGGCTATCTGCCGCCGTTCCACTACGACCAAGTATTTACCGCGCACGGCGTGATCATGATTTTCTTCGTGGCCATGCCGATGGTGACAGGCATCATGAATTTCGTGATGCCGCTGCAGATCGGCGCGCGCGACGTGGCGTTTCCGTTCCTCAATAATTTCAGTCTCTGGATGACCATTGCCGGCGCCGTGCTGGTGATGGCCTCGTTGTTTATCGGCGAATTCGCGCGTACGGGTTGGCTGGCCTATCCGCCACTTTCCGATATTGTGTCCAGCCCGGATGCCGGCGTGGATTACTACATCTGGGCCTTGCAGATAGCCGGCGTCGGAACGTTGTTATCGGGCGTGAATCTGCTCACTACCATCATCAAGATGCGTGCGCCCGGCATGACGCTGATGCGCATGCCTGTGTTCACCTGGACGGCGTTGTGCACCAACGTGCTGATCGTGGCGGCATTCCCTGTGCTCACTGCGGCGCTGGCGATGCTGGCGCTCGATCGCTACGCTGGCACGAACTTCTTCACCACGATTCTTGGCGGCAACGCCATGATGTACGTCAACCTGATCTGGATCTGGGGCCATCCCGAGGTCTACATCCTGGTCTTGCCGGCGTTCGGCGTGTTTTCCGAAGTGACTGCTACGTTCTGTCGCAAGCGCCTGTTCGGCTACGCGTCGATGGTGTACGCCACAGTGGTGATCACAGTGCTGTCCTATCTCGTGTGGTTGCACCACTTCTTCACCATGGGCTCGGGTGCTAGCGTCAATTCGTTCTTCGGTATCACCACGATGATCATCTCGATTCCCACGGGAGCGAAGATCTTCAACTGGTTGTTCACCATGTACCGTGGCCGCGTCACCTTTGAAGTGCCGATGATGTGGACGGTGGCCTTCATGGTGACCTTCGTCATCGGCGGCATGACAGGTGTGATGCTCGCCATACCACCGGCGGATTTCTTGCTGCACAACAGCCTTTTCCTGGTTGCGCATTTCCACAACGTGATCATCGGCGGTGTGCTGTTCGGCATGTTCGCGGCGATCAATTACTGGTTCCCCAAGGCATTCGGCTTCAAGCTCGATCCGTTCTGGGGCAAGTGCGCGTTCTGGTTCTGGGTGATCGGATTCTATTTCGCCTTCATGCCGCTTTACGTGCTTGGCTTTATGGGTGTTACGCGTCGACTCAGTCACTTTGACGATCCATCGCTGCAGAAATGGTTTGTCATTGCCGCGTTTGGCGCCTTCCTGATTTTGCTGGGCATTCTCAGCATGCTGATGCAGTTTTACGTCAGCTTCCGCAACCGCGAGAAGCTGCGCGACGTGACCGGCGATCCATGGGGTGGGCGCACACTGGAATGGTCCACGTCGTCGCCGCCGCCGAAATACAACTTTGCTTTTACGCCATGCATCCACGACATCGATGCGTGGTGGCAGATGAAGCAACATCACTACCAGCGGCCGCAGCAAGGTTTCCTACCTATCCATATGCCGAAGAACACGGGCGCAGGAATCATCCTTGCGGGATTTGCCACGGTGTTCGGCTTTGCGATGATCTGGTACATGTGGCCGCTGGCGATCATCTCTTTCGCCGCGCTGATCGCCACCGCGATTGGCCACACCTTCAACTACAACCGCGATTACTACATAGCGGCGGACGAAGTGGCACGCGTTGAAGCGTCACGTACGGAGCTGCTTGGCCATGTCTGATACCGCGACCACCATGAGCAGTCCCGCGCAGCCGCTACGCTTCCATGTAGAGGGCGAGCATCACGTCGAAAATGGCACGATGCTTGGCTTCTGGTTGTATCTGATGAGCGACTGCCTCGTCTTCGCCTGCTTGTTCGCGGCGTACGGCGTGCTCGGACGCAACTATTCGGGTGGCCCGACAGCGGCACAGGTGCTTGAGCTGCCGGTGGTGGCGATCAACACCACGCTGCTGTTGCTCTCATCGATCACTTACGGCTTTGCCGTGCTGGAAATGCAGCAAAACCGTCGCGGCCCGATGATGGCGTGGTTGACGGTCACCGGTCTGCTGGGTGCAGGCTTTATTGGCCTGGAGCTGACGGAGTTCTCGCACCTCATCTCCATCGGCGCCGGTCCGCAGCGCAGTGCATTTCTTTCGTCGTTCTTCACCCTGGTCGGCACGCACGGTCTGCACGTGACGTGCGGCATCATCTGGTTGATCACGTTGATGGTGCAGGTTGGCAAGAAAGGGCTGATTCCTGCAAATAAACGCCGACTGATGTGCCTGTCGATGTTCTGGCACTTTCTGGACGTGGTGTGGGTGGGCGTCTTCAGCTTTGTCTATCTGATGGGAGTGCTGCCATGAGCGAACACACCCAGCCCGCTCACGGCGATGACGCGCACGAGCACGACGACAGCGGCGTCGGCGCTATCCATGCCACCCTGAAAGGCTATCTCACGGGTTTTACGCTCGCAGCGATCCTGACGGCCATTCCATTCTGGCTGGTGATGAGCGGTGCGTTCGCCAAAACCGGGCCGGCCGACGCCTTGATACTTTTGCTGGCGGGCATCCAGATCATCGTGCACATGGTCTACTTCCTGCACATGAACACGAAGTCCGAGGGCGGCTGGAACATGCTCGCGCTGGTCTTCACTATCGTTCTGGTGGTCATCACGCTGAGCGGTTCGATCTGGATCATGTACCACCTCAACGACAACATGATGCCGTGGACGATGCAGGACGCGCGCAACCAGCCGTGACCGAAGCACGGGAGGCATGCGATCATTCCCGACCATGCCTCCAGCCGATATTTCCACCGAAGACGTTGAGCGCGGTCCACGTGGGCCGCTCGCGCTGACTCTGCTCGCCCTTTTCGCGCTGTGCTTGTTTAGCGGCTTTATTGCCCTGGGCAACTGGCAGGTTCACCGCCTCGCCTGGAAGCGCGATCTCATCGCACATGTCGATCAGCGCGTGCATGCGCCGCCTGTCGCCGCGCCTGGGCCCGATCAGTGGAGCCATGTGAATGCGCGGGACGACGAGTACCGGCATGTTGTTCTGAGCGGTGTGTTTCTCAATGATCGTCAAACCCTGATCTGGGCTGCGACGGACGAAGGCAGCGGTTACTGGGTGATGACGCCCTTGCGTATGTCCGATGGCTCCATCGTGCTGATCAATCGCGGATATGCGCCGTCCGACTGGTGCGGCCGCGATGGACATTGCGTCGCAGGCCCGAGTGGCGAAACCACCGTCACAGGGTTGCTGCGCATGTCCGAGCTGCCGGTTTTCCTGCGGCGCAACGATCCGGCACGCAACAGCTGGTACACGCGCGATGTGCAGGCCATTGCCAGCGCACGCGGGCTGACGAATGTGGCGCCGTATTTCGTGGATGCGGATGCAGCGGCGGTTACGGCGGGGCAGTCGTCATGGCCACATGGCGGCAAGACGGTCATCAGCTTTCCCAACAACCATCTCAGCTATCTGATCACCTGGTATCTGCTTGCCCTGATGGTGCTGATCGCAAGCGTATACGTGGGTTACGGCGAATACCGACTTCGCCATTCAACGCCAACGAAAGCTACGCACTGAACGTCTTCACGCGCGCGAACTAAAGAACGTCGCGCTGAAGATCTTGCTGAGCACCGATTCGGCGGCGGCATCCGGCATCTCGCCGGGCATGCTGATATTGAAGTACTTCACGCCATCGATCAGCCCCATCATCGCCAACGCGAGATCGGCCGCCGAGGCGGGTAGTGGCATATCCATCCGCTTGCAGAATTGCGTGATGAAGTAGGCGATCACGTCGCGCTTTTCCAGGCACAGCGCGTTCAGGCGTTGACGGAATTTTGCGTCGCGCACCGAATGCAATCGCGCTTCGGCCCACAGTACATAACTGGTGTTGTCGCCATAACACTGGCTGTAGAAGAGGGCGAGCTGTTGCTGAAGGTCTTCCCCGGATAGATCGGCGTCCAGCAATTGCTGCAGGTCTTCCTGGATGTCCACGTGGTCGCGCTTGAGCAGCTCGATAAACAGGTCCGTCTTGCTCTTGAAGTTCGAGTAGAACGCACCGCGCGTATAGCCGGCATGCCCGGCAATGTCTTCCACGCTGGTGGCGGACAGCCCTTTTTTGGCAATGGTTACCGCCGCCGCATCGAGCAGGCGCAGGCGGGTCTGTTCACGGCTTTCTTCGCGGCTCAATCGTTTACGAGGCATGCGCCATGGTACCACGACGTCCGGCACATGCATTTCAATACGTGTTTGCATTCAGATACAACACTGTATTAGAGTTCTTGAACGTATTTGAAATGGCCGGGAGGGCTACAAGACTTCCCGATCGCCCAAGCCCCGCCCATCCCCAGGAGTGGCCTGTGAGCTACCGTGAGTTTTTCCCGCCGCGCCGACATCTATGGCTGCCCTATGCCGCGGCCATTCCCCTGCTTTTGCTGGCCGCCTGCGGACGAAAGGCACCCGAGGCGCAGGTGGCCTCGCCGGTGATCGCGTTGCCGGTGCAGTCGGTCGACGGCCAGTCGGGTGGCCGTTTTCCCGGTGAGATTCATGCGCGCTACGAGATGCCTTTGTCGTTTCGGGTGGGCGGCCAATTGACCGCGCGTTACGTCAACGCGGGCGATGTCGTGAAGAAAGGGCAGGCACTGGCCCAGCTCGATCCGTCCGATACGACCAACCAGCTGGCCGCGGCGAAGGCGGCCCTGGAAGCAGCCGAACACCGCCTGCTGTTCGCCACGCAGCAGCGTGATCGTGACGAAGCGCAATCTAAGCAAAATCTCATCAGCCAGCTGCAGCTGGAACAGACACAGGATGCGTATGCCGCCGCGCTTGCCGGACGCGATCAGGCCAAGCAGCAGTTCGAATTGGCGCAGAACCAGTCGCGCTACACCACGTTGATCGCCGATCACGATGGCGCCATCACCAGCCGTCAGGCGGACGTGGGCCAAGTGCTGGCTGCCGGGCAAGCCGTGTTCGGCTTTGCTTGGTCGGGCGAGCGCGACGTGTATGTCGATGTGCCGGAAAGTCGGGTCGATGGCGTCACCATCGGGCAGGCGGCGAAAGTGACGCTGTCAGTGTTGCCTGGCCAGGTTTACGACGCGCGTGTGCGAGAGATCGCGCCATCCGCAGATCCGCAGTCGCGCACTTATCTGGTCAAGTTGACGCTCGATCAACCCGGAAGCTTGCTGCAGCTGGGCATGACGGCGGATGTCGCGATGCAGGCGACCAAGTCTTCCGCCGCGACGGTAAGCATTCCGGCAACGGCGTTGTTTCACCAGGACGAGCATGCGGCCGTCTGGGTGGTTCGTCCTGCTGACACGACGCTGGAATTGCGGCCGGTCACCGTGGTCCGCTACGGCGAACGGGATGTTTGGATCGCCAGCGGCCTGAAGGCTGGCGAGCGCATCGTGATGCAAGGCGTGCATACAGTGTCGGCCGGCGAAAAAGTCGCACCGATAGCGCCGCCGCATCCAGAGGATGCACCGCAATGAGTAGCGGAGAGCGCTTCAATCTTTCGGCGTGGACGCTGCGGCATCAGTCATTGGTGTTTTTCCTGATGGGCATGATCGCGCTGTTCGGCATGCTGTCGTACAGTCATCTGTCGCAATCGGAAGACCCGCCGTTCACCTTCAAGGTGATGGTGATTCAGACTTTCTGGCCCGGCGCGAGCGCGCAGCAAGTGCAGGAAGAAGTGACCGACCGCATTTCGCGCAAGCTGCAGGAAACGCCGTCGATCGACTTCCTGCGCAGCTACTCGCGTCCTGGCGAATCGCTGATCTTTTTCAACATCAAGGATTCGGCACCTGCGTCCATTGTGCCGGAGACCTGGTACCAGGTGCGCAAGAAAGTCGGCGATATCGGCGCGCAATTGCCGCCGGGCGTGCAGGGCCCGTTCTTCAACGACGAGTTCGGCGACGTCTATACCAACATCTATGCACTGCAGGGCGATGGCTACACGCCCGCGCAATTGCATGACTACGCCGATCAATTGCGCGCCGAACTTCTACACGTCCCGGGCGTCGGCAAAGTCGATTATTTCGGCGACCAGAACCAGCACATCTACATCGACATTCCCAATGTGCAGCTGGCCAAGCTCGGCATCAGCCCGCAACAGATCGCGCAGGCTATCGACCAACAGAACGCGGTGGCATCGACCGGCGTACTGACCACTGCCGACGATCGCGTCTTTGTGCGCCCGAGCGGTCAACTGAGTGATATGAGTGCGCTGGCCGATACCCTGCTGCACATCAATGGCAAGACCTTCCGCCTCGGCGACATCGCCACGATACGGCGCGGCTACGACGATCCGCCGACCCAGCAAGTGCGCTTCATGGGGCAGCAGGTGCTTGGCATCGGCGTCACCATGCAGCCGGGTGGCGATGTGATCCAACTAGGCAAAGCGCTGGATAAAGCCATGGGCGCCCTGCAGAAACGCTTGCCGGCCGGCCTGAAACTTTCTGAAGTCACCAGCATGCCGCGCGCGGTCTCGCACTCGGTCGACGACTTCCAGGAATCCGTCGCCGAAGCCATCGCCATCGTTCTGCTGGTAAGCCTGCTGAGCCTGGGTTTTCGCACCGGCATGGTGGTGGTGATTTCCATTCCGTTCGTGCTGGCCGCCACTGCGCTGTGCATGGATATCTTCGGCATTGGTCTGCACAAGGTGTCCCTCGGCACCTTGGTGCTGGCACTGGGCCTACTGGTCGACGACGCGATCATTGCCGTCGAAATGATGTCCGTAAAACTTGAACAGGGATGGGGCCGCGTGCGCGCTGCCGCATTTGCCTACACCAGCACCGCGTTCCCGATGTTGACCGGTACTCTAGTCACGGTGTCCGGCTTCTTGCCGATCGCGCTGGCCAAATCCGGCACCGGTGAATACACGCGTTCGATCTTCGAGGTCTCAGCGATTGCGTTGCTGGTCTCGTGGTTTGCCGCGGTGATCGTGATTCCGCTATTGGGTTATCACATGCTGCCGGAACATCACGAGCGCACTAAGCCTGGACAGGAATGGTGGGCGCGGTTTCTGCCGCAGCGTTTGCGCACGGCGCGTAGCACGAAGGTCCCGCAGCCGGTGCATAACGGTGATGAGATCGAGATCTATGAAACGGCCTTCTATCGTCGCTTCCGAGGCTGGCTCGACTTCTGCCTGCGCAATCGCTGGCTGGTGCTTGTATCCACCGTGGTGTTGTTCGTGATTGCCTTGGCGGGGTTTGGCGCGGTACCCAAACAGTTCTTTCCGAGCTCCGATCGCTCTGAACTGTTGGTGGATCTGCGTTTGCCCGAAGGTGCATCGTTCGCGGCAACATTGCGCGAAACGAAGCGCTTCGAGGCGGCCATCCAGGGGCGCAAGGAAATTGCCAGCTACGTCAGTTTCGTCGGCAGCGGTGCGCCGCGTTTCTACTTGCCGTTGGATCAGCAGCTGACGCAGCCGAATTTCGCGCAGTTCGTGATTACCGCAAAAGATGTCGCGCAGCGCGAGCAGCTCGCGATTTATCTCAACGATATGCTGAGGCGTGACTTTACTGCGGTGCGAAGCCGCGTCAGTCGCCTTGAAAACGGCCCGCCCGTCGGCTTCCCGGTGCAGTTCCGCGTCGATGGCGACGATATCGCGATGGTGCGTGGCATCGCCGAGCAAGTCGCCACGGTGATGCGCGCTGACCCTCACACTACTAACGTGCAGTTCGATTGGGATGAGCCAGCGGAGCGTTCGGTGCGCTTCGAGGTGGACCAGGTCAAGGCGCGCCAACTGGGGATCAGTTCGCAGGATGTGGCCAACTTCCTTGCGATGACGCTGTCGGGAACCACGGTGACGCAGTTTCGCGAACGCGACAAGTTGATTGCTGTGGATTTGCGCAGCGAAAACGGCGACCGCATCCATCCCGATCAGATCGAGCAGCTGGCGATACCGACACCCAGCGGCACCGCGATTCCACTGGCGCAACTCGGACATGTCGTCTATGGCCTCGAATACGGTGTGATCTGGGAGCGCGACCGACAGCCGTCGATCACCGTGCAGTCGGACACGCGTGGCGGCGCGCAGGGTCTCGATGTCACCAACGATATCGACAAGAAGCTAGCCGACATCCGTAGTCACCTGCCCGTTGGCTATCGCGTCGAAGTCGGTGGCTCAGTAGAGCAGAACGAGAAGGCACAGGGATCGATCAATGCGCAAATGCCGTTGATGGTGATTGCGGTGCTGACTTTGCTAATGCTTCAGCTGCAAAGCATCGGTCGCACGTTCATGGTGGTACTGACCGCACCGCTGGGCCTCATCGGCGTGATCGCTGCGCTGCTGTTGTTCGGTCAGCCGTTCGGTTTCGTCGCCATGCTCGGTACGATTGCGATGTTCGGCATCATCATGCGTAACTCGGTGATTCTGGTTGATCAGATCGAGCAGGATATCCGTGCGGGCCATCCGCGCTGGGAGGCCATCATCGGTGCCACCGTGCGGCGCTTCCGGCCGATCACGCTCACCGCTGCGGCCGCCGTGTTGGCGCTGATCCCACTCTTGCGCAGCAATTTCTTTGGACCGATGGCTACGGCCCTGATGGGTGGTATTACCGTTGCCACGGTGCTCACGCTGTTCTACTTGCCGGCGCTGTATGCCGCGTGGTTCCGCGTACGCGCCGACGAGCCGACACGCGAAGCGGAGGCTGCCGTATGAAATCTGCAAATATCATTCGATCGGCGCGTGTCACGCCGTTGGCCGCAGCCTTGATCCTGGCAGGATGTGCTCTCGCGCCACCCGCCAAACCACCGGCACCACCTGCGCCCGAACACTACGCGGCGCAGCCGGTTCCAGCAGATAGCGCCAAGGCAGACGGCGTCACGCAACATTTCAGCCTTGGCGCGCGCCCCGTGCCGGAGTGGTGGCGGTTGTACGGCAACGATACGCTCGATGCCTGGGTCGATGAAGGCTTGCGCAACAACCCCTCGCTGGCAGCGACAAAACACACGCTTGAGTCAGCGCATCAATTGTTGCGTGCACAGGTGGGCGCAAACATGCTCCCGTCGATCGATGCCGGAGGGCAGGCCAGCCGACAACGCGCAATAGGATTTCCGGATATCGGTCCGCCGACCAATCTCTACGACGTGTATGCAGGCCAGCTGCAACTGAGCTACAACTTCGATCTGTTCGGCGCAACGCGTCATGGCATCGAACAGTCGGCGGCGCAAGTCGATCAGCAGTCCTACGAATTCGATGCGGCGAAACGCGCCTTGGCGGCCAATATCGTGATCGCCGCGATCAATGCCGCATCGTTGGCTGAGCAGGTGAGTGCTAGCGAGCATTTGTCCGCACTGGCGCACGCGCAGGCTGACATCGCCGAACGCTCCTATCGTCTCGGGGCTGCATCGCATGACGATGTGCTGACGGCACAACAGGAAGCGGCGAGCATCGATGCTTCGATTCCAGCGCTACGTACGCAGGCACTGCGCGCGCGTCACGCATTGGCGGTACTGATAGGGCGTACGCCGGATCAGGCGCCGTCGAATCTCACGCTGTCGCAATTGCAGTTGCCGACGGATGTGCCCGTCAGCGTGCCTTCCGATTTGTTGCAGCAGCGACCGGACGTGCTGGCGGCCGAGGCTGCCGTGCATGCTGCTTCCGCGCAAGTGGGCGTGGCTACCGCGAACCTGTTTCCGCATATCTCCCTATCTGCCTCGATCGGTTCGGCTGCGTTCAAGCCAGCAAATCTGTTCACCGCCGCCGGCTCGATCTGGGGTGCGGGTTTGTCGCTCACTCAACCGATCTTCCACGGTGGCGCGTTGCTGGCGCAGCGCAAAGCCGCTATCGCCAGTTACAACGCTGCGCTGGCGAACTATCAGCAGGCGGTGCTCAACGCTTTCCAGAACGTTGCCGACACGCTCACGGCGTTGAACCAGGATGCGCTGGCGCTGCAATCGGCCCAGAATGCCGCGGCCACAGCGGGGCAATCATTCACGGACATCGATGCGCGCTATCGCCTCGGCGCGATTGCCTATCCCGCCACGTTGCTCAGCGAGCAGCATTGGCAAAATGCGAAGCTTACGGAGATTCAGGCCAAGGCGGCTCGTCTTTCCGACACGGCGGCGTTGTATCAGGCCATGGGTATGCCGCCGCCAACGATGTTTGCCAAGAAATAGTCTGATCTGGGTGACGGAGTCGCCTTGATCCGGCACCCGAAGCCTAGCCGGGCCTGCAATGGGCCCGGTTCCAGCCCATTGCCGACCTCATTTCAAAATCGAGGCCCTGAAACGTCTTTGAGAGAACTGTAACCGTCTCTTAGGGCGAATGCCTTGAACAAACCCAATCATCCACCCGCCGGCGTCTTGGGTGTCGGTATCGATGCCTTCCTGCCTCCGGGCGCCTCAGCCCCGGAGCGTTATCGTCGATTTGCCCCAGCGTCGCCGACGTTTCTCGCCAAGTGTGGAGCTGCTGTGGCGAAGTTGTCCGCCACCTTTATTGAAGCGACGCGTGGTGGCACGCCTGTGAATATGCTGCGCTCGCTGCGTGGACGCAGGGATTGGCGCGGTGCGTGGTACAAGCGTGGCGTGTCGGCGCTCAAATACCTTTTGCGCAGCGGTTGCATGCCGGTTCAACACGGCAGCTTTCTTGATTTTGTTTACGCCAGTCCGCGAATGATGGCCTATCGACAGCGTGATCCGCGATTGCTTGAAAGGCATATGCATCGCTACATCAACGCCAACTGGAAACGGTCGCAACGTCTGGAAAGCCTGCATCAGCATTATCGTTTTGTGCTGGCGCATTTGCCGAATGGCTTGTTCGATTTGGTTTATGCCTTGGGGCATGCAAGTTTAGGAAGCATGAAGGCCAAGGACGGCTCCTTGTTGACGCTCTGCATGCGGCCGCCGATTTTCATGGGCTGCGAAGGTGAACTTTGCCTGCAGCTTTGCGACGTCAACGAAGATCCGCTTTATAGCATTGTGTTCTCGATTGTCGGCGAGCGGCCTCGCATCGTGATCGGATGTCTGCAGGGCCCCAGGGGCGACAATGCCAAGGATGTCGTTCGCGCACTGACGCGCAACCTATATGGCATGCGTCCGAAGCATTTGATGCTATCCCTTGTCTATACGTTTGCTCGGCACTTTGGCATTACTGAGATCAGCGCAATCAGCAATGATGCGCATCCGCTGCGGCGCACGGGGCGTCCGGTGCTCGCCGATTACGATGCTTTCTGGGAAGAACAACAGGGCATGGCGGCCGGGGGCGGTTGGTATATCTTGCCATCGTCGCAGAGTCACAAGTCCGAAGCGGATGTGCCGAGCAATCATCGCTCCGCCTTTCGTCGGCGAGAGGCACTTCGGCGAGAAACGGAGCAATTGCTAGCCAACGCGCTTACCAGGCGAGTGGTGGGACAGGTCGCCCCTCTTGTGCAAGAACGGCAGGCGGCATACAAGCGGTTGCAGAACTTTAGTGAAACGTCGTGGGCAAGCTGAACACATCGATTTACGGGGGTATGACGACCGTGACGCTGTCGGTGCACGTGAGCGACATCGAAAAGCTTTTCCGCGAGCACAATCGTGCCCTGATCGCGTTCCTGCAGTGTCGGCTGAGTTCGCATTCCGATGCCCAGGAAGTCGCCCAGGAGGCATACCTGCGCCTGCTCACGCTGGATAACCGCGAGGACGTGGAGTCGCTGCGCAGTTATCTGTTCAAGATTGCGGGCAACCTTGCCATCGATCGTCTGCGCAAACGAAAAGTGCGCAGTGATTTTGTCGCCGGACAATCGCATGACGAGCCCATGGGCGAGGAGTCGCCGGTTCACCATGCGATGGCGGTGGAGCAGGTCGCCGGCATTCGCAAGGTGCTCGGCGAGCTACCGCCCAAGGCGAGCCAGGCTTTCGTATTACACGTTATTGAGGGGCGCGATTTTGGATCTGTCGCGCAGACGATGAATCTTAGTGAGCGCATGGTGCGCTATCACGTCGCCAACGCACTGGCACATTGCCGCACGCTGGTTGACGAAAAGGAGATGCCGTAATGGCCAAGAGCAAGCAAGACCCTATCTTGCATGCCGCCG
>CAJCJD010000176.1 GCA_903970555.1 Vulcanimicrobiota bacterium
CCGCGCCTTGCGTGCCGCTTTGCGTTCGCGTCGATCGTGTTGCCACAGATAAATCGCCGGCGTGCTGAGCAAGGTGAGCAGCTGCGACACGAACAGGCCGCCAAGTATCGCGATACCCAATGGCTGGCGCATTTCCGAGCCGATGCCAAAGCCGATCGCGAGCGGTAACGCTGCACCCATCGCCACCAGTGTCGTCATGGTGATCGGGCGGAAGCGCACCATGGCAGCTTCGCGAATGGCATCAGGTGGCGAACGGCCGTGCTCGCGCTCCGCGACCAGCGCGAAATCCACCATCAGGATTGCATTCTTCTTCACAATGCCGATCAGCATGAGCACCGCAATCACCGACATGGTGGAAAGCTGTGTATGCGTCACAAGCATGGCCAGGAAGGCGCCCATGCCGGCGGCGGGCAGCGTGGAAAGAATCGTCAGCGGATGGATCAGGCTTTCGTACAGAACGCCGAGCACGATGTACATGGCAAGAATGACTGCAATGAACATGAAGGCCGCATTGGTGGCCGCTTCCACCAGCTTCTGGTTGTCGCCGGTGAATTTCTTGACGATGCCGGGTGGCAATTGTGCGGTGAACATCGCCTGGTCGATCAGCTTCAAGCCATCGGCCTGAGTAATGCCATCGGCAAGGTTGTAATTGATCGTCGCGGATTCGAGCTGGTTGTAGTGCTGAATGTCGATCGGCTCGATATAAGGCTTGATATGGGCCATGGCCGATAGCGGAACCATCTTGTTCGCGCTGTTGCGCACATACATATTCAAAAGCGTTTGCGGGCTGAGCGAATTGGCGTCGTCCGCGGTAAGGATGACCTGATATTGGTCGATATCGGAGTAAATGACTGACACAGGCGTCTGACCATACGCATTCAGCAGCATTTGGTCGATCTGCCCCATGCCTACTTGCAGGCGAGACGCCGCATCGCGATCGACCTGTAGCAATTGCTGCTTGCCGATGCTGTCGAACGTCGTGCTCACATCGCGGAACTGCTTCATCTTGCGCATGACTTGCGCCAGCTTCAGCGTCGGATCCTGCAAGCCGCCGCCGGTGGTGCTGGTGACGTCGAACGCATATTGTCCTTTGGCCTTGGTGCCGCTGTTGCCACTGAAAAAGCCCAGGCTGGTGACTACGACATCGACGTCGGAGAGCTTTTTGTATTGGTCATTGAGCCGCGCAATCACTTTGTCCACCGCGTCGGGCCGTTGACCGGGTCCATCGCCGCGCGGCTTGAGGTCGACGAAGTAGGTGGCCTGATTGCCCACCGCACCATTGGTGTTGTTGCCGCCTAGGAACGAAGAAACATCCAGCACCGCGGGGTCGTTCAACATCGTCGCGTCCACGTCTTGCGCGCGTTTGGCAAGCAAGTCCGGAGAGATATTTGCATCGGCCGTCAGGGTGACCTGCAGCATGCCGGTATCGCCCTCGGGCATCAGCGCGCCACCCGCTGTTTTGGCGACCGCTACTGCAAGCACAACGGTCAGTATCAAAAGGATGATCGGTTGCCAGCGCATGATCCGGCGATGATGCATCGCCCAGTCCAGGCCGCGTTCGTAGATGCGAAGCAGCCGTCGGTCGAAACGTTCCACAGCGAGCTCAAGCTTGCCCGGTTTACGTGTGCCGTGATTTTCCTGTTCGAGATAACGGCCACAAAGCGCAGGCGTCAACGTCAGCGATACCAGTGCGGAAAATATGATCGTCGCGATCAGCGTGACGGAAAACTCGCGCAACAACATCACCATCGGGTTGTTGCCTACCACCATCGGCGCGAATACAGCGATCAGCGAGAGCGTAATTGAGATCACGGTAAAGCCGATTTCCTTCACGCCGATAAGCGAAGCCCCCAGCGCATCGGCGCCCTGTTCCATATGGCGGAAAATGTTTTCGATCACCACAATGGCATCGTCCACCACGAAGCCGATGCACAACACCAGCGCAATCAGTGACATCATGTTGAGAGTAAAGCCAAGGGCATACATCAACACAAATGCGCCAGCGAGCGAGAGAGGCACGCTGAACATAGCGATGATCGTGGGGCGAACGCGGCGCAAAAATACTAGCATCACCAGCGCCACCATCACGATGCTCAGCAGCAGCGCCACTTCCACTTCGTGCAATGCGGATTTCGTGGACAGTGTCAGATCGAAGATCGGCGTGATCTGCACGTCGGCCGGGACCAGCGCCTGAAGGCGAGGAATGGTCTTGCGAATTTCCTCCACCAGTTGCACCGAATTGGTCTCGGGGCGCTTCATCACCTGCATCACGGCGGCGTGTTGACGATTGAACCATGCCGCCTGATAAGCATCCTGCTGGCCATCGGTGACGGTGGCGACATCAGACAGACGCACCGGCACGGTTTTCTTGTTGACGATAATCAGCGAGGCAAAATCCTTCGCCGTGTGAAGACCGTCGTTGGCGGTAACGGTCATTTGCGTTATGCCATCGCTGACGATGCCTTGCGGTGACGCGACGTTGGCGGCACGCAAAACATTGGCGACGTCGTTCGACGTCAGGCTCTTGGCGGTGAGTGCCTGATTATTTAGTGAGATGCGTATGGCATGCGGTGCACCGCCGATGAGCTGAGCCTGCGCCACGCCGTCGATCTGCGCGACGGCGGGTCGCATCAGGGTATCGGCCAGATCGTAGAGCTTGTCCGGCGGCATGCTGGTGGAGGTCATCGCAATCAGCAGCACCGGAATTTGCGAAGTATCGGCCTTGAAGTACTGCGGTGGCGATAACGCCATTTCGGCAGGCAAATCGGGGGCCGCTGCGTTCAGGGCCGCCTCGACATCGCGGGCCGCCTGGTCGGCGCTGCGGCGCATGTCGAACTGAATTTGAATATTCGCGCCGCCCGGATTCGAGTCCGAGGTCATTTCTTGGATGCCGGGAATACGCCCGAGCTGCCGTTCCAAAGGGGCGACCACCGTCGACGCAACGGTCTGCGCATCGGCACCAGGAAGCAGCGCCTGCACGGCCACTGCGGGAAATTGCATCGAAGGAAAGGCTGCCAGCCCTAGCAGCAGATAGGCGCAGAAACCCGCAATGACCAGGCCGATCGCCAACAGTGAGACGGCTACGGGGCGGCGGACAATGGGCTCGAAGATGTTCATGCGCTCACCTGCATGCCGGCGTCAGGCAGGCGCAAGCGGCGCGTGAGTGCGCGGGTCCATGCAAGAAAAAGAGCGTATCCATAAGCACTTCATACCCGCATGCGCAGGTCCGCAAATGTGCCTTAAGTCCGACCCTGCCGAAAGGCATGCGGATAGATCATGGAACGCGGCCTGGCGCTTTGGTTCCCGTTGCTGCGAAACTGAAGGCTCTACTCGTCATCCCGGCCTTCACCGGGATGACGAGCGAAAAAGCTGCGGACGATCACTCTGCCGCGGGAACCTGCTTGTCCAATTCCCGCAAACGACGCCTTTCCGCACGACGCGCCTTGCGCGCCGCCTTACGTTCGCGACGGTCGTGTTGCCACAAATAGATGGCCGGCGTGCTGAGCAAGGTCAGCAGCTGGGATACGAACAATCCACCAAGGATCGCGATACCCAGCGGCTGGCGCATTTCCGAACCGACGCCGAAGCCGATCGCGAGCGGCAATGCCGCCCCCATCGCCACCAGCGTCGTCATGGTGATCGGGCGGAAACGCACGAGGGCGGCCTCGCGAATCGCTTCCGGCGGCGTGCGGCCTTCTTCGCGTTCGGCAACAAGTGCGAAGTCGACCATCAGGATCGCGTTCTTCTTCACGATACCAATAAGCATCAACACGGCGATCACCGACATCATGGTGAGCTGCGTATGCGTGAGCAGCATGGCAAGGAAAGCGCCCATGCCGGCGGCGGGAAGCGTCGAGAGAATGGTCAGCGGATGAATCAGGCTCTCGTAAAGAATGCCGAGCACGATGTACATCACCAGAATCACCGCGGCGAAAACGATCAATGCGTTCTCCATCGCCTCGACCAGCTTCTGGTTGTCGCCGGTAAAGCGCTTAGACACGCCAGGCGGCAGCTGTGCGGCGAACATCGCCTGATCGACGAATTTCAAACCATCCGCCTGGGTGATGCCGTCAGCGAGGTTGTAGCTGATCGTGGACGATTCCATCTGGTTGTAGTGTTCGATCTCGACCGGCGCGATATACGGCTTGATATGCGCCATCGCCGAAAGCGGAATCATCTTGCCCTGTGTATTGCGCACGTACGTGTTGAGCAAGGTTTCCGGGCTGAGCGAATCAGCGTTGCCGGCGGTCATCACCACGCGGTACTGATTGATGTCCGAATAGATCACCGAAACCGGCGTCTGGCTGAAGGCGTCCGTAAGGGCCTGGTCGATCGTGCCCATGCCTACCTGCAGGCGGGACGCGGCGTTGCGATCGACTTCCAGCAGTTGTTGCTTGCCGATGCTGTCGTAGCTGGTGCTGACGTTTTTGAATTGACTCATCTTGCGCATCACCTGCGCAAGATGCAGCGTCGCCGGTTGCAGCGGCGCACCCGTGGTGCTGCCCAGGTCGAACGCGTATTCGCCGCCGCCTTTGTTGGTGCCGCCCCCGAGGAATTGCATGCCACGCATCGTGATGGTCATGTCGGCGATATCTTTGTATCGCTTGTCCAGTCGTTCGATCACTTTGTCTACGGAATCGGGACGCTGGCCCGGCCCATGGCCGAGCGGCTTGAGGTCGATGAACAAAGTGGAGTTGTTGCCGACCGCGCCATTGTTGTTATTGCCGCCCAGGATCGTGGTGACGTCTTGTACGGCGGGATCGGCCTGCATGATGGCCGCGACAGCTTGCGTGCGCGTTGCCATCAACGCCGGAGAAATGTTCGCGTCAGCGGTCATCTGCGCGATCATCATGCCCGTATCTTCCTTCGGCATGATTGCGCCGCCAGCCGTCTTGGCGACGACCGTGGCCAGACCAACCGTAAGGATCAGCAAAATCAGCGGCTGCCAGCGCATGATCCGACGGTGGTGCATCGCCCAGTCCAGGCCGCGCTCGTAGATGCGCAGCAGCTGACGATCGAAGCGTTCCACTATCGCTTCCAGCTTGCCTGGTTTGCGATCCCCCGGCCTTTCCTCAAGCAGATAACGGCCGCACAACGCAGGCGTAAGCGTGAGCGACACCACTGCGGAAATCACGATCGTCGAGATCAGCGTGACCGAGAACTCACGCATCAACATCACTAGGGTGTTGTTGCCGAACACCATCGGCGCAAACACCGCCACCAGCGAGACCGTGATCGAAATCACCGTGAAACCGATCTCGCGCACGCCGAGCAATGCCGCATCCAAGGAAGGCATGCCGTGTTCCATATGGCGCACGATGTTCTCGATCACCACGATCGCATCGTCCACCACAAAGCCGATGCACAACACCAGCGCGATCAACGACAAGGTGTTAAGGGTGAAGCCGAGCGTGTACATCACCACGAACGCGCCGGCAAGCGACAATGGCACGCTCAACATCGCAATCAGCGTGGGGCGCGCCCGCCGCAAGAAAACCAGCATCACTAGCGCAACCATCACGATACTAAGCAGCAGCGCTATCTCCACTTCATGCAGCGCGGACTTGGTGCCTTGAGTGAGGTCGAAAATCGGCGTGATCTGCACATCGGCAGGCACCAGGTTGCGCAATGCCGGAAGGCGATCGCGAATGTCCTGCACCAATTGCACCGAGTTGGCTTCGGGACGTTTGCTGATCTGCATTGACACGGCGCGCTGGCCGTTGAACCACGCAGCCTGATACTTATCCTGTTCGCCGCTGGTGATGGTGGCCACGTCAGACAGATGCACCGGTACGCCCTTCTGGCTGGCGATCACCAGCGAAGCGAAGTCTTGCGGTGTGTGCAGCGCGTCGTTGGCAGTGACGGTCATCTGGCTGATGCCGTCGCTGAGAATGCCCTGCGGCGAGGTGACGTTCGCGGCGCGTAGCGCGTTGGCGATATCGTTTGCGGTGATGCCCTTGGCCGTCAGCGCTAGGTTGTTCAACGTGACGCGCACGGAATGCGGCGTGCCGCCAAAAACTTGCACCTGCGCTACACCGGGAATCTGCGCCACGGCAGGCATCAGCAAGGTATCAGTGAGGTCGTAGAGCCTATCGGGCGGCATGCTGGTGGAAGTCAGCGAGATCAGCAGTACCGGAATCGATGCCGTATCGAATTTGAAATACTGCGGCGGCTGCATGCTTGCCGGTAGGTCCGGCTGCGCTGCATTGATCGCGGCCTGCACATCGCGTGCAGCCTTGTCCGCATTGCGCCCGAAATCAAACAGGATCTGGATCTGCGTGCCACCGGCATTGCTGTCCGACGTCATCTGCTGGATGCCAGGAATGCGGCCCAGCTGCCGTTCCAGTGGCGCGACCACGGTGGCCGCCATGGTTTGCGCATCGGCGCCCGGGTACTGGGCGATCACCACCAGGCCTGGGAAATCCAGCGACGGTAACGCCGCCACGCCCAGCACGAGATAGGCGCAGAAACCGGCGATGGTCAGCCCGATCGCCAGCAGGGCGGTGCCGACCGGCCGGCGAATGATGGGCGCGAAAATATTCACCGCGTCACCGACGCGTCGGTGTCAGGTAGATGTAAGCCGTGCACACGCGAATCCAGCGCGTGCTTCGGCGCATCGAAAAAGAAGGGCACATTCATGGGCACCTTATGCCTTGGGAAGCTGTCCCCGCGAATGTGCCTGAAGTCCGGCCGTGCCGAAAGGCATGGAGCGGATTTTCCTGCTCAGGCAGCTATTTATTCAGGTAACCGCCGCCCCGCAAAGGCCGAGGCGGTCTGGAAATCCTGTCGTCAATGGATCGTCGGGGTGTAACGCAACGTGAGATACCAGGTGCGGCCGAGCTGGTTGTAGTAGTAGGCCGTTTCGTAGTTCTTATCGAAGACGTTTGCCAGGCGCGCTTCCACACGCCAGTCGGGTGCGAAGTTGTAGCTGGCGCGCAGGTCCGTAGTGGCGTAGCCACCCATGCGATATGCATTGGCGGCATCGTCATAGCGCGCGTCCGCGGCAAAGAAGGTCGCGCCCACGCCGAACTTGCCAAAGCTGCGATCCACATCCAAACGCGCAGTCTGCCTGGCGCGACGCGGCAGGATTTTCCCATCGTTGCCGTCGTTACCATCGTCCTTGGGCTGCAACCAGGTGAGGTAACTCTGCACGCGCCAGTTATCCACGTTGAAACCGAACTGACCTTCGACGCCGCGAATCAGTGCGCGGCTGACGTTTTCCGGGACGAATTCGCTGTTCAGCTCGATCAGGTTTTCGATGCGCGTCTGATACGCATTGAGACCCCAGTTCCAGTTGCTGAGCTGCTGCGTGAGGCCGATTTCGCCGCTGTGCGACGTTTCCGGCTTCAGATCGGGGTTGGAGGTAGGCACGCCGCCAAACGCCGGGTAATACAGATCGTCGAAGGTCGGCGCGTGGAAGGCCGTGCCGTAGCTGGCCGACAGCACCAAGCCCTGATCGAAGTGATACCCCCACAACGCGTTGCCGGTGTTGTGATTGCCGAACTGATCGTTGTGGTCGTGACGCGCCGACAACTGAATTTCGTTCTGCCCGAACATGCCCTGGTACTGCGCGAACGTGCCAGCGTCGCCGCGCGTGGTCTGTTCGAACGCGGTGTCGCTGAAGATGTGTTCCTGCTCGTAATCCGTGCCGACGGTCAGCAATTGGTTGGTGCCCAGCGTGATGTCGTTCTGCCACGAGGCCTGATTGCGACGCGAATCGAAGTAGCCGGTACCCATGCGCGGGTAGTACTCGCCGAAATACGAGCCTTGATAGAACGTGTCATTGTCGTCGCGGCTCTGACCGGCGCTCAGCGTCACCTTCCAGATATCCACCGGCGTGAAGCTCAGGCGCGTGCCGGCGACGTATTGCTCTTCGATCGCTTCGTCGCCACTGTAGGGCGAACCGGCGTATTCGACGTTGCTCTTGCTGCGCAGCCAGTCGAACACCAGTTCTGTGCCGTTGTCCCAGCGGTAGCCGAAGTTGGCGAAGCCGTTCCAGTTGCGATACGCGTCGTTGCGCGGATCGTCCACGAAACACGCCACGCCCAATTCAGCCGCACCCATGCGGCAAGAAGGAATGCCACCGGTGTATTCACCACCCAGGCTCGCGTTGTACCAAAGATGCGAATCGCCGCCGGATACGCCGGCCTGGCTGTTGATGTAACCGTGGCTGCCGCCTGTTACGCTGATCGACGGCGCAATGCCGCCATTGGGCTGGCCGTGACGCGTAAAGATCTGGATCACGCCGCCGATCGCATCCGAACCGTACAAGCTCGCGCGCGGACCGCGCACGATTTCAATGCGATCGATCGCTTCGACTGGAATCTGTTCCAACGCCGGCACACCCGCGCTGACCGAACCGATGCGCACACCATCGATCAGCAGCAGTGTGTGATCGGCATTCGTACCGCGCAGAAAAATGCTGGCCTGGCCGCCGATGCCGCCCGTCTGCGCCATCGACACGCCGGGCAGGCCTGTCAGCAAATCCACTAGCGAGGTGGGCTGCAAGCGCTCGATGTCTTCGCGCGTGATCACGGTGACCGACGAGAGCGTGTCGTTTTCCGTGGCGGCGGTGCGCGTGGCGGTTACCACCACGGTTTTCAGCGTGGTGTTCTGATCGTTCGATGGATCGCTCGATGCGGTTTGCGCGTAAGCAAACGAGCTGCTCAAGCTGAGCGCGACTATGGCGGCAGCCAGCGGAGTTTTCTTCAACATGTTCGGTTCCCCTGCCACACGTCCCCGCGCGGCGTAGATAGATAAGCCGGCAGCCATGCGATGTGGGAGGGAACGGAATGCGGGCAGGCTCAACAAGGTCGGCACGCGATCCGAGTCTCGCCCACCGCGAGTTGCCAGAACCAATGAATCAGGCCGGTCTCCGGACTCGCGAGGCGGCGCGCTTGAATCGCGCCCTCGAACGATGCCTTCCCATGCGTACAGCACAGTGGCGTAGAACGTTCGAAAAACTCGCTTACCGTTGCGGGGGCAGTGCCGGCCTTGCTGCGTAAACAGCGCACCGGCTTCCCGTTTCATCCCCTTCGGTTAGATAGGCCTAAGGGACACCTGAAACGCGCGAACTGTAGCCGGTGGGGGCGTCAAGGGCAACGTTATGGCGCCACTCCGACGTGGCTCAGTCGCAACCGCAGGCCCCTGGTGTATCGTTCCGCTCACCCGATGACGAGACAGAACCATGTCGAAACTCCTGGTCAAGAGCTTTGCGATGTCCATCGATGGCTACGGGGCTGGACCGAGTCAGGATCTGGAAAATCCGCTCGGCGTCGGAGGCGTTGCGTTGATGGAGTGGTTCTTCCATACGCGCGTATGGCGAACGATGCACGGCCTCGATACGGGCGATGCGAGTGAAACGGGCATCGACAATGACATCGCCGAGCGAGGCTTTGCCGGCATTGGCGCCTGGATTCTTGGGCGCAACATGTTTGGCCCCGTGCGGGGCCCGTGGCCGGACGACAGTTGGAAAGGCTGGTGGGGCGACGAGCCGCCGTATCACACGCCGGTCTTCGTACTAACGCATCACCCGCGCGCGCCGCTCACGATGGCTGGTGGCACGGAATTTCATTTCGTCACCGGTGGCATTCATGCCGCACTGGAGCAGGCGACGGATGCGGCGAAGGGTCGCGATGTGCGTCTTGGCGGCGGCGTTGCCACGATTCGGCAATACCTGCGCGCCGCACTGATCGACGAACTGCATCTCGCTGTCAGTCCTGTATTGCTTGGATCCGGGGAGCATCTCTTGAACGGCATCGATATGCCCGCGTTGGGCTACGAATGCTCGAACTACGTGGCGGGCGAACGTGCAGCGCACATTTTTCTGCGCAAGCGGGCCTAAACAACGCCAGGGCGCTTGGCACGTCGTTTCGGGTGACGTTCCAAAATGCTTTGGCTCGAAGACATGGGTAACTGACGCATACGGTGTCAGCTTCTATAGGACAATAACGCTACTTTCGCTGCGCCTTTTAACTGTCCATCAAGCGGTTTCTAGCCATGAAAGCTGCAGACGTGAAAACTGTCACCATGAAGGTGTTGAGCGCGATGGGCAAGATCATCACGTTCATCTTGATTACGCTGGGCGTACTTCTTTTGATTGCAGAACGTCTGCATGAAACGTTCTTCAGTCCCGTCGTGAATTTCATTCGCTCGATGATCTGAATCCGTTCAAGCGAGTTACGGAAAAGAGAGCTCTTGCGCGGCCGTCGGTCTCGATCAATCGGTCTGTAGCTCAGCGACGAAGTCGTAAATATCCCCGCGATACCACGAGGTGGTGAACTCCACCACGCGACCGTCATCGAGAAAGCCACGACGCTCGATATGCAACCCGGCGCTGCCAGTGGTGACATGCAACAAGCGAGCTTGCCGCGCGCCTAGCAGTACCGCGCGCAGCCGTTGCAAGGCGCGGACCGGGCGGCAGCCATGGTTTTCCAGGGCTTCGTAAAGCGAGTCGTGCACTTCATGCGGGTCGGGCAGCACGCTGGCCGGCACCACGCTGCGCTCGATCGCTAACGGCTCGTCTTCGGCGTAGCGCACGCGATGCAGGCGGGCGACCAGCACGCCGGGCGACAGATTAAGCGCCATGGATTCTTCTGGCGTCACCTCGCCCACGCTGCGCTCAAAGAATTCCGAGCGCGGATGCAGGCCGCGGGCACGCAGGTCTTCGGTAAAGCTGGTCAGCCGCGACATCGGCTTGATGATGCGCTCGGCGACAAAGGTGCCGGCGCCGTGACGCTGGGTCAGCAAGCCTTCTTCGACCAAGCCGGAAATGGCCTTGCGCACCGTCACACGCGACAAACCCAAGGCCTGCGATAAATCCCTTTCGCTCGGCAAGGTTTGGCCTGGCTCAATGTCACGATGCTGGATCACATTACGAATAGCCCGGCGCAGCCGCAGGTAGGCCAGCGGCTGGTGGGTGGTCGTATCGCGGCTGAGGCGCCGGTATTCGTCGGCCAAGGCGTTTTGCATAGGTAGCGCACCATACCAATGCCGAACCACTTGTACAACAGCGGGTTGCGCCAAGTCCTATGCCCTTAGGACAATTTTGCATACGATTGCACCGCAAAAAATACTGGTATTGCCTGGTATGTCATTGGTACCATCCGGGTTCCCCCGGCGGCCACACCCCCGTGGCTAGCCAGCATCAGCAAGAGGTGAGTTGTGACTACACCTGCTCAACCGGTCGAGACCTTCGATCTGGTGATTTTCGGCGGCACTGGCGACCTGGCCGTGCGCAAACTGCTCCCTGCCCTGTTCCATCGCTTCGTTGACGGCCAGATCCAGGCCGGCAGCCGCATCATCAGTGTGGCCCGCGAGGCGCTGGACGAAGGGAGTTACTGCGCGCAGATTCGTTCCGCTCTCAACGGCGCCGCCGAATCCCAGCCAGCCAAACTCGACGCCTTCCTCAAGCTGGTCTCCTACCGGCCACTGAATGCCCGCAAGGATGAAGGCTGGGACGACTTCGCCAAGTTGATCGAAGAAAGACCCGACAACGTGCGCGTGTTCTATCTCTCCACGTCGCCGGATTTGTTCGTCGACATCTGCCGCCGCCTTGGCCACTACGGCCTGAACAAGGGCGAGTCGCGCGTGGTGCTGGAAAAACCGCTCGGCCACGACCTGGCCAGCGCCAATCGCATCAACGACGACGTCGGCGAAGTGTTCGCGGAGTCGCAGACCTTCCGCATCGACCATTATCTCGGCAAGGAAACGGTGCAGAATCTGCTGGCGCTGCGCTTCGGCAATGCGTTGTTCGAGCCGCTGTGGAACGCCGGACATATCGATCACGTGCAGATCACCGTGGCCGAAACGCTGGGCGTGGGCCGCCGCGGTCCGTATTACGACAATGCCGGCGCACTGCGCGACATGGTGCAGAACCATTTGCTGCAGCTGCTTTGCATGGTGGCCATGGAGCCGCCCTCTTCGCTGTCACCCAACGCGGTGCGCGATGAAAAGCTGAAAGTGCTGCACGCGCTCAAGACCATCGACGTCAGCAACGCAGCGCAACTCACCGTGCGTGGGCAATATCGCGCAGGTGTGGCGGAAGGTCAGAGCGTGCCGGGCTACATCGAAGACTTGAACTGCGATGGCAAGACCAACGTCCAGAAATCCAACACCGAAACCTTTGTTGCGCTGAAAGCCGAGATCGGCAATTGGCGCTGGGCTGGCGTGCCGTTCTATCTGCGCACTGGCAAGCGACTGGCCGAACGCGTGTCGGAAATCGTGGTGGCATTCAAGCCTGTGCCGTATTCGATTTTCAGCAGCTCCGCCGGTCCGTTGGCGCAGAATCGCCTGGTGTTGCGATTGCAGCCCGACGAGGGCGTCAAGCTGTGGCTCACCATCAAGCACCCAGGTCCGGGCGGTTTGCGCCTGCGCCACGTGCCGCTGGATATGAGCTTTGCCGAGGCCTTCGGCGCGCAACAATCTGATGCCTACGAGCGCCTGCTTCTGGATGTAATCCGCGGCAATCCCACCCTGTTCATGCGCCGCGATGAAGTCGAGGCGGCATGGCGTTGGGCCGATCCGATCCTGGCCGCCTGGGCCGCCAGTGGCGAAGCGCCGCGTCCGTACACAGCCGGAACATGGGGCCCGAGTGCCGCGGTGGCGCTAATCGAACGCGACGGACGCACCTGGGACGAGGACAACGACTAGTGGCCGCGCAACCCACCATCCACGCCTTCGAAGACGGCCAAACACTCGCTACGTCGCTGGCCGAGCGCATCGCCAACGATTTGCGCGCGGCCATCGAAGCGCGCGGCGAGGCGTTGATCGCCGTGTCGGGTGGCAGCACGCCCAAGCGCCTGTTCGATCGGCTTTCGCATGAAACCTTGGATTGGTCGCGCGTCACCATCACCTTGGTCGACGAACGCTGGGTGCCGGATACCGACGAGCGCTCCAACGCGCGCATGGTCGAAGCGTTGCTGCTGCGACATAACGCGGCCGATGCGGAATTCGTGCCGCTCTATGTCGAAACAGCCACGCCGGAAGCCGGCATCGGCGAAGTGCGCGCACGCGTAGCGACGATGAAACTGCCGTTCGATGTGGTGGTGCTTGGCATGGGGCCGGATGGTCACACGGCGTCGTTTTTCCCGGGCGGCGATCGCCTCGACGAAGCGCTGGACACGGCCAACACCGCACAGGTCTTGCCGATGCGCGCTCCTGGCGCGGGCGAGCCGCGCATCACCTTCACGCTGCCGGTGCTGCTCAAGGCACGCACGCTGTATCTGCACATCGAAGGGTCCGACAAGCGTGTCCTGCTGGAACAGGCCGAGCAGCCCAATAGCTCATTCCCCATCGCCAGTGTGCTGCGCAATGCGCAGCATTTGGACGTCTATTGGTGCCCGTAATGAAGCACGTTTTGCCGCGATCCATTCCCTCCCCCACGTGCCGTAGGGAAGGGCTGGGGTGGGGTGAAGTCCCTCACGTCGCGGCAAGTGTGTGTAACCCCCTCCCAACCTCCCCCTGCCAACAGGGGGAGGAGTTCACGCCGCGCCATGCCGGCTGGAGTTAAAGATGAGTTTGCATCCCGTTGTTGCCGAAGTCACCGAGCGCCTGCGCGAACGCAGTCGCGATACACGCGCCGCCTATCTCGATCGTATCCATGGTGCTGCCGTCGATGGCACGCATCGCGCACGTCTTTCCTGCGGCAATCTTGCGCATGGCTTCGCCGCGTGCGGCACGCAAGATAAAGCTGCATTGCGCGAAGGTCACACGCCGAACATCGGCATTGTCACGTCGTACAACGACATGCTTTCGGCGCATCAGCCGTATGAGCGCTATCCTGCTTTCATTCGCGAAGTAGCGCGCGAGGCAGGTTTCACTGCGCAGGTTGCTGGCGGCGTACCGGCCATGTGCGATGGCGTGACGCAGGGTCGCTCGGGCATGGAGTTGTCGCTGTTCTCGCGTGACCTGATCGCCATGGCTACCGCCGTGGCGCTGTCGCACGACATGTTCGACGGTGCGCTGTACTTAGGTATTTGCGACAAGATCGTGCCGGGCTTGTTGATCGGCGCGCTGAGCTTCGGTCATCTACCGGGTGTGTTCATCCCCAGCGGCCCGATGCCGAGCGGTATCAGCAACGAGCAGAAATCGAAAGTGCGCCAAGCCTATGCGGAAGGCAAAGCCAGCCGCGCGGAACTGCTGGAAGCGGAAGCGAGTTCGTATCACTCGCCCGGCACCTGCACCTTCTATGGCACGGCCAACTCCAATCAGATGCTTATGGAGATCATGGGCCTGCATTTGCCGGGTGCCAGCTTCGTCGCACCCGACACGCCATTGCGCGACGCGCTCACCGCCGAAGCGGTGCGGCGCTGCGCTGCCATCGGCAAGCATGGCGAAAACACGCCTATCGGCCACATCATCGACGAGCGCGCCATCGTCAACGGCGTGATCGGTTTGCACGCTACGGGTGGTTCCACGAATCATCTATTGCATCTGGTGGCGATTGCGCAGGCAGCTGGCATCGCGCTGCGCTGGGAAGATTTCGACGCGCTGTCGTCGGTGATTCCGTTGCTGGCGCGTGTTTATCCGAACGGCTACGCGGACGTGAACCAGTTCCACGAAGCGGGCGGCATGGCGTTCCTGATCGATCAGCTGCTGAGCGCCGGCTTGCTGCATGGCGATGCGCTCACCATCGCCGGCACCACTCTTTCCGGCTACACCAAGGTGCCGACGCTGGACGAATCCGGTCAGCTGATGTGGACGCCTGTACTCAAGGAAAGCGGCAATCGCGGTGTGCTGCGCGGTGTAAGCGAACCGTTCCGCGCCGATGGCGGCCTGCGTATGGTGCACGGTAACGTCGGTCGTGCGGTGATCAAGGTGTCTTCCGTGCCGGATGACCGCTTGGTGATCGAGGCGCCGGCAGTCGTGTTCCATGATCAGGACGAAATCAAGGGCGCCTTCGACCGTGGCGAACTCAATCGCGACTTCATCGCGGTAGTGCGTTTCCAGGGGCCGCGCGCGATCGGCATGCCAGAGCTGCACAAGCTCACGCCGACGCTGTCGGTGCTGCAGGATCGCGGCTATCGCATTGCCTTGGTGACTGATGGCCGCATGTCCGGCGCAAGCGGCCGTGTGCCCGCGGCGATCCATGTGACGCCGGAAGCCGATGACGGTGGCCCGATTGCAAAGATCCGCGACGGCGACATCATCCGTCTGGATGTGGTGAAGGGTGAACTCGACGTGCTCGTCGATGCCGGTGAATTCGCCTCGCGCACGCCAGCCATCGAAGATCTTTCGCGTCACCAGCACGGCATGGGTCGCGAGTTGTTCGGCATGTTCCGTCGCAACGCGATGCCCGCCGATCTCGGCGCTGGCGTGTTGTGATTGCATCAATATCAGGAAGCTTGATGAACATCGAAACAAAGCAACAACAGCTCGAAACCACCATGCGCCTGGCGCCGGTGATTCCTGTGGTGATCATCGAAGACGCCAAGCATGCCGTGCCAATGGCGCGTGCGTTGGTGGCTGGCGGTATCCCGGCGATCGAAGTGACCTTGCGCACGCCGGCAGCGCTCGATGCGATTCGCGCCATCGCGGCGGAAGTGGAAGGCGCGGTGATCGGCGTCGGCACCGTGCTCAGCGCCAAGGACTTGCATGCGGCCGAGCAGGCAGGCGCGCGCTTTGCGGTATCGCCCGGTATCTCGCCGAACCTGCTCGAGGCGGCCGATGACAGCGCGCTGCCGCTGTTGCCCGGCGTGGCGACGGCGAGCGAAGCGATGAGCCTGCTCGAGCGCGGCTATCGCAACCTGAAATTCTTCCCCGCCGTGCCTGCTGGCGGCGCGAAATTGCTCGGCGCGTGGGCCAGCCCCTTGCCGCAAATTCGCTTCTGCCCGACCGGCGGTATCTCGCTTACCACGGCGCCGGATTTTCTCTGCCTGCCCAACGTTCTGTGCGTTGGCGGTTCATGGCTGACGCCGAGCGACAAACTGAAGAACGGCGGCTGGGCAGAGATCGAGCAATTGGCGCGCGAAGCAGCGTTGTTGAAGGGCGTCATCGGACGCTAACAAGACATCGCTCGGATTAGGCCCCGGCCTTCGCCGGGGAGCCGGCCCTGAGCGTCACTGCACATCATGACGTGACTTCTGGGGCGTGAACCTCGCGCCCGGCCTGCCTAAGCTGGGCGGTCGGCGCATAGCGCCTGTTTTCCGGGGAACGTCCATCCATGCGCAAACTTCCGCTCGCCATCGCCCTTGCAGCCCTCCTGCTTGGTAACGCCGTCGCTGCTGACAAGAAAGACAAGACACCGTCGGATGACACGAAGCCTGACGCCGCACTCCTGCATCCACAGGCATCGACTAGCGAAGGATCGGTGTCGGTCGAAGGCAAGCGCATCGCCTACAAGGCTGTCGCCGGCACCATCGTGCTACACGGCAAGGGCGACAAAGAGAACGAGCCCACGGTCAGCATGTTCTACGTCGCCTATTTCAAGAAAGGCGCGGACGCGGCCAAGCGTCCGGTCACGTTTATCTACAACGGCGGTCCGGGTTCGGCCACCGTTTGGCTGCATATGGGCGCCTTCGGTCCGCGCCGCGTCGTCACCAAAGACGACAGCCACACGCCTGCCGCGCCGTATCAATTGGTCAACAACGACTACAGCCTGCTCGATGCGTCCGATCTGGTCTTCATCGATGCGCCGGGTGCAGGCTTCAGCCGCCTGATCGCCAATGACGCCGATGCCTCCAAGCGCGACGAGCAGATGAAGGATCGCCGCAAGGAAATCTACGGCGTCGATGGCGACGGCCGTGCCTTCGCGCAATTCATCACGCAGTTCCTGTCGCGCTACAGCCGTTGGAATTCGCCGAAATACCTGTTCGGCGAGAGCTACGGCACCACGCGCTCCGCCGTGGTCGCCAATGATCTTGAAAACGAAAATAGCGTCGACTTGAATGGTGTGATCTTGCTTTCGCAGATCCTCAACTTCGACACCAGCATCGATGGTCCCGATCAGAACCCTGGTGTCGACCTGCCCTACGAGCTGGCGTTGCCAACCTACGCCGCCACGGCCTATTACCACCATAAGCTGCCGCAGCAGCCTGCAGATCTGGAATCGCTGCTGCAGGAGGTAGAGCAATTCGCGCTCGGTGATTACGCGCAGGCGCTGATGGCCGGTTCGCGCCTCGACGATACGCGCAAGCAAGCCATCGCGGAAAAGCTGCACCAATACACCGGCCTTCCCGTGGCTTACTTACTCAAAGCCAATCTGCGCGTCACTGGTGGCATGTTCGAGCAACAACTGCTGGGCGACACTGACACCACCACCGGGCGCCTGGATACGCGTTTCGCCGGCCCGTCGCTCGATCCGCTGAGCAAGGAATCCCAATACGACCCGCAGTCCTCCGCGATCAGTTCGGCATACATCGCCGCCTTCAACAACTACGTGCGCAACGATCTCAAGTACGGTCAGGACCAGAATTACCTGGAGTACGCCGACATCAAGGAGTGGGATTCCAAGCACAACAACCACGATGGCGCCGTTAACGTGATGCCCGATCTGGCGATGGCGATGAAAACCAATCCAGACCTCAAGATCCTGCTCAACGGTGGCTATTACGACCTCGCTACCCCGTTTTACGCCGCCGACTACGAAATGCACCACATGCCCATCCAGCCGGCGCTGATGAACAACATCAGCTATGCATGGTATCCGTCCGGTCACATGGTGTACGCCCACGAGGAGTCGCTGAAACTGCTGCACGACAACGTGGCGCGGTTTATCGACCAGACCGATAACGTGAAGCGCTAAGCAGGCTCCGTTAACTCCTCCCCTGGCTTTCCGGGGGAGGTTGGAAGGCGGCGTGCTTACGCAAGACGGATTACCCCAACAGACAATTAAGCGAACCTCGCCATCAATAGGCTCACGATTTGGCCGAAAGTGGGTAAGCTTTAGCGTCCCCGTCTATGCCGTGAGAACCCTATGCGCGCCCTCATCGATCGTTACATCGGCGCTTACAACCGCATCGACGTTGACGCGATGCTGGCCACGATGCACCGCGAAGTCATTTTCGAAAACTTCGCAGCAGGCACGCTGACCGTGCGCACCGTGGGCATCGACGAATTGCGTCATCTGGCCGAAAGTTCGCGCCATTTGTTCTCGTCACGCCGCCAGACCGTCACCGGCTTCAGCGAAGCGGCTGGCACCGCGCACGTGCAGGTTCTGTTCGAAGGCATCTTTGCGATCGATTTGCCAAACGGTGTGCGCGCTGGGCAACACATTGCCATGAATGGTCGTAGTGAATTCCGTGAGCGCGACGGCTTGCTGATCTATATCGCCGACCACAGTGATTGATTGCGCATAGCGGCTGCGTTTGTCTGTGTATCGGCTTACTACGCATACCAGCGAATTTCGAGCAGATGCTTGTTCGGATCGAAGAAATAAAGCGTCGGCGCCAAGCCTCGCGCACCTGACTCTTCCCCAGGCCCGGAATTTGATCCGACCGTATTGAAGGTCGGCCCATATGCGACGCCCGCCGACTTGATGCGACCGAAGATGTCGTCGAATTCTTCGCATGACACCGCAAAGGCGTAGTGCTCGAATCCGGGTGTGCCATGCGGGGCCATCTGAATCTGAAAGTCGTGGCTGACACGCACAACCGTAAAGGGGCCATCGGTCCCTTCCAGCACAAAGCCAAGTATCTGTGTATAGAACGCGATGCTCGCGTCCAGATCGTTAACCCGAAGGATGATGTGATCAAGCGTTGCCATGCGCTACGACCTCCCCATTGTCCAAACCGCCGACAGAAGACGAATCAACTTTCGCCTTGCGCACTGTTGAGTTCCCACGGCACGCCGAATCGATCCACCAAGACGCCAAAGCCAGGCGACCAGAATGTCGGGCGAAATGGCAAGCGAACCTCGCCATCTTCGGCGAGGGCATTGAATATGTCTTCTGCTTGAGTAGCGCTTTCCAGCGTCAAAGTGACGAAGAACCCTTCGGGCCTGCGATAGTCATGTGGAAGCAGATCAGTGCCAGTAAGCTCGACATCGCCGAGCCGCAACGTCGCATGCACGATGCGCTCGTGCCATCGTGAATCGATCTGCGAAGCCATGGGAGATTCGCCATAGGTGAGCATCGTGGCGATCGTTCCACCGAGAATCCGGTGATACAACTGAAACGCAGCCCTGCATTGGCCGTCAAAGGTCAGGTGAGGGCTGATATGCATCATCTCGAAGTCCCCTTTTAGAGCTTTAGCGCGCACCTCGAAAAACCCTATACCAACCGGCCAATTCCAGAATCACGCCAACCACCAGGAGCAAAGCCGCCCCCGGCATGCTGCCTGCGATATATGCAGCAATGGCACCGACGAAGAAAAGCAATGTGACGAGATGTTTCATTGCGTGGCACTCCCATCGTGTATGAGCTGACCTTTGAGCCAAACGACAGCTAATGCGGAGGGCTTGGAGTTTACCCCAGTGATTCGCCACGCGCTGCTGAGCGAATGGTTAGGTGCTCCTTGTGCACAATCGCTGCGCGCAGAGAATTAACGCCTCAAATGCAAAATAAAATGCATAAAGAACCAAGCAGCGATGGACATTGCCAGGAACAAAGTAGTTGAGAAAACGTAGGCTTTCCAGAAGGCCTGCGGATCATCCTCCCGGCTTACTGGATCCAGGCCAACCCTAATCTGGCCGGCAATGAGCGGGTATCCAATCACAACGGCTGCAATGAATAGCCACAAGGCGCCGATGGATAAAACGACGATCTCCAGACCATTCACGCGAAGTTCCTAGTGAAGAAGCACGATGCAGCCGCCGAGATTAAGAACGGCGACCATCCTCTCTTCCAATATGCCTATCGTAGACTTCACCGGTGCAAGGGAGGCTTGGGCGTTGGCGGTGAAATTTCTGGAACAGAATTCACTGTCCCGGAGGCGGTTGCCAAAGTTCGACCTTGTTGCCCTCGGGGTCCATCACCCAACCGAACTTTCCGTACTCTGAATCGTCCGTCTTCTCCAAGACGTTACATCCTTCGTCCCGAAGCGCCTGGAGTAAAGCGGCCAAGTCGTCGACGCGATAGTTGACCATGAAGGTCGACTTGCTTGGTGCAAAGTGCCCACCATCGGCGGCACCGATGGACCATGCGGTGGTTCCGTTTGTTGGATTGCCCGCTTCATCAGCCCATGTGAAGGCCGCGCCTCCCCACGATTGCACGTCGATTCCCAAATGCTGCTTGTACCAAGCGCGCAGTGCGACGGGATCCTTCGCGTTAAAAAAGATTCCCCCGATACCTGTGACTCTCTTCATTTGAGCCTCCAAAGTGCGACAAAGTTGGGGCGCACTGGATGTGCGACGTCTAACTTTAATTTGACGAAAAATCAGGTACCCGCAGAGTATGTGGCTAGCTTTCAGCTCACGGCAAGACCTTTAGCTTGTTTGGATCAATGAATTGCGCACCTACAACGCAGGTGAAGTGGACGAAGGACGCGTTTGTTACCAAGCATTTTGGAGATGTGTGAGTTATGCGGCCGATTTAGCAGGTGTAACAACACGCCTTTAGCGTCTGACGTAAGTGATGTCGCTGGTGCCATCGGGTTCCGGTCTACGCAGGAGGGCGTTGTACCAGCGGCGTTGTTGAGCGAGGTCGCTTTCGATTAGCCATTGCGGTTTGTTGGCGACGAGTGCGGCTACGGGAACGCCGTCTTCGTACAGCACGCGGGTGCCGGCGAGGGCGGGTAGGCGATCACCGGCGAGTACGGTGCCGACGAGGTTCAAGGGGTCGCTGCCGCTCAGGCAGATGCGTTGTTGTTCCGGTGCGCGTTGCCGCACGCTGCGTAGTTGGCCGATGGCTTCGGGTAGTGCGAACTGCTCGCCGACGATGCCTTCTACGAAGCGGCCGCCGCGTATTTCACCGCGTGCTTCCAGTCGATGATAGACGCGCAGCAGTTCGCGCCAGGAAGGGAGCCATGGTGCTTCGCGTTCTAGCAGTTTCCAGAAGACGACGCCGTAGCGGCGCAGCAGCGTGCGGGCGATGTGCTCGATGGTTTCGGCCTGCCCTTCATTCGCGCTCTGCGTTGAAGATGATGATGTGCGCACAAGTGACCATCGTCCTGCGTCTTCGATCTCACTCAACGTATGACGGCGTACGCGACGATGCTTGGATGACTCCCGCTTGGCGGCGGGTGTGAGCAGCGCGCGCAGACCGGCGAAGCTGTCGGCGGTGACGCGCCCGGCGGAGACGAGTTCGCCGAGGGCATCTTCGAGTTCAGTGCGTAGCAATCGCGTGGTGTCGATGAGTTCGTCGAAGAACAAGGCGCCCTGTGCGGTGAGTGCATCGACCACGGCTTGTGCGCGTGATGACAGCAGCGGCTGCTGGTCCTGGTTGCGGTCGGCAATGGATGTCCAGAGATTCAGTTGGCGTCGTGGTAGCAGCACGATCGGCGTGGCGCGCACGGGGCCGCTGCTGCCACCACCGCTGCGCAGGCGATTCCAGCCAATGCGGCCGGCGCGGCACAGTTCGTCGAGCCAGCGGCTGGAGTAATCATCGATACGTGCGGCGAGTAGTTCGGCTTCCCAGGCGCCTGCTGCGGCTTCAAAACCTTCTAGCTGATTGAGTACGGCGCCGAGTGCATCCGGGCCGCTGAGTCGCGTGCCTGGGGTGACGTGCTGCCAGTCGAGCAAGAAGCGCATCAGGTCGCGTCGGCTGACAGGTTCGATTTCGCGGCGCAGGCGACCAATGGTGTAGCGATGGATGCGTGCCAGCAGATGACGTTCGCACCATTCGGTCTCCACGGCGTCGGGGGTGAAGCGGCCTTGCATCACGTAGCCTTCCGACTGCAGGCGTATGAGTGCGAGTTCGATGTCGGTGGTTTCCACGCTCAATGATGCGGCTAACGCGTTGATGGTGATCGGGCCGAGGCCGGTTAGTCGTCCGCGGACCAATTCGAGTAACGCGTCTTCGCGTGTCCAGGTTTGCGCAGCGAATTCGGCCGGTGCGCTGATGGGTGGCTGCATCGATGCGCTGTCATGCACCGCTTGCCACAGAGGTAGCTTCTCAGCGCAAATCCACACACCGCACGATATTTGCTCCTCCCCCTGTTGACAGGAGGAGATTGGGAGGGGGTTATTTGAGCTTGGCGCTGTGGTGGGGGCTTCACCCTTCCCCAACCCTTCCCTGCTGCGCGCAGGGGAGGGAGTAAAGCGGGTGGCGCGGTGCGAGGTTGCAAGTTTGCGTAACCAATCGAGCCAGCCGGCGTTGGTATTGGCCTCGTCGGTGGTGACGAAGCCGAGTACGTTAAGCGCCTCGTGCATCTCGTCCGCACTGCGCACATCGGGCCATGCTTCGGCACGCACGGCGGCGATTGCTTCGGGGTCGAGTTTGGCCAGATCGTCGGTGTCTTCGATGCCGTTCCAGTGGCGCGTCTGCACCGCGCGGGTGCGACGTTCCTCCAGCGGCGCGTCGTCCAGAAAGGCATACGGTGCGGCGTTGAGTATTTCGCTGGCTAGCGGACTGGGTGCGGTGAGATCGCGCGCGACCACGGTGATGGCGCCGGATTCCAGTCCCTTCAGAATGTCCAACAAACCATCCACGTCCATCGCTTCACGCAGACAGTCGTGCATGGTCTGGTTGACTAGCGGGTGATCGGGAATCTGTCGTTCACCGGCGATGTTTTCCAGGCATGCGACCTGGTCGGGAAACACGGTGGCGAGTAGATCTTCGCTCTTCATGCGCTGCAGTTGCGCCGGCACTTTCTTGCCGCCGGCGTAGCGCGGCAACGCGAGTGCGGTCACCGCATTCCAGCGCCAGCGCACGGGAAACAAAGGTGCATCGAGCAATGCCTGCACCAATACGTGTTCGGCACTACTGCTGTGCAGGTAACGCGACACTTCCTCCAGCGGAAAACTGTGGCTGGTGGACAGCGACAGCACGATGGCGTTTTCGGTCGCCGCTGCCTGCAGCTCGAAGTTGAACTGTCGGCAGAAGCGCTTGCGCAGTGCCAAGCCCCAGGCGCGGTTGATGCGGCTTCCCCACGGTGTGTGGATCACCAATTGCGTGCCGCCGGATTCGTCGAAGAAACGCTCGAAAACGAGCGTGGATTGCGTGGGCATCACGCCGAGTGCGGCCTTGGCTCTGGCAAGGTATTCCACGACTTGCTGCGCGGCGGATTCGCTCAAGTTCAAGCTATCGTGCAGCCAGTCAAAGGCGCCCTGTACGCCGTCAGCATCGATGAGCGTGGCGATTTCCTCGCGCAAACGCGAAACGCCCAGTGACAATTCGTTGCTGCGTCCCGGCGCTTCCCCAAGCCAAAACGGAATGCTGGGTGGTGCCCCGTGTGCGTCTTCGACACGTAGGCGATCGCGTTCTACACGCTGGATGCGATAGCTGGTGTTGCCAAGCTGGAAGATATCGCCGGCGAGGCTTTCGACCGCGAAGTCTTCGTTCACCGTGCCGACGATGGTGGCTTGCGGTTCCAGCACCACCAGGTAGTCGGCGGTGTCGGGAATGGTGCCGCCTGAGGTGACGGCGGTGAGCCGCGCGCCGCGACGTGCGCGCAGCTCGTGGTGCACGGCATCGCGATGCACGTAGGCAGCGCGTGCGCCACGACGGGTGGTGAAGCCGTCGGCCAGCATGCGCAGGATGGCATCGAATTGTTCGCGCGGCAGCGTACGGTATGGATATGCGCGGCGGATCAGCGCGAATAACGTATCTTCGTCCCATTCAGCGCACGCGACTTCGGCCACGATTTGCTGAGCCAGAACATCGAGCGGTTGCGGTGGTTGCACCAAGGTGTCGAGTTCGCCGCGGCGTACGCAATCGAGCAGTGCGGCGCATTCGATCAGATCGTCGCGGCTGGTTGGAAACAGTCGCGCTTTGGGTGTGCCGCTTACCGCGTGACCGGAGCGTCCGGCACGTTGCAGAAATGCAGCAATGGAACGCGGCGATGCAAGCTGGCAGACCAGATCCACATCGCCGATGTCGATGCCCAGCTCCAACGAAGCCGTGGCGATCAGTACTTTCAGATCACCGCGTTTCAGACGTTGTTCGGCATCCAATCGTTGTTCTTTCGCCAGGCTGCCGTGATGCGCGGCGACGGCTTCATGGCTGAGTCGTTCGGACATATGTCGCGCCACGCGTTCGGCCATGCGTCGCGTGTTGACGAACACCAGCGTGGTGCGATGCTCCTCCACCAGTTGCGCGAGCCGGTTGTAGACCAGCTCCCAGGTGTCGTTGGACATCACCGCTTCCAGCGGCACCGGCGGCACTTCGATGGCGAGATCGCGGTGGCGCGTGTGACCGACGTCGATGATGGTGCAACCTGCTCCGCGCTCGGGCTCGGGAAATTTCGGCAAGGGGCCGCTGCGCGCGAAGAGATCGCCGATGGCGTCGGTGCTATCGGTCGTGAGCGGTACGCTGGGTGTCGCGCGCGACGTCAGCGTCGCAAGTGCGGCATCTTCGCCCTGCCCTACCAGGAATCGCGCGACATCTTCGATCGGCTTCTGCGTGGCCGACAGGCCAATGCGCAGCAACGGTCGCTGGCACAGCGCTTCCAGGCGTTCCAGTGTGAGCGACAGATGTGCGCCGCGCTTGCTGGCGGCGACGGCGTGGATTTCATCGACGATCACACTACGCACGCTCTTGAGCATCTCGCGTCCGGACAGCGAGCCCATCAGCACGTAAAGCGATTCGGGCGTGGTTACCAGAATGTGCGGGGGTGCTTTACGCATCAGGTTGCGTTCGGCTTGCGGGGTGTCGCCGGTGCGCACGGCGGTGCGGATCGGTGCGTCGGGCAGGCCGAGTTTTTGCAGTTCGGCGCGAATGCCTTCCAGTGGTGCTTCGAGATTGATGTGGATGTCGTTCGACAGCGCTTTGAGCGGCGAGACGTACACCACGCGTGTTTCGTCCGGCAGCGTGCCCCCGCGCGCCACGGCTTCTTGCACCAGCGCATCGATAGCGGCAAGAAATGCGGTAAGCGTTTTGCCCGAACCGGTAGGTGCGGCCACCAGCGTGTGTTGTCCGGCGCGGATCGCCGGCCACGCGGCGGACTGCGCGTCCGTGGGCGCAGGAAACGTGGCGTCGAACCACGCGGAGACAGCGGGATGGAAATCGTGCAGAGGCATGGTCGATGGCCCGCGTGGCTGCGGGAGCGGTTCGTCGATCATACATAGGGCCTGGTTGCGGCGCGGTAAAGGCCTGCCCTGGCTACCGGCGTTCCGCGGCGCTGGCTTTGGGCATCCTCTGGTGGGGCTGTCTCACGGTGTGAGACGTCGTCCGTCGTCCCGACGAACGCGGGGACCCAGCGTCTTAAATGAAGGGCGAAGGCACTGGGTCCCGGCGTTCGCCGGGACGACGGGTTGAGTTTTATGCGGCGAGTGCTGTGCCAGGCCACTGAGCGCCAATCAGCTGTTCGGACACCTTCCATAGCCGTTCCGCGACCGCCCGGTCGCGCGCTTCTTTGCCGATCTTCGCCTCGCCCACCGGCCCTTTCATCTCGAACGCGTTCTGCGGTCCGTAGTAGCCTGCTTTCTTGGCATCGGGCGAGGTGGCCGCGTACAGGGTCGGCAGCGCGCCATCGGCGGCAGATTGGGAAAGAAGCGTTCTGAGCGGACCGCCGAATTTCTGAGACGGGGTAGCGCGCCCCAAACTCGGGCCGCTGGTTTGCAGCGCTGTGCGCGCGTAGCCCGGGTGGCAGGCGTCGCTGAGCAGGCCCCAGCCGTTGGCGTCGCTACGGCGTTGCAATTCGAATGCGAACATCAGCAATGCCAACTTCGATTGCGCGTAAGCACGCCACGGTTGGTAGCGGCGTTCCCATTGCAGGTCGTCGAAGTGAATGGCGGCCAGCATACGGTGCGCGCCGCTGCTTACGTTCACTACGCGCGGTTGTTTGCCGGCGCGTAAAGCAGGTAACAGGTGATGCGTCAGCGCGAAATGGCCGAGATAGTTGGTGCCGAACTGCAGTTCAAAGCCATCGCGCGTGGTAAAGCGCGTTGGGGGCACCATCACACCGGCGTTGTTGATGAGCAGATCCAGCGCCGAGTGTTCACGCGAGAACTGTTCGGCGAAGGCCGCTACCGAAGCGAGGCTCGCCAGATCGAGATGGGCATAGCGAACGGTGGCACGCGGATACTGCGCGCGGATGCGCTTGAGCGCGGCCTCGCCTTTAGCGTCATCGCGACCGGTCAACACCACGTTCGCCCCAGCGCCTGCGAGGGCAAGCGCGGCTTCCATGCCTATGCCGCTGGTAGCGCCGGTGATCACCGCAACGCGGCCTTGCTGCGGCGGTATATCGCGAGTGGTCCAGGGTGCGCTCATGACTATTCCCTCACGACGGAAATGTTCGGTAAAGCGCCGGCGTCATCGGCATCGGTGGACAGGCTGACCGCTTGCCAGCGTTCCGCATCGGCGCGACGTGCTGCATCCACGATGTTGAAGAAATGCACGGCGTCGCTGCCTAGTAGCAAATGTTCGGGTGGTGCATCGTGGCGGGCCAGTTGCAGGACCACTTGGGCGACCTTGTCCGGATCGCCGACTTCGTGGCCGACGTATTCGGCAAATGCCTTGACGAGTGCACCGACGGAGGCTTCGTAATCGGGCAGAAGCTCCGGCACGGCGCCGCGCGCGATCACGCCCCAATCCGTGCGCATGCCGCCGGGTTCGACCGCCGTGACCTTGATGCCCAGCGGCGCGACTTCCTTGGCCAGCACTTCGGTGAAGCCGCCCACGGCCCACTTCGCGGATTGGTAGGCGCTTAAGCCTGGCGTGCCCATGCGGCCACCGACGGACGACACCTGGATGATGTGCCCGGAGCGTTGCTTGCGCATCACCGGCAATGCCGCGCGGGTGACGTTCACCACGCCGTAGAAGTTGGTGTCGATCTGCGCACGGAAATCCTCGTCCGTGGTTTGCTCGAAGGGCGCGGCATGACCGTAGCCGGCGTTGTTGACCAGCACGTCGAGACGGCCGAATGCCGACACTGCAACATCGACAGCCGCCCTCGCCGCTGCGTCGTCGGTGACATCGAGCGCGACGGTTCGGACGCGGTCGCCATAGCGGGCCACCAGATCCGACAACTTGGACGGATCGCGCGCGGTGGCGACCAACGAGTCGCCTGAGGCAAGTACGGCTTCGGCGAGGTGGCGGCCCAGGCCGCGGGCACTGCCGGTAATCAACCAGATCTTGGACATGAGCGTTACTCCGGGTTTGTGGGGTTTAATTGAGCAAGTACATGCTCATCAAAAAATGAAAATAAAGGGGTCAACGAGCCGCAATGGCCGCCCAGAACGCTTCGAATCCTGCGTTCTTGTAGCGTTCCGCCATCGCCGGCTCGCGGGTGATGAAGTCCATGGTCGTCTCGGCCAGCGAACTCATGATGGCTCCGACAAAAGCCGGCGGCTGGTCCTTTAGCACGCCACCGGCGAGGCTTTCCTGCATCAGCGCAGTGACCTGGGCAAAGGCCAGCATGCCGGCTTCCCTGCTCTGCGCACTGATCCGGTCCGAGACGCCCAGCTGGTTCAGGGCTTTGCGCTTGAGCGGGTAGGCCACGCCCCAGTCGACGTATTTTTCCCATACGTGGCGGGTTCTTACCGGAACGCGCTCGGCCGACGGATAGCTGTTCATCATGGCGCCGCGCAGGTCAGCTTTCAGGTCCAGGTACAGCTGATTGAGCAACGCATCCTTGTTCTCGAAATACGTGAACAGCGTGCCTTCGGCCACCGCTGCCCGCTTGGCGATCCGTGCCGTCGGCGCACTCACGCCCTGCTCGGCCACCACTTCCGTGGCGGCTTCGAGGATGGCGTTGCGTTTGTCCTCGCTGCGGGGACGGGCCATGTGGACCTATTCCAATGAATGAGTGCTTGCTCATTATTGGGTCATCGTCACTGGTTTGCAAGAGGTGTTGGATCAGTGCCGTGGCGATCTGGTGAACAGGGTCCACCCCAGAAAGGCCATGCCGATGATGGCTAGGCATGCAGTAGGCGGCCACCACAGATAGAAAACGCGAAGCAAAACCACGCATAGCGCGAGCGCCACCACCACGGCGAGCAACAGCAGCTGCCAATTGCGTCGTAGCCCAGGCAGGCCGTACAGCAACAGCGGCACCAGCAATACGCCGCTCGCAACGACTCCCTGCGCCAGAAAGTTGAGCGGGGTGACCAAAAGGCCGCGATGCAGCGACTCCAGCACGTTGGCTTGGTATTCTACGCCAGGCATCGGCGAGTCGGGTGTTTGCAAAATATCGCCCAAGCCTTCCGCCGTGGCGCCAATCAACACCCAGCGTCCTTTGAGCAACGAAGCAGGAACGCTGCCGTCGAGAACGTCGGTGAAGGATAGACTTCCAAACGTACCGACCGGTCCCGCGTAGCGCAGCAGCACGTAGTCATTGCGCATCCAAAGATACGGGGATGCATCGTTGCTCAAAGGATCGCGCAAGCCGGGCAGGTTGGTCGGTGCGGTGTGATCGAGTTGCTGCAACGCCAGTGCCAGCGAAGGCCAATAAGCGCTGCCTAGGCCGGCCTTTAGATAAGCGCCGCGCACTATCTCGTCCGAATCCTTGGCGACATCGACCTGACCGAGCGCGGCGACGTTTTGCGCAATCGGTGGCACCGGTAGTGCTTCCTGCAGTGCGCCGCCCAGCGTGACCGCTTCGGCGAACACCGGCATCACCACCTTGCCGTTGCGATGCATGGCATCGGCCAAAAGCTGATCGTTGTGCGGGTTGTCCGATTCGGGCGTGGACATGGTCACGTCCATGCCGATACCGCGCACGCCATCGGCGGTGAGGCGGTCGATCACTTGCGCATAGACCGAGCGCGGCCACGGAAAACGACCGACGGTATCGAGGCTTTTGGGATCGATCGCAATGATGATCACGTCGTTGTCCGGCGTGTAGTGCCAGACGCGTGCGTGCAGATCGTAGATCGCGTTGTCGGCAGGTGTGGTGATGCCGCTGACCAACAGCAGCACCAGCACGCCGAGACTGGCTATCCACATCATGCCGCGCACCAGCCAGGCGAAGGCGCTGTTGGGCATCAGCGCCTCGCGATCCGCGATGGATGACGGCAGTAAGGATGGCTGTCGGTAACCCTCATGCCATCCTTATAGCAAGATCCACAACACCACGGCGCCACCGCCCGCGATGGCGGCAATGCGGCAGGACACGCAGGCGATATGGATCTTCTGCACTTCGCCCCATGGGCCTGCATAGCCGTCCGTATCGATGGTCTGCACGCGCACATACCAGGCGCCGGCACCGGGCTTTTGGATCTGCAGCACGGGCTGGTCCAGCGTCTGATCCACCTGTGGATGCGTGAAGTTGGGGTCGCGATCCAGTTGGATGTGATAGCGCTGGCCAGGCGTACCCGTCTGCCAACCGAGGCTCACCTGATGATGCGATGACTTCGGTTTCCCAACCTCCGGCGCAGGTGGTTGCGGCACCAGGTCGAAGGGCATGGGGTCGCTGAAAGGCCCTTGTTTTCCGCTGCTATCGCGACTGGCAATGCGCCAGTAGTAGCGCCCGTACGGCAATGCCTGCGGTGCGCGCACGTCGTCGCCGGTGAGTTTTGTTTCCGAAGCCAGCAACTGGGTGAATTGTGCATCGCTGGCAAGCTGCCATACGTACGAGACCGCTTGAAGGTTTTCGGTCCAGCGAAAACGCGGACGCGTATCGCGCACCTTGCTGGCGGGCAATGGTTCCATCACCAGCGGCGGCTGCGGATGGCCGCTGATGTGCAACGTGCAGATGCTGTCTTCGCCTTCGAGTTTGTTGGCGTCGATGCCATGCACACGCACGGCGTAGTCGCCATCGGGCACATCGGGCAACGCGGATTGCGGCGAGCTGGTAACGCGATCGAGCAACAACGCTTCGAAGCGATCGTTGGCAGCCATCTGCACACGGTAGCTTGTCGCGCCAGCGACGGGTGACCATGCGAAAGAGTAGGGCAGTTGGTTGATCGGCTGCGTGGGGCAGTGCAGATCGGGCGCGATCAGCAGCGGTTGCGCCTGTGTCGGGCGGGAGCCGTTGGCGACGGCAACGCCGAGTCCTTTGTGCACCAGCACGCCAGCGTGATCGCCTGCGACTTCGACGCGCCCGGTGAGCACTTCGGTTTGCGAGCTACCGGTATCCGCGGCAACACGGAAATGCGTGCCGCGCACGCTGGAAACCGTGCCGGGTGTTTCCACGCTGAAATGCGCGGCGACGCCGGTCATCGGCGTTACGGCGCTGGAAACGCGGCCGTGCTGCAGGCGCAATCGCGTATCGACCATGCCGGTGCGACCGTAGGCGCTCATCTGATCGAGATCGAGTTCGCTGTTGTCCTGCATCAGCACGCGCGAGCCATCGGCGAATTGCAGAGAGAGGCTAGCGTTGGCGTCGGTGCTTAAGTGCGTGCCATAGCCCAGCGTCATGCCAGTCGTGACGGGCACGGCTTGGGCCTGGCCGGGCAGTTGTACGTGCGCGCTGCCGATCACCGCAATCACTTGCGCGTCGGCCGGTTGTACGCGAAGCCATGCGATCGGCACATGCAGTGTCATGCCGGGTGGCAGGTGATACGGATCGGTGACCTTGTTGTAGTCCTGCAACTTCTGCCACGGCACGTCGGGCTTCAGGTAGCGGCTGGACAGATCCCAGATGTTGTCGTGCAGGCGGACACGGTAAGTCCAGTCGGTGGCCGAAACGAGCGGCACGATCGACAAAGTGAGAAGCGTAAGCGCAAGCCGCAGTAGCAGCTTGGTCCGGGCGGGATGCATGGTGTTTCCCCCTGAAATCCCGTGCGGTACGGAAACCGCACTAGCGAGACGCCCCCTACGTCACGGATCGGCCGTGGGCAGATGACCTTAGTCCGGGGGTCAGCAAACCTGGGTCGAGTGGATCGGGGCTAATTTTGAGGCAGAAACGAAACAAATACCAATGCGGATGAAAGAAAGCGAACGCATTGATTCATGATTCGGTGGTTTCTTGCGCCAGCCTGACTAACACGTCCCGTAGGTTCTTGAGATAGACGGGCATCTCGCGCAAGGTCTTGCCATCGTCGTCGTTGCCCAGTCGCTCCAGCCACGCGCGTCCCTCGGGGATCACGCGATCGGCGGTGAACAATTGCAGCGCGCCCAGCAGGCGATGCAGCGTCTGCATGGCTTGACGGCTATCGCCATCGGCCACGGCCTGCTCAAGTTTGCGCAGATCCGCATCGCCGGTCTGGACCAGCATGCGCAACATCTCGGCACGCATTGCCTGCATGCCGGGTTCGGCGAAGACATCGTCGTGCATCGGCACGGTTGCCGGGTCTGCCGTAACAGCGTGGGGTATCCACGACAGGATCTTTTCCTCGAGCTGGCGCAGTTGCACGGGCTTGCTGAGGTGGTCGTCCATGCCGGCATCGCGGCAGCGCTCGATCTCGCCGTCGAGGGCGTTCGCGGTCATTGCAATGATGGGCAGGCGCGTGCGCGAGTGGGTTTCGGATTCGCGTTGGCGCCACGCTTTGGCCAATTCGTAGCCGTTCATCAGCGGCATATGGCAATCGGTCATGAGCATTGCGTAGTCGCCAGCGCGCAGGGCGTCGTACGCAGCGCGGCCGTCGGCGACCACGTCGCAGGACCATCCCAGCAGATCCAGTTGACGCCGTATCAGCGACTGGCTGATCGGATGGTCTTCCGCGACCAAAATGCGCCCGGTTTTACGTGTGGGACTGGCGATGTTCGCAAGAGGCTCGGCCGGGGGGGCAGGTGGCCTATCGTGTGCCGTCGCATTGAGCGGCTTGAGGCCTTGTAAACAAACCCGTACGACGGTTTGCCACTTCAGCGGATTGGCGTTGAGCCAGATGCGCTCGTCGTCGAGCTGGCCGCTTGGGCTTGCGGCGCGCGTGTCGACCAGGATCGCTTGCGCGGCGACAAGTCCGGCGCTTTGCGAATCATCGGGGTCGATGAACAGCAGATTGGCGGCGATGCCGCGGCGCATGGGTTGTTCGGGTGGGATCTGTTCGACCGTAAACCCCAGTGCGGTCAAATGCGCGGCGAGTGCGTTGGCGGTGCCGATCGCGTTCAACCGCACGATCGCGTGCCGACCGGCGAATTCGCTGGCGTGTTCGATATCGCGCTGGGCCACCGGCAGGCGCAATTCGACCACTACCTTGGTGCCTTCGCCCAGGCGACTGCTCAGTTCGATACTGCCATCCATCAGCTGCACCAGGTGACGGCAGATCGCCAGGCCGAGGCCGGTGCCGCCATAGCGGCGCGTGGTCCATGACTCGGCTTGCGAGAACGGCGTGAAGAGATTGGCTTGCTTGTCGGCAGCGATGCCGATGCCGGTGTCGGTGATGCTAAGGCGCAAGCGCTGGAAATGACCGTCGTCGCCGAGCACGCGCAAACCGACCGCCACGCTGCCGTGCTCGGTGAACTTGCCGGCGTTGTTCAGCAGGTTGAGCAGAATCTGGCGTATGCGCACGCTGTCGCCCAGCAGCTTTCCGGCGAGCGTTGCATCCGCGCCAACCTCGATCTGCAGCCCCTTCTTGTGCATCGAGCCGGTCATCATGCCGACAACGTTGTCGATCAGCGTGCGCAGATCGAACGGTGCATCGTCCAGGCGGAGATTGCCGGCTTCGAGCTTGGAGAAATCCAAGACGTCGTTCAGCACCTGCATCAGAACGCCAGCCGAATCTTCTACAGCGTGCACCAGTTCGTGCTGTTCGGAGTCGAGCGATGTGCGGCCGAGCAATTCGAGCATGCCGATCACGCCATTCATCGGCGTGCGGATCTCGTGGCTCATCGTCGCAAGAAAATCCGCCTTGGCTTTGGAGGCGCGTTCGGCTGCATCGCGCGCGGCACGCAGGGCTTCGTTGTGCGCGTTGATGCTGGTGGTGTCGATGAAATAGCCGATCCACTCCACACCGCGGTCGGGCAGCCGGCGCGCGCCCATCACGAGATGGATCCAGCGCAAACCTTCCGCCCCATAAGCGCGAAAATCGAGTGTTGAGGTGCGCATATGCCGCCGGGCGCGCTGCAGCTGACGGCGCAGCGCTGGGGCATCTTCGGCATGGACGCGATCGTGGAAGGGCCAGTCGCGCAACACGTCGCCTGTTTCGAGCAGGTCCGACGGTTCCAGGCCGAACAGCGCGTGCAGGTTGCCGGCAATGAAAGCCAGTCGTTGCAAGCGATCGTTGCCGCGACGTACCGCAAAAACCACGACGGGAATGCGTCGGGTGATGTCGCGCAAACTTTGCTCGGTGGCGCGAGCGCTGAGTTCGATCTGGCGATACTCGGTGATATCGAGCAGCAAGCCAGCCGTGCCGGTGATGACTCCGTCCGGCGCATGCATCGGCGATTCGAGGAACAGCCCCGTACGCTGCTGGCCATCGGCGCTGAGGTAATCGAGCTCGCAGCGCTGCACTTTGTCCTCGCGCAGCGCATCCACGCCGAGCTGGTGCAGGCGCTGCATCACCGGTGTGCCATCGGCCAGTGGAACCCAGCGATGCGTGTCCAGCACCAGGCTGGTTTTCCCGACCGCCTGCGCCGGATCGATACCTAGCCTGCGATCGCAGGCCGTGTTGAGCATGCGATACGTGGCCGTGGTGTCCTTGAGCAGGATGGGAAACGGAATCGCATCAAGCATGGCTTGCGTGGCCGCGGTTTGGTGCTGCAAGGCTTGATCGGCCAGGGTCAGTTTCTGCCGTTGCACGAAAACCATGCGAAGAATCAGCAATGCGAGCAGCGCCGTCAGACTCAGCAAAGCGGCAAGCGCCGTCACTGTGACGGAAACCGAAAGCGGGCCAGCGTCGAACCAGCCAGATCCCACGGTACTGATGAAGGTTGCTAGGCGCACGACAAGGGTTCGATCAGTTCAGCCAGATCCGTGGATGAGCCGCCCTCGGCAATCGGGCGGCCCTGTCCTTCATCATGCCTGTTTGACGCGTAAGATCAATCGACGCGCGGCATCACAGGAGCCCGACGCGTTTGGGTAGACTCTCCTTACACGGGGTAACGATCCGTGCCGATGGCTTTGGAGTCTTTAGCGACCTTGACTATGTCACACAGCGACCCGACCACCCGGATCGTCATCGCCGATGATCATCCCGTCGTGATGCTCGGAATCCGGGCCCTGTTGAAGGATCGCGGCAACTTGCAGGTGGTCGGAGAGGCAAGCAGTGGTGCGGAGTTGCTGGCGCTGCTCGCTGCGCAGCCATGCGATCTGCTGATCACCGATTTTTCGATGCCCTACGAAGACGATTCCGGCGATGGCTTGCTGCTGTTGCGCCGGCTGCGTCGCGATCACCCGACCTTGCCGATCATCGTGTTGACCATGGTGCATAACCCGGCGTTGATCCGCGGCATGCTGGCGGCGGGTGTCAACGGCATGGTCGGCAAGGTGGCGATGATGAAAGAGCTGCTGCTGGCGATCGGCGCGGTGATGAATGGGCGCATGTACATCTGCGAAAGCATGCGCGAGCACGTCAGCGACCGGACGACATCGCGCATGCAGGTCGACGTAGCGCAGACCGAGGCCGGCAACGATCCGGCGGTCCTGTCCCAGCGCGAGGCCGAGGTAGTGCGCCTATATGCGCAGGGCCTCACCGTCACGCAGATCGCCGAACACGTTCACCGCAGCGTGAAGACGGTGAGTCAGCAGAAGAACGATGCGATGCGCAAGCTTGGCATCACTAGCAACACCCAGCTGTTTGAGTACGCGCGGGCCTACGGATTGCTGTAGCGATCGCGCGCGCTGCTCGCTTCATGGTGCATTGACCTCAAGAAACTTTATCGGGCAGGCGTGAGCCGCATGCCTGGATCTCGGTTGCCATCACCTGCGCGAAACAGCGCCGTCGAATTTTTAGGAATCGTCCGATACAGACACCCCCGCGCCGGGCCGCATCCTGCGACCCATCGAAGCGATGTTTATCGTCGGTGTTTCGGGCAACTCGTCCGCCGCCGCGCGATCTTCATCCGAGTCTTCCCGTACACCTAAGGAAGGGTGTGTGTCGACGAGGCTACGTCGGCAGCAGGCATGACAGACCCCCTGTGTGGCGTGCCTGTTGGGATTTAGATGGAAAAGGGAAGTGTGGGTGTGGGGTGTGAAGTGCCAGGACGCGGCATGTCCGTGCACACGGATGTGATCAGGCGATGCATCGGCATCGTCTTGTGTGAGAAGCAAGGAAGACATGCCTGAGACCGCCCCGGCGCACAGCCCGGGCGGTCTTGGGCATGTCGCTCATCCGATGTGCCAGGGACTTAACTTCATGGCTGGATGGGAGAGTTCGCGGTGAATACAAGCGAATACAGGACGGACAACGGATGGATCGGGCGGCAGCGGGGCAATTGAGTTTATGGCCAAGCTCATTGCACGCCGTGCGTGAGCGTGTTCCGTGCGAGCAAAAGCGCGGCGGCAGCGTAACGAAGTTATCGCACATCACGAGACGTCCGATGTTTCCAGTACAGACCAAAGAGGCACTCGACCGTCTGCAGGAACTGATCCGGACGCATCCGGAATGGCGCTGGCAGGTCGACAAAAACTATCGCTACACCGATCTGGCGCAGAGCCTGCTGTATTTGCTTGGGCGGCAACGCGATGACGTTCTAGGCAAGCAAGTCTTCCACTTCATGGCGCCGGAAGAAGCGGCGCGTGTATCTCGGCTGCTTCATGCCAAGTCAGGGTGGCCGTATTCCGGCGCGATCTCGCATCACCTGCGGCCGGATGGCACCACGGTTGCGGTCGAGTCGTGCGCCATGCCGATGCATGACGATAGCGGTCAGCTGCTCGGTTATTACGGCATCGCGCACGCGGTAGCCCATTTCGACCCGATGGAGAGCGAGAGCGTGTATCGGATGAAAGCCATCTATGACACCGCACCGGCCGCGCTGTGCCTGATCGGGCGCGATGGACGTTATCTCGCCGCCAATGCGGCCTACGCATCGATCTACGGCCTTTCATCCGAAGCGCTGGTCGGGCGAAAAATGGAAGAACTGCAGCCAGGCGCGAGCGATTTCATCCGCAAGGACCTGAAATGCCTGGATGCCGGCGTGGACGTGCCGGCGCATGAAATCGTCCATCACAGCAAGGTGTACCAAGTATCGGTGAAGCCGCTGCTCAACCTGATGGGGCAGGTGACCGGTATCACCACCGCCTTGATGGATATCACCGAACGCAAACGCGCGGAGCAGGAACTGGCCGAGACAAATCGGCGACTCGAGCATTACGCCATGCATGACTATTTGACTGGCTTGGCCAACCGCCGCCACGTCGACAATGTATTGGTCGAGGAAGTAGGGCGCGCTCTACGCGTTCGGCATCCGCTATCGCTGTTGATGGTCGATGTGGACTTCTTCAAGCGCTACAACGATCGCTACGGCCACTTGCTCGGCGACGAGTGCCTGCGCACGGTGGCGGCGCAACTGAAGAGCGTGCTGCATCGACATGGCGATCTCGTGGGACGTTATGGTGGCGAGGAGTTTGTGGCGATTTTGCCCGGCACCGATGCAGTCGGTGCGCTGAAGATCGCCGAGTCGGTGCTCGCGGCAACCGCGGATTTGAATACGCCGCATGAGGAAAGCGAATACGGCCGGATCACGCTGAGCATCGGTGTCGCCACGCTCGATCCGTTGTCGTCGTCGTGGCACATGCTCGCCAATGCCCGGGCGCTGCTGTACGTCGCAGACCAGGCGCTTTATGCCGCCAAGCTCGCCGGCCGCAACACCGTGTACAGCCATTCGTCGGAAGGGGAGCTATTCAATGCCTAGCGCGATCGCAGATGAACCATGCAGACACATGCATGCCGACACCGTGGCGTTGTTCGTAAAAAGCCTTGCGATCGGCAGAGGGCGTTGATTCCTGCATGTTTCAACGTCAGGTGACTCACGCCCCGGGACACTTCGCTGCATGCGCGACGTGTAGAAAAGAGCCACGCCATTACACGGCACATGGAGGCGCTCGTCATGAGCGGCCGTCGTTCGGCAGTCGCAGCGATCGGCACCAGTTGGAGTGCGTGTGCGAGCGCCGCACCGGTTGGTGCAACAGCTTGGCCGAAGCGGTCAAGACGTGGTGCGAACTGGGCGAAACGTTGCCGCCCGCGCATACGGACAGCAACGTGCATTTCATCTGGCGTGCGGCGTGTTGCTCAGGCCCGCTTGAACAAGCGAACCACGAACAAAAGGATGACCGCGCCGATGGTGGCGGTGATGATGGACGCGATCCAGCCAGCGCCCAGGCTGATGCCCAGCACACCCGACAGCCAACCACCTAAAAAAGCGCCGACGATGCCGACGATGATATCGACCAGCAATCCGAAGCCACTGCCTTTTACAAGTTTGCCGGCAAGCCAGCCCGCAATGGCGCCGATGACCAGCCAAGCGATGATGTCGTGAGATCCCATTGACGCTACTCCGAAAGGTTTCGAATGGATGGGGTTACCTGCCCCATCGCCGGCGGCGATGGGGGAAAAGCCCGCAGGACCACGGCCGGCCTCCGCAGGCAGTCATAAGGCAAGCAATGGCCTGCGCGCGACCGAACTCTAGTGCCGCCAGCCGCGAATGACCTTCAGACAATTCCTATTCGAGTCACTCCTTTTCGGGTGCGTCGATCGGTCAGGCAGTCCGCTGCCCGAAGTAGCGCGCCGGCGAATGACCGAAGCAGCGCTTGAACATGGCGATGAACGCGCTGGCGTTCGCATAACCAAGGCCATCGGCGACTGCGGCGACGGGTGTCCCGTCGGCGAGTTGCTCCAGCCCCTTGCTGAGCCGTGCCTGTTGCCGCCACTGCGCGAAGCTCAGAGCGGTCTCGACGCGGAACAATCGGCTCAGGCTGCGTGGCGATAGGCCGCCCCATGCGGCCCATTCCTCCAGGCTGCGGTTGTCGTGCGGTTTTTCCAGCACGGCATGGGCGATGCGCAGCAGCCGACGGTCGACCGGCATCGGCAAGTGCAGCGGTTCGTGCGCGGCATGGCGCATTTCGTCCAGCAGCACGTTCATGATGCTTTGCTGGCGTTCGTCCAATTCGGCGTTCCACGTCCAGGAGCTGGCGCGATGAACCAACTCGCGCATAAGCGCGCTGACGCCGATGACACACGGGTGCTCGGGTAGGCAGCCGCTGATTTCCGGCGTCAGGAAAACGCCCCAGCCCGTCATGGAGCCGCTGATGGTGATGGTGTGCATTTCACCCGGCGGCATCCAGCCCGCGCGGTGCGGTGGCAACAACCACGAGCCGCGCGCGGTATGCACGTGTACCAGGCCGCTTTCCACGCACCAGAACTGGCCGCGCACATGGCTGTGCCAGTCGTATTTGTGCGTGACCGGGCTGTACTCGCTGGTCGCCTCGCCCTCGTTCCAGTACGCGATAACCGGCGGGCCGCCAGCTTGCTCGATGTATTCGTAAAACTCGTCTTTGGATCGCGTCATGGCCGGTTCTCGACATTTTTTGACCAAATGACGTTATCAGCTTAAGACGACCTTTGCCTAAGCTTTCTCTTACCCGGTGGATGCACCGGGTTCCCCACGCCGCTGCCGCCGCCCGCGGTCTTTGATCAGCACAGGAGGTGCTGGGCTTGAGTGCGTTCGTCGCCCCGCGCTCTGCCCGAATGTCACGGCAATACCGCTTCGTTCGTCTATGTGAAGCGGGCTCGTTCGTCTAGATCAAGAACAGAGAAGCTCATCCAGAGCCCCCAGCGACCGATTCAAAGGATCACGTCATGTCCCCTATCCAATTGATTTCCCTCAAGTCCCAAGTGTCCAAGTCCCCGCTGGAGACCTTCGTCGCCTGTGCCCATCAGATGCTCGACCCGGCGACGCCCGAACCCGTGCGCCGTGCGATGGAGCCACGCTTGCTGGCGCAATTGCCGGCATTGCGGGCGCTAGGGGTGTTCGAGTTGTTTGAATTGCGCGATCCGGCCCTGAGAAGTTGGCTGGGCGACGAGCTGGCAGAGCTCACCGCCATATCCCTGCAGTAATACATTTCTGGCCATTTGCTGAGACAATAGGTGCGCGCGCTATATTTGCCTTGACAAATATTTCGGGAGCAATAAAATACCGCTCCCATGAACCCCGGACCCCTCATCACCCCCACCAGCCAAGAGAGTCTTGGCGTACTGATCGGGCTTGTCCGCACTGAGCTCGTGCGCAGCCTCGAAGCGGAAATCGCAACCAAAGGGTTCGATTTACGCTTTACTCAGTTCCTGATCCTCAAACGGCTGTCTGTGCTCGGTCCCATGTCGGCAACCGAACTTGCGCGCGCCGTCGAGCTGGACGGTGGCGCGATGACTCGCCAGCTGGACCAGCTGGAGAAAAGGGGCTTGCTGCGTCGCTGCCCGCATGAGCAAGACCGGCGTGCGTTGCGCATCGAACTCACCGGCGCCGGTGATGAGCTATGGCAAAAACTTACAGGTTGTAATGATCGCGTCTTGCAAGCGGCACAGCGTTCGTTGAGCGAAACCGAAAGCCAACACCTGCATGACTATCTGGAGCGCGTCTTGCGCGCGCTTCGCGACAAGAACTGATCCACCCCTAACTTCGAGATGTGAAAGCCATGCGTCTGCATATTCTTGCGGCTGCTGTCGGACTGACATTCGCGCTTGCTGGTTGCGTCAGCAGCGGCGGTATTCATCCGAACGGCACGTCGATCGATCCGTCTTCACTCAAGGCCGAACGCAGCCTGGCAAACGTGCAGGTGTCCGATGCGGCGTGGCCGAAGGACGATTGGTGGACCGGGCTGGGCGATCCCCAGCTCAACGCGTTGATCGCCGAAGCGCTGCACGACAACCCGAGCCTGGCTGTCGCCGACGCGCGTGCCCGCGCAGCGCAAGCCCAGGCCGGTGCGGCCGACGCGGCGCGCAAGCCGACCGTCGGTGTGGGCGGCAGCGTGGCGGAAGCATTTATCCCCACCTCTATCCCCGCACTCGGGACCGGACACGTGGCCGCGGCCAAATACGTGTATGGCGACTTCAAATGGGATCTGGACCTGTGGGGCGGCCAGCGCGCTGCGTGGGAGGCTGCTTTGGGCCAGCTGCGCGCGTCTGAAGTGGATGCACAGGCCGCACGCATCGAGCTGTCGACCAATGTCGCACGCGCTTATGTGCAGCTGGGCTACGCCTACGTGCAACAAGATGTAGCGACGGCCGAACTGAAACGTGCCGGCGAAGCGCGCGATCTGACGCGTCAGCGCGTCGCCGCCGGTATCGATAATCAAATACAGCTTAAGCAAAGCGATTCGGAAGTCGCCAGCGCACAAGGGCAGAAGGCGCAGGCCGATCGCGCCATCGACGCTGCACGCTCGGCCTTGTCGGTATTGCTCGGCAAAGGTCCCGATCGCGGTTTGGATATCGGCCGTCCACAATTGCTGACGCCGGCGGCGTTGACTGTGCCGACCAATGTGCCGGTGGAGTTGATCGGTCATCGTGCCGATCTGGTTGCAGCACGCTGGCGTGTCGAAGCGGCAAGCAAGGACATCAAGTCAGCCAAGACCGAGTTCCTGCCGAACGTGAATCTCGGTGCGATGATCGGCCTGGTCGGGTTGGGCGGCGGCAATCTCTTTACGATGCAGAACCGCTTCTACGAAGTGGCGCCGGCGATCAGCCTGCCGATCTTCGACGGCGACCGCCGCCGCGCGAACCTCAGCGGAAAAGATGCGCAGTACGACGTGGCGGTCGCGCAGTACAACCAGACGCTGGTGTCGGCGGTGAACGAAATATCCGACGACTACGATGCATTGAATTCCGTGAAACAGCAGATCGATGCGCAGCAACGCGCGGTCGATGCGGCCAGCGATGCGTGGAAGCTCTCTGAGCAGCGTTACAAGTCGGGCATCGGCAGTTACCTGGAAGCGCTCAGCGTGCGCCAGGAATTGCTGGCGGCCGAGCAGCGCATGGCCACTCTGCATGCGCAGCAGACCGATCTGAACGTGCAATTGATCCAGGCGCTTGGCGGTGGCTTCCGCCCTCAGGCCGATGCGCAGCTTTCCTCCAACGATTCCGTTTCCTTCCGATAATTCTGATAGTTCCTGAGGCAGCCCCATGTCCAGCCCGAATCCCAATACCGCCGACACCTCGGTCGTGCAGGCGCCTGCGGCCAACAACCGGCGCGGCTTCCTGTTGCGCTTGGTCGCCGTCATCATCGTGCTCGCCGTCATCGCATGGACGGTGTGGTACTTCCTTGAAGGCCGCTGGTACGAAAGCACCGACGATGCCTACGTCAACGGCAACATCGTGCAGATCACGCCGCGCATCTCCGGCAC
>CAJCJD010000177.1 GCA_903970555.1 Vulcanimicrobiota bacterium
TGGAATGTCGATGCCCAATTCCCGCGCTATGTCGGTGGCGTATTTAACCTGTCTTGCAGAAGGAAGCTGTAAATCTAGATCCAAGAAGCCAGAAATGGCGTTCGCTATGCAGGTGGAGAGACGGATACTAAAGATTTCGTCAAGGCACTCACACGCGAAATACTTCGGAGCTACTCGTGAACATGAAGCCTACGCTTGACGGCCTATTTGAACGCGCAACAACCTTTCCTGACATCGATGCTAAGGAGCGACTAGCCAACCTTGTTGGCCTCGACGACCAGATCGCGCGCCTGTCGAAAATCCTCGGCCTGCTGATCAATCCGAGCTCTCTCTTGCAATGGGCTAAAACGCACCATCCGCAGGCAGCAGTTCTTGTCGATACAGTCTTACGTCGCCCCCCGCTTGTTGTGCTCGCGGGCGATGTCGGGTCAGGTAAGACGGAACTGGCGGAGACCATAGGGGACGCTGTCGCACGTGAGCAGCGGGTTAGTCTCACGTTGCTGCCGCTCAGCCTCGCGAGCCGCGGTGATGGTCGTGTCGGCCAGATGACCCAACTCATTAGTGCAGCATTCGATGCCGCGGCTGAGCATGCCACCCGTTACAAGTCGACTGGAAAGACTAGTGGTGGAGTAATCCTGCTAGTCGACGAAGCAGACGCGCTCGCGCAGTCGCGCGAATCAGCGCAGATGCATCATGAGGACCGTGCTGGGGTCAACGCTTTTATCCGGGGCATCGATCGTTTGGCGAACGGACGTCTACCGGCAGCGGTCATCATGTGCACAAACCGCCTCACCGCACTCGACCCCGCCATCCGCCGCCGCGCTGCAGACGTCATGACCTTCGGTCGACCCGACGATCTACAGCGCACATTCGTACTCCAAACAAGACTCGCTCCGCTCGGCTTCAAGGCCACTGATATCGCAGCTCTCGTGGCTACCACGGGTTCTCGCCACGAAAATGGGGCCGGATTTACTTTCTCGGATCTAACTCAGCGTTTGATTCCTGCCATCGTGCTTGATGCATATCCGGATAATGCGATCACAGCATCTCGCGCACTAGACATTGCGCGAAGCATGTCGGCAACGCCCCCTTTCCTGGATGGGCACGAGTTCGTGCGCGTATGACGCTGGCAAACACACCACGACGCGATGGTGATGCATTCCAGGCTCGCCGGTTTTGGTATTACGCGGCTGAGATGCTCCGATCCGATGGAGTCGTTCTGAGGGTTGGTTTTGAAACTGGGCCTCGAGGTTTCGATGACCTATGGGTTGAATACATTCCAAATCGCGGTCCGGTGGATGCGAGGGGTAACCGCATCGTTCGCGAGCATATCCAATGTAAGTGGCACGCCTCGAATGGTGAGTACGGCTTCGCGCAACTCATTGATCCTGACTTCATCAATGCAACTTCCACATCGCTTCTGCAGCGCGCGTATGCCGCGCAGGAACGCCATGCACCGAGTGGGATTGGCACGCGCTTTTGCCTGTTGACTAACTGGCGACCAACCACCTCAGACCCGCTCGCCCAGCTCATTAACACACGCTCCAGTGCTTTACGTGTTGATACGCTTTTTAGCACGAAGACCGATAAGAGCATGATGGGCCAAGTCCGAAAGGCGTGGCGCGAACACCTTGATGTTGATGATGCGCGTCTCGCCGTTCTCGCGCACACGCTTGGTTTCAGCACCGTTGCGAGCTCTCCGGAAGATGTGCGCCTAAACCTCAACGATCGCTTTATGGCTGTCGGGCTCAAGCCGGTGTCCATTAGTGACAGCACGCTGCCCCACGACGATATAGTCTTCCAGTGGGCGGCCCAAGGGCTTAATGCGTGGGATAAAGATTCTTTTCGAGAGGCCTGTGCATTCGAGCAGCTACTTGGCCCAGCGATACCGCCGTCTCGTGTTTTTGGCGTCAAATCTTTTGAGCACGCCATTGACAACGTTGAAGATCGCTGCGTGAAGGTACTCAACCTCGTCCCAAGTTTCCACGAGCGTTTTATCAAGTCAGATGCTGACTGGGCCGTACTCTTTCCAGAGTTACGGCAATTCCTTCTTTCCGCAGCGAGGGACACTAGTCATCTTCGCCTCGCGCTCGATGCACACGCCACTGTCGCGTTTGCTGCCGGTGCAGTGCTTAATGTCAAATCTGGCTGCGTGATCGAACTTGAACAGCGCACACACGGTCGTGCTGTATGGCAAACCACGGCACTACCAAACACGAGCCTGCCGTCCATGCAAACTGCATTGGAAGACCTCGGTACCGGATGTCCGGATCTAGTTGTTGCTGTGAGCCTCACTCATGATATTGCCGCTGCCGTCAGATCCTATGCGCAGGCAGAACTGCCTGCCACCGGATTTTTACTCTCTTGCACGGTTCAGGGTGGGCCGAGTCAGGTATCGGTGCAAGATGGCCATCATGCAGCGCAACTTGCCGCCTCAATGTGTGCCGCAGTCAATGCCACTCGCATGCCCGGAATTGCGCGCACCATTCATCTCTTCGTTGCGGCACCTAACGGCTTTACTTTCATGGCTGGGCAGTACCAACCGGCTATGGGCCGCGTAACGTTATACGAGTTCGATTTCAGCCACGAGCGGACAGGCTCGTACGAGCCCTCACTAACGCTCCCGCTAACGCAACGGCCGACGATGAATCGATCGTAATTTAGTTTTTATTTAGAATTAGATGTTGCGCGTCGAAAGTGACTTTACGCAACAAAAGCTGCCCTAAGTGCTACGCAACAGAGGTTGCGGCATAAAAAAGACTATCTATATGAAAATTAACAATTATTTTTAAGCAACATGTCCCATAACTACCAAGAATGCGCAATTAAGGATGGACCCCATGCAGCGCCGCGATTGTCGTCCTCCGCTTAATAGTGTCAACTGCGCGGGTCAGCCCACCGATTCATTTCGTTCCAGAAAGTACCAACGATCAGGAAGTTCGTATGCGGAATCTGGAAGACACCAAGCTCGCCATCATCGGACTCGGTTATGTAGGCCTGCCGCTGGCCGCGGAGTTTGGCAAGCATTACGACACCGTCGGTTTCGATATCAATAAAACGCGTATCGAAGAACTGCGTGTCGGTCGCGACAGCACGCTGGAGGTTGACGCCAACGAGTTGGCCGCCGCCGCGCGGTTGCGCTTCAGTGCCGAACTGACCGATCTGGCCGATCGCAATACGTATATCGTCACCGTGCCGACACCGATCGACAATGCCAAGCGCCCTGACCTCACGCCATTGATCAAGGCTAGCGAAACGCTTGGCAAGGTACTGGCGGTCGGCGATGTGGTGGTCTACGAATCGACGGTGTACCCGGGCTGCACTGAGGAAGTCTGTATTCCGATCCTCGAAAAGGTGTCCGGGCTTACTTTTAATCGCGACTTCTTTGCAGGCTATAGCCCCGAACGCATCAATCCCGGGGACAAACAGCATCGCGTCACCAGCATTCTCAAAGTCACGTCGGGTTCGACGCCGGAAACGGCGGATTTCGTCGATTGCCTGTATGGCTCGGTGATCACCGCCGGCACGCATAAGGCGAGTTCGCTGAAGGTGGCTGAGGCGGCCAAGGTGATCGAGAACACTCAGCGCGATCTCAACATTGCGTTGGTCAACGATCTGGCGATCCTGTTCAACAAGCTGGGTATCGACACGCTTGAAGTGTTGCAGGCGGCCGGCACAAAGTGGAACTTCCTGCCCTTCCGGCCAGGTCTCGTCGGTGGCCATTGCATCAGCGTCGATCCGTACTACCTCACGCACAAGGCGCAGGAAGTCGGGCATCACCCGGATGTTATTCTTGCTGGGCGACGCACCAACGACAGCATGGGACCTTATGTTGCCAACGAAGTGATCCGTTTGATGGTACGCAAAGGCATCAACCCGGTGAACGCGCGTATTTTGATGTTGGGTCTCGCGTTCAAGGAAAACTGCCCTGACCTTCGCAACACCCGCGTAGTTGATATCTTGAAAGCGCTTTGTGGTTACAACGCGCAGGTCGATATCCATGATCCATGGGTCAACGCAGCCGAGGCCGAACACGAATACGCGATCACACCGTTAGCCCAGCCACGCGCTGGCGATTATGACGCGGTCATCATCGCGGTCGGGCATCGGGAATTTGTCGCGTTGGGCGTGGAAGGCATACGCGCCTTTGGTAAGCCGTCATCGGTGATCTATGACGTGAAATATGTGCTTCCGCGTGAAGCGGTCGATGGACGCCTTTGAATAGGATGTCGTGCCATGAAAGTGCTTGTTACCGGCACCGCCGGTTTTATCGGTTCGCATGTTGCGCTCAAGCTGCTTGAACGCGGCGACCACGTCATCGGCTTCGACAGTCTCAACGATTACTATGATGTTCGTCTTAAAAAAGCGCGCCTAGCGCGATTTATCGAACATCCTGGCTACACGCACATTCATGCTGATCTCGCTGATCGCGCCGCTGTGGAAAGCGCTTTCGCCACGCATAAGCCACAACGCGTGATCAACCTCGCTGCGCAAGCTGGCGTGCGTTACGCCGCGGAAAACCCCTACATCTACGTTGCCAGCAATGTGACGGGCTTTTTGCATATTCTCGAAGGATGCCGGCAGCATTCCGTCGAACATCTGGTGTTTGCCTCGACAAGTTCGGTCTACGGTGCCAACACCGCAATGCCCTTCTCCGAACACCAATCGACCGAGCATCCACTCACGCTCTACGCCGCCACCAAAAAGGCCAACGAGCAGATGGCGCACAGCTATGCGCACTTGTATGGCATTCCCAGCACGGGCCTGCGCTTCTTTACAGTTTACGGACCATGGGGCCGTCCGGACATGGCGCTATTTCTGTTCACCAAAGCCATGCTTGCCGGGGAACCGATCAAGGTTTTCAACCACGGCAAACACAAACGCAGTTTTACTTATATCGACGATATCGTCGAGGGCGTCGTACGCACCTTGGATAAGGTGCCGGGCAAAAACGCTAACTGGAATGGCGCAGCGCCCGATCCATCCAGCAGCGGCGTAGCGCCTTATCGGCTGTACAACATTGGCAACGAACAACCGGTGGAGTTGCTTCATTACATCGAGGTGCTGGAACAATGTTTGGGCTGCAAAACGCGGATGGAAATGCTCCCGCTGCAAGCCGGCGATGTGCCCGATACCGAAGCAGATGTAACAGAACTGATACAGTCGGTTGGCTATGCGCCGAAAATTTCCGTAGCCACAGGTATCGCCAACTTCGTAAGCTGGTATCGGGACTACTACCGCGAGTAGTTTAAGCAGCTCGCAGTAGCATGCGCACGCTAACGTGAGCGTCTGGGGGCGAAGTGATCATCGACTATCTGGGTAGCTCGGCCAAGGCCGACATCGACGCAGACTTGTGCGTCATCGGCGCCGGTGCTGCCGGTATTGCTATCGCACGGCATTTCATCGGCACATCGGTAAATGTATGTCTGGTCGAAGGTGGTGGCGCCACCGGCGAAGAGCAAAGCCAAGCCTTATATGAAGGCACGTCCATCGGTCCCCTGCCCCTTGATGCAGGCACCTCGCGCATGCGCGTATTTGGCGGTAGTTGCAATCTGTGGGGCGGCGGCTGCATTCCACTAGGTAAACACGATTTGGCCGAACGCCAGTGGGTGCCGCATAGCGGCTGGCCCATCGCCTACGACGAGCTGAAACCTTATTACGACCGCGCACGCGAGTATTGCCAGATTGAGGCGCATGACTTTACCGACGGGTCTTTTTTGACGGAGGTCGCGCACACTCCGATTCCCTTTGACGCCGACAAGTTGATTAATCCGGTATTCGCGCGTAGCCCGATTCTATTCGGCAACGCCTATCGATCCGAATTGGAAAAAGCCCCAAATATCGCCGTTTTATTGCACGCCAATTTGCTTGAACTGCACGCCTCGGCCAGCGGCGCCACGGTGCGCTATGCACGCATCGGTGCTATAGACGGACGTAAAGGTGTCGTCCGCGCACGACACTACGTGCTTGCTTGTGGCGGCATCGAAAATGCACGCATGCTGTTGCTATCCAATTCTGTTTTGCCGCGCGGTTTAGGTAACGAATACGATCTCGTTGGCCGTTATTTCATGGATCATCCCTGCGGCAGTATGGGCGCCATCATCACCGATACGCCGGAACGGCTTACTCGCCCTTACGATCGAAATCTTGGCAAAGGCCTCGCGCCTGCATTTCCTGAAATCGGTTTGTCGCCTGCATTCCAACACGCGCACCGCATCTTGAATGGACGCGTGCATCCTTTTGCAGTTGAAGGATCCGTACCGCAAGGCATTCGATCTTTGCGCGATTTCCGTGCCGCGTTGCGGCCAACCGTGCAGGATGAAAATGCGTTGTTGGAAGCGCGTTTGTGTGCTGCACTGAAAAACGCGCCGTCCAATGATGACGATACACGTGCTCGTAGCGACAACAAGGCGCTGCTGGCGTTACGCGTTGGACTTGGCTCTGTAGATATCGCCAAAGCCATGCTGCAGAAGCTTGGCAACAAGCCAACCGTGCGCAGTAATCGGGTCGAGCTGATCGGCTATTTCGAGCAAGCTCCTAATCCAGATAGCCGCATTGCGCTAGCCGAAGAACGCGACATGCTGGGCTTGCCGAAGGTCTACGTCGATTGGCGGCTCACCGCGCTCGATCGCTATACCTATCGCACTGCGGCGGCGCTGTTCGGCGCTGAGCTTGCCGGCGCATGCGGCGGAATCTACCTGCCTGCCGCCTGGTTGAGCGAGGATGACAGCGCAACCGCCCAGGTTCATACCACTGCTCATCATCTGGGCACTACGCGTATGTCCGACGATCCGCAGCAAGGTGTCGTCGATCAACAGTGTCGCGTGCATGGCATGGACAACCTGCATATCGCCGGAAGCTCGGTATTTCCAACGGGCGGTTGGGCGTTCCCGACCTTTACCATCGTCGCCCTGAGCTTGCGACTCGCCGATCATCTGCGTAGACAATTGCGCACGGTCGCCCTTTCCGAGGCGATATAAAAGCACGGACCGGAGGAGATCGATCCGGGCAACAAGTAGGTTGATGACTGCGTTAGGTGGACATCATTCGATGCGACACAACCGATGTGTATCAAGTGTGTAACACCTTGTATACACGTCTCTTCGGCCAAAGAAGGTCGACCTAAATCGGCATCGACACCATCAGAAAAAAAGCGTAGCTTCGAACCTCAGGCTTCGCTTATATGGACATGGCGTAGAGGGGAATCCACATGCTTCGCTTTCTGCGACGTCAAACTGTGCGGTGGTTGCTGCTATTCGGTGTAACCGAATTGCTTTTGCTTGCAGCATCACTGCACTTGGCTATGTATCTTCGTTATTTCCGTAATATCGGCGAATTGATCGAGTTTTCGCATCATTTGTTGCTGCGGTCTTTTATCTTTGCATCGGTCATTCTGCTTGGCATGGCCGCGCTTGGCGAATATCGCACGCATCTGCGTACGACCTGGCTGGGTGCTGTGGCACGGCAAGCCGTTGCCTTCGTCATCGGCGGCTTATTGCTAATCATCGGTTACTACATCGTGCCGCAAGCGTATGTCGGCCGCGGTGTGCTGGGTATTGCACTAGTGATCGGCTTTCTGGCGGTCATAGCGTTTCGCCTGCTTTTTATGCGCCTGGTGGGGATCGAGGCGCTCAAACCGCGTGTATTGATTCTTGGTACTGGCCAGCGTGCCGCACAGATTCACAATCGCATGCGCAGGCGCTCGGATCGCCGCGGTTTTACCATCGTCGGCTATGTACCGAGCCCCGGTGAGGAAATCGCCATTCCTGCGGAGCATGTGCTTGCCTTGGACGTTCCATTGGTCACCCTGGTGAAGCGCCAACAAATCAACGAAATTGTGGTGGGCGTGGACGATCGCCGCGGCAGACTGCCGATGGACGGCTTGCTGCTATGCCGGCAGGCGGGCGTGATGATTACCGACCTCACTACATTTTTTGAACGCGAATCCGGACGCGTGCAATTGTCGTGGCTGGAACCGTCATGGCTGGTTTTCTCCAACGGTTTCAACGCCACGCCGCTACACCGACTGAGCAAACGCTGTTTCGACGTGATAGCGGCGATGTCGCTGCTATTGCTGTGCTGGCCGCTAATGTTGGCTGTGGCACTAGCAATTCGGCTGGAATCAGGGCCCGGTCAGCCCATTTTGTATCGACAGGAACGTGTTGGCGAAGACGGTAAAACGTTTTGGCTGTTGAAATTCCGCAGCATGCGCACCGATGCCGAACGCGACGGCGTGGCGCGCTGGGCCAGCAAGCACGATGATCGGGTGACTCGTGTCGGTCGTATTTGCCGCAAGCTGCGCTTCGACGAATTGCCGCAGTTGTGGAACGTGCTCAAGAGCGAAATGAGCATCGTCGGTCCACGCCCGGAGCGACCGCAGTTTGTTGCCGACCTGGCGACAAAGATTCCTTTCTACAGCCTGCGCCACTGCCTGAAACCGGGCCTCGCCGGCTGGGCGCAATTGAGCTACCCGTACGGCGCGTCAGAAGAAGACGCTGCCGAAAAGCTTAAATACGACCTTTTTTACGTAAAAAATCACAATTTGCTGCTGGACATGCTGATCCTGATCGAGACCGTGGAAGTGGTTCTCTTCAATCGTGGCGCGCGCTGATCAATTGCGCGCGGCAGATGGCCGTGTGCGAGTCGTTTTCAGGGCATGCAACGGCGAGCTATACCAATCGACCAGTGAACCGTGGTCGAAGCGCACCCACGATGGTCCGTACTCCCACAGATCATCACGAATCGCGACGGGATCGCCTTGGATGGCACGCACGTTTTCCGGCGACATGCCCACTGCCAACATGGGCGCCGCCGGTGTTTCGGTTGGGCTGGCATCGTTGTCGCTGGCTGCGTTATCGGTGGTCCCGTCCGGCTGCGGAACCACGGCGGATACGCTCCAGAACAAAATCCCGATCGCGACTAGTGCAATCGGGATCAGCCATTTCATATTTGGGCGTGGCCGTGCGCTGGAAAGTGGTGCAGGCGACGGGCGCGGAAGCGGATTTGCCCTTTGTGGCGTGACGGTTCGTGTCGGCGGCTGCGCTCCGGGAAGGCGGCCATGAAGTCGCTGGAACTCCATCGCCGCTTCATATTGCGCATTGAGCTGTTGCAGGCGTTGCACGCGCGTGCGGGCATAGCCATGAGGCTCGCGGTCGGGATGCAGCGTAGATACCCGGCGGCGGTACGCCTGCTTGAATTCCTGCAGGCCGCAGTCGGGGCTCACGCGGAGCTGCCGGTACAGGTCGAGAAAATCTATCTCGTTAACCACGCCGTTTCCCCTGTTGCACGGTGCCGTCCCTGCACACGCCCGACGACTCGGGCGACCGCGGCGGGACGCTGCTAGCGTGGCCTAGGACCGGCAGGACCGCAAGCACATTTTGAGCTTGACTTAGTGTGACCTAGTTCTCAGAATCAAACTCCTGTGGTAGGGGGTGTCCCATGCAGGGCCGTCGCGAATACGTTACCGCTTGTTGCCGCGGGACTGCGGTTGTCGTGCTTTTGGTCGCGGGTCCTGGAGCGGCCCTGGCTCAATTGGCACCTCGCGTCGCCAACGTCCCCTCCCCCTCTTCTTCGCTCGGCGCCCATACCTTGCAGACCCAGTCCGAAGGACTCGGAGTCAGCCCGGTCATCACCGATCCAATCACAACACAGCCCCGTGACAGCTCGTTGATCGTTTTCAATGGCGGATACCTGAGTAATGCGTCCGCCCCGGAAGACAGCTACGGAAATCACTGGAAACAGCTGGGCAACGACGTGCCATTTGGCAACGGCTACGGCGACCGCTTCAACGTCAAAGCCTATGTGGCGCTCGATGCCAAGGGCGGTCCGGATCACACCGTCCGCTTCGCCAAGAACGGCAACGCCGAGGGTGAAATCTCCGTGCCGTTTGTCGAAATCAGGCACGCAGGCGCCTTGCAGGATGTAAGCCAGAACTACGCACCCACTGGCCTTCGGATGACCAGCGGCAACGTGACCACGACCGGTCCGGCCACGCTGATTGCCGTGTGGTGGGGCGATGGTGGAGTCAAGCGCATGACGGCCGTGCCCAATAACGGGTTCGCTGTCATCGACAGTTATCTGATGCTTCCCGATAACAGCGGCGTGCAATGTGCAGTGGCGTTCAAGCAAGTCGCCGCCGCAGGTACCTATAACGTCAGCTGGGCAGGAGCGCCTGCACAAGGCGCCATTTTGTGGTTGTTAGCGTTTCAGTCCAAATGAATTGGTGTGCTGGCTCTGCATCTTTCAATTTTTGGTGCGCCGGCAAGTTGATCAACATGGAAAACGCAAACGGATAATCCGTTGGGGACTGACGTTGCAACGTCAGCATTGGCATCGAAGGACCGCTGCGACCATTAAAACAAGGTCACAGCGACGACATACGCGATGTGTCGGCGCAAAGAATAGTTACCTATTGCGCCAACTTTTTCGTATGACGGGGAGGTTTGACATCATGAACAACAGCGCACCGGCACTTATCGATTTCGATTGGGACACCTTCGATCCATGGCGCATCCAAGCTGTGCGTCACCGGCTGTCCGATCATCCTCTGTTGCAGCCCGATCAATTGGTGGCATTAGGCAAGCGCTTCCAGGGCAGCACGCGACTGTTTACGTTCAACAACGAAGCCGGTGCCGATGCCAACTTCGATGACGTCGGTCGCTTATATCCCAATCGGAAATCTGCCGCCGACACGCTGCAAGGCATCAACGACGCCAAGGCGTGGATGCTGTTGCGTCACGTGCAGGATGATCCGACCTACCGCGGCTTGGTCAACTTGGCGATGGATCCGATCCAGCCACTGATCGAGCGCAAAGACCCAGGCATGCATTACCGCGCCGGATGGATTTTCGTGGCATCGCCGCGCACCATCACGCCGTTTCATATCGACCGCAATCACGGCATTTTGTTACAGGTTCGCGGTACCAAGAGAGTTTATGTCTGGGACGCCAGTGATACCGACGTATGCAGCGAACGCGCACGCGACGTGTTCCACGCGCGGCACGATCTCGCATTGGTGAAGTGGGACGAGTCGTTTCGCGAACGCGCACACGTCTTCACGCTCGGTCCCGGCATGGGTGTGTACATGCCAATCACCTGCCCGCACATGGTTGAGACCACCGACGAACCGTCGATCACCATCAGCTTGACCTACAGCACCGCAGCGACGCGAAGGAACGCCATGCGGCATGTGATGAACGATTTGCTCTATCGCAAAGGCATCAAACCGATCCCAGTCGGCAAACGCCCCCTGGTCGACACGCTGACCTATGCCACTGCGTCCGCTCTGGTCGCCGCGCACGGGGTCGGCAGCCGCCCGCCTGCCTGTCCATCACTGGCGCATCCAAGCGCCTATGCGGTGGCTGATTGATCAACTTCACGTAGCGCAACTTAGCGGCGGCTATCACCGACATGGAGATCGCGAAAGCCTCATGAACACATGCGTAGCCAAAAACCAGGATGGTGTGGCTGAAGGCAGTTCGTTATTCGACGTATTGCCGTCCCAGCCCGGCCTTTGCCCAGCCGGCTGGATTCGCCGTGAATACGTGCTTGACGCCGCCCTTGCCACGGCATTGTACGAAACAGCACAACGACACGCTGTGAACGAAGCGACGATCTTGTGTGCGGCATTGGCGCTGGTCGAATCGCGGTTCACTGGTGCACAGACTGTTCTCGCCAGCCGCGTGGATGCCAATGGGTCGCTACAACTTCCAATCGAAGTGCCGCGTGCGCGTGCGCGAAACGCGTGGCTTCAGGCGTTCTGTTCGTCGCTAGACACTGCATCGCCGATTGATAGCCACACCGCATGGATGGTTAGCGATGACCTTCATTCGGTCGATGCCGAGCCTTCATGCGATGACGTGGTCGGCGCCATCAACAGTCGCTGGAATGTGTATACATCCCCTGCCCGGCTCGAAGTAGCGTTCCGTGCGCCTCTCAATGCTGCAGCGATTGACTTGCTTGCCGCGGGAGTCGTGCGCGCGCTCACCGGATTGCGCGCTTCCGCCGACGGCGATTTATCGTTGATCGATATCGTCGATCCCGACGAACATCGCCGCATGTTGTTCGAATGGAATGCCACGGATATCTCGCGTCGCGCTGCCGATACCGTCCACGATCTGTTCTCAGAGCAAGCTAGTCGGTATCCCAACTTACCGGCAATCGAGTCGCTTCATCTCACACTTTCGTATGCCGAACTCGATGCCCGCGCCAATCGAGTCGCAGCCGCTTTGATCGCAGCCGGCGTTGAAATCGGAGCGCCGGTCGCGTTGTTGCTCGATCGTTCCGTCGAAGCGTTGATCGCCATCCTGGGCATTCTCAAAGCCGGTGCGGCCTATCTCCCACTCGACCGGAACTACCCGGCAGAACGGCTCGCCTTCGTTATCAACGACGCACATGCGGCTTTGATCATTGCAGGTGCGGACGTACCCGAGTTACCAGGCGTACAGCTACCCATCGTGCAACTGGAACAGCTGCAACGCGAGACCTCGGCGTATCAACCACGTTCTGTCGATAGCAGCGCGCTCGCCTATGTGATGTATACGTCTGGCTCGACCGGTACGCCCAAAGGTGCCGAAATTACGCATCAATCGATTATTCGATTGGTGTGCGATGTGACCTATGTCGATCTCGGCGACCATCCGCGCGTATTGCATGCCGCGCCACTCGGTTTCGATGCGTCGACGCTGGAGATATGGGGAGCACTGCTCAATGGCGGCACCTGCATCGTGCACGACGAACGCATTCCCACCGGTTGCGGCCTGGAGGACACCATAGAACGCCACGGTGCGCGTATTGCGTGGCTGACAGCGGCACTGTTCAACACCATCGTCGACGAGAATGCAGGCAAGTTGCGCGGCCTCAGGCAACTGCTGATCGGCGGCGAAGCGTTGTCAGTCGCGCATGTGCGCAAGGCTTATGCCGCATTGCCCGACGTCACCATCATCAACGGCTACGGCCCGACGGAATGCACCACGTTCGCCGCAACGTATCGTATACCTCGCGATATCGACGCCGATTGCAGCTCTATCCCGATCGGCGTCCCTATCGCCAATACCACGCTCTATGTATTGAACAGCAGCGGCGAACCGGTGCCGATGGGCGTTATCGGCGAGTTGTATATCGGCGGCGCGGGCCTGGCGCGTGGTTATCTTGCGCGGGTTGAATTGACCGCCGAGAAGTTCGTCACCCGTTCATTGGGTGCGGGCGATGAGCGTCTGTATCGCACCGGCGATCTTGTGCGCTGGTTGCCGCAGGGCGTGATCGAGTTCGTCGGCCGGGCCGATGGGCAGATCAAGATTCGCGGCTACCGGATCGAAATGGGCGAAATCGAGGTGGCTCTCCAGCGTCAGTCCGGCATACGCGCGTGCGCTGTGCTGGCGCGCGAAGATCGACCCGGGCATAAGCGTTTGGTGGTGTATTACGTTGCTGATGACGCATCGGTGACCGCGCGCGCATTGCGCGACCAACTGGCGTGTTCATTGCCGGATTTCATGGTGCCGGCCATTTATATCGCGATGGATGCGCTGCCGGTCACCCCTAACGGCAAGCTCGATCGCCGCGCGCTGCCCGCTCCGGACAATCGTCGGCCCGAACTCGCCAATGTCTATGTACCGGCGATTGGGAAAACCGAACAGCGGCTTTGCGAACTATTCGCCGATTTGCTCGGGCTAGACCAAGTCGGCCGCAACGATCATTTCTTCGACCTCGGCGGCAACTCGCTACTGGCTGTGCGCACCGTGGCGCGCATTCATAGTGAGCTGGCGTCGACCGTCCCCACTATAGCGGCCTT
>CAJCJD010000178.1 GCA_903970555.1 Vulcanimicrobiota bacterium
TCGCCCCCACTGCAACGACCAACATGGATCAGCGATCTTTTCATCGCGGAATTGCGCGTGTAACCACCGCAGCGAGCTTCGGCTTTGCTCTGGTGCAGTTGGACGTCACCATCGTCAATGTCGCGTTGCCACGCATGGCCACCGATCTGCATACCGGCGTGGCGGGCCTGCAATGGGTGGTGGATGCCTATGCGCTGACTTTCGCGGTTTTGCTGCTCGGCATGGGCTATCTCGGCGACCGCCTTGGTGCGCGCAAGGTCTATCTGAGTGGCATGGCGCTGTTTGCCCTGGCCTCTTTGCTGTGCGGCTGCGCAACTGATGCCGTAATGCTGATTATTGGCAGGGCATTACAAGGATTGGGCGCGGCGGCGATGATGCCATGCTCACTGGCGTTGCTAAGTCATGCCACAGCGCACGAGCACGGATTGCGCGCGCGGGCTGTTGGTTGGTGGACCGCAGCGGGCAGCATCACCATTGCGGCTGGCCCTATCGTTGGCGGACTGCTGATGAGCGTGACTAACTGGCGCAGCATTTTTTTTGTGAATGTGCCGGTGTGCCTGATCGGTGCGTGGCTCACCTTGCGTGTGGCTGAAACGGAGCGCAAGACGTCGCACAAGCCTTTTGACTTGCCAGGGCAAGTGCTCGCCATCATTGCCATCACCGGGCTCACCGTGGCCGTGATCGAAGGACATCCGCTGGGATGGACACATCCAATCGTTCTTGCCTGTTTGGGCATCGTGTTGCTGGCGGCGCCATTGTTCGTGCTGGTGGAGGCGCGTAGCGATGCGCCAATGTTGCCGCTACCTTTTTTCAAAGCACCCGGTTTCAGCGCGGCTGTCGTGTACGGCATGGTGATGAATCTCACCTACTACGGCATCGTGTTCTTGCTCAGCCTTTATTTGCAGCGCGTGCAGGGCTATAGCGCGCTGCGCACCGGTCTGGCCTATCTTCCACTGACGGCGACGTTTTTCGGTGTGAACATCTTCAGCGGATGGCTGGTGGGTCGCACTGGTGCGCGCTTGCCGATGGTGCTGGGCGCATTGATCGATTGCGCAGGGTTCGGTCTTTTCCTGCTGCTGGGCGCCAAAAGCCCATACTTGTTGATGTTGCCCGCATTCGCGTTGCTACCTGCTGGCATGGGATTGGGCGTGCCTGCGATGACCACCACCGTGCTGTCGGCCGTCGAGAAAGAAGCGTCGGGTATCGCATCGGGCGTGCTCAATTCCGCACGCCAAGCCGCGGGGGCGATGGGCGTGGCGCTGTTCGGATCACTTGCGGGAGATGGCAATGATCGGATCGTTGCGGGTCTGCATCTCTCTTCGGGGATTTCCGTTGCGCTGTTGCTGATGGCAGCTGTGTTGGCGTTTCGATGCATCAAGTCCATGGTGCCTCTCAAGAGGTAAGACTCGATGTTGTGAGCGACTAGTGTGACGCTACGAACGCTTTCATATAGGAAATCGCTGGGCCTGCCGCTTTTTCGTTCGCCGCGAATCCTATGTAGCCATCCGGGCGGACGATCAACAGGGTGTCGGCGTGGATGTCGTAGCCTTGCACGGCGTATCCAGCCGTATCATGCAAACCTTGAGTCGGTTCAATCACGAAGCGCTTTAGCAGACCCCCGAACTGCGCCTCGATTTCAGCAATTACGCGATCCCAACCTGCTCCAAACGCCAGCAAGGTGAAGTGTGGGCCGCGGAATAAATCGAACATGCGATATTCGCGATCGCCGTCGCGTAAGCTCGGCGCATCCGGTGCGCGATCGCCTGCGCGCACATTGCCGGGTGCAGGGCGGTGATCCTGTGCAAGGCCGCTGTTTCGGTAGTGAATACCCAGCTGCAGCGTTTCCGTGCCGCGCGGTGCAACGAGATGCCTTGTTGTCGCGGCCTGCGCCAGCAACGCGTTCGACAAGCCGAGTACCGAGGCGGCAACGGGTAAGCGTTCCTCCTCATACGTATCCAGCAACGCACTGTTCGCACCGTTGATGACAGCCGCAAGTTTCCAACCGAGGTTGTAGGCGTCCTGGATGCCGGTGTTCATACCCTGTCCACCCGCAGGCGAATGAACATGTGCGGCATCGCCCGCCACGAGCGCACGGCCGACGCGATAACGATCCACCATGCGCACATTGGCGCGCCAGAATGACATCCAAGTTGGATCGCTCAGACGAATGTCGCTGCGTCCGCTACGTACATCGATGATCTGCTGGAACACCGCGAGCGACGGTTCGGTGGGCGCATCCGGATGAATGAATGCTTGGAACTGGTACATGTCGGTGCCCGGTAACGGCGCGAGGCCGACAAAGCCATCCTCCGTACGCCATGCGTGCCAGAACTCACGATCGACGCCGCTCACTTTGACGTCGCCGACAAACATGCGATGCGTTTCCAGTGTTTCGCCAAGGAAAGCGATGCCAAGCTTGCGGCGCGTGGTGCTGCGGCCACCATCGCAGGCAACCAACCAGCTTGCGCGCACGGTTTCGGTCGCGCCTTCATGCGACAGCGTGGCGGTGACGCTGGTTTCGCCTTGCGTCAGGTCTTCAAGCGTTGTCGCATAGTCGACGCGGCCGCCAAGTTCGGCGAGTCGTTCGCGCAGGATGCCCTCGATGCGCCATTGCGGAATCAACAACGTGGAACCGTAGGGCGCATCCGGCCGAGGTTGGTGGCCTTCGTGAATGTCCTGATCTTTGCGGCCTCCATTCGCATCGTAAAAACGAAGCGGAAGATGGAACCGACCACCGGCCAACACCTGATCGACTACGCCTAGGTCGTCCAGCACTTCGAGCGAGCGCGGTTGGGTGCCCTTGCCGCGCGAGGCGACCGAGGGTTGCGGCAACGCATCTATCAAGCGGAACGCCACGTTTCGCCGCGCCAATTCACACGCGAGGACAAGGCCGGTGGGGCCGGCGCCAACGATAAGTACGTCAATGTGGTTGGGCGATGTCATGGCTGGGGCTCTTCTCTAACAGCGTTAGGGAGTATTCTATAACGCGGTTAGAGACTCTTACAACGTTAGAGACCGATTCGGAGAAGGCGGATGCGTGTGGGACGGGAGCCAGTGGTTAGGGCCGGCCTGAAGTTGCTGGATGCGGAGGGCCTGGACGGCCTGACGCTGCGGGCGATTGCGGCCGAGCTGGGAGTCAAGGCGCCGACGCTCTATTGGCGCTTCAAGAACAAGCAGGATCTGGTCGACGAGATGGCGACCCAGGTGCTGGCCGACTGGACCAAGGCCTTCAAAACCAAGGCAAAACCGGCGACCTGGCAAGACTGCGCGCTGGCCTATGGAAGCGGCTTGCGCAATGCCTTGCTGCATTATCGGGACGGCGCGCGCATGGTCGCCGGCTCCCGCCTGACCGATACCCGGCTCTACGCCGCCATGGAACGGGTGCTGGAAGTTTTCCAGACTGCCGGCATTGGCGCTTCCGACGCCGCCATGTGTATGACCACCCTCTACAGCTACGTGATCGGCTTCACCATCGAGCAGCAGGCCGTCGTATCGCCGCAAGGTGAGCGCGACCCACGTTACGCCCTCTCCGAGCGTGAGGCGCGGGTGGATGCCGAACTCTATCCGTTGTCGCGCAGCATCGGCGCCGACGTGTTCGACAACTATGACACCCGTTTTGAGCGCGGGCTGCGCATCATCGTGGCGGGTTTCGCGCAGGAAATCGCGATTTAGACCACGCCCACCGTGCGCCTAGCGACCGCCATGCCACTGTAACCTGCGCGCTTCACCCTTCCCGGGTTGCCAAATCGGCTACGCCCGGGTGGTTGTCGTGTCGTTTTTATCGGATATCCGTCGCCATC
>CAJCJD010000179.1 GCA_903970555.1 Vulcanimicrobiota bacterium
GTCCACGCGCAGCAGGCGCTGGCTGTGCGGGAGTGCTGGCAGCAGGCGCTGGCTGCCATCGTGTTCCATGTGCCAATGCCAGTTGAGCTGATGCGATTTGCCGCGTGACAGGCGCAGGCCCGCCAATCCACCGAGGAAACACGGAGCGGTGTCGAGCATCTCGGCCAACAACGTGCTGCCGACATGACCGGCCAGGCGCGCGTAGCTGCGCGATTTGCGCAAGGTCTGCGGCAAACCGAGCACGGCGGTGGCGAGCCGTTGTTCGAGCGATTGCAGCGGCGTGTGCGCCAGCAACTTGCTGTCCAGCGGCGCCGGACGCGCGAAGCGGCCATGTTCGGCCACCGCCAGCAGCACCGGTGCGGCATCCAGGCGCGCATAGGGTGCGCCTTCTTCGGGCATCACCTCGAAAAAGAATCCGAGTACGGCGTGTTCGTGCACGGCAGCTGCAGTGGGCTTGGCCAGCAGCTTGCGCCACACGCCGGGCAGGCTTTCCTCGCCGCGCTCATCGCTGGGGGCGGAGGGATCGCCTTGGTGTTTCTCGTCCGGCAGGTGCATGCGCATGCGATCCTTGGAGCGATCAAAACCTTGAGCTTAACAGCGATCCGGGTCCGTGCCGCAAGCGGATACGGACTTCCGCGAGAACTGCCGCTCAATATGGTCCGAACAAGCCCTTCGGATACTCCGGCTTCTGTTCACGCGCCATGAGGGCCTTCAATCCTTCCACCGGCGTGACTTCACCGTGAAGCACCGCGCGCACGCCTTTGCTGATGGGCAGATCGAGGCCGTGCTTGTCGGCAAGACGCGCCACTTCATCGGCCGTGACAACGCTTTCGACCACCTGACCGATCTGCGCCACGGCTTCGTCGATGCCGATGCCCTGCCCCAGCGCGATGCCCAAGCGCCGGTTGCGGGAGAGGTCGCCGGTGCAGGTGAGCACCAGATCGCCCAAGCCGGAGAGGCCCATCAAGGTTTCCGGTCGCGCACCTAGCGCCACGCCCAGACGCAGCATCTCGTTCATGCCGCGCGTGATCAGGCCGGCACGGGCGTTCAGGCCCAGCTGCATGCCATCGGCGACGCCGGTGGCGACGGCGAGCACGTTCTTCATCGCACCGCCGAGTTCGGCGCCAAGCACATCCTTGCCGGAATAAGCACGGAAGTTGGGTGCGTGCAGCAAGGTCGCCAGTTGCTGGGCGAATGCGTCGTCATCCGAATGCACCGTGACGGCGCTGGGCATACCAGCCGCCACTTCGCGCGCGAAGGACGGGCCGGTGATCACCGCCGCAGCGCGGCCTGGCAACTTTTCAGCCACCAGCTCATGCAGGAAGCGGCCGGTACCGGGCTCGAAACCCTTGGTCGCCCAGGCAATGTTGGCCTTGGGATCGAGCAGGGGCGCGATCTCGTCCAGCATTTCGGCAAACGCGTGACTGGGGACCACGATCAGCACGATCGTGGCGCCATAGAGAGCCTTCGCCAGATCGGGCTCGAAATCGAGCCCGACGGGCAATTCGAGATCCGGCAGGTAGCGCTGGTTGCGACGTGTGGCAGCCATGGCTGCGAGTGCTGCAGCATCGCGCCCCCACAACCTGGTAGGGACGCCATTGCGCGAGGCCAGTGCGGCCAGGGCCGTGCCCCAGGAGCCCGCACCCAGAACGGCCAGAATCGGCTGGTCGCTCATGGTTGGATGCTCAGCTATTGAGCGTCGGTGCCTCGCCGCCTGCCACGCGGCGCTGCTGCTCGGCGTAGAGGGCTTCGAAGTTGATCGGCTGCAGCAAGAACGGCGGGAAGCCGCCCTCCTGCACCAGCGCGGAAATCACCTGGCGCGCATACGGGAACAGCAGGTTCGGGCAGTAGCTGCCGATGATGCTGGCGTGATCCTGTTCGTTGAAGCCGGCGATGCCGAACAGGCCAGCCTGATGGACTTCAGCCAGGTAGGCAGTGCGGTCGTTTGCGGTGCAGGTAAGGGTAAGGCTCAGCACCACTTCGTACAGATCGTTGCCCAGGCCGGTGGCGCGCTGGGTCAGGTTCAGCTGGACTTGCGGGGCTTCGTTCAGCTCGCTCACATCCTGGAAGATCTGCGGTGCGTTGGGCGCTTCGAAGGACACGTCCTTCACGTAGATCTTCTGCAGCGACAACTGCGGCTGGCTGCCCGGGCCGTTGCCCAGACCATTGGCGATAACTTCTGCCATGAGAATCCCTCGGTTCGAATAAGCAGGCGCACGGGGCGCAAAGGAGGAGATTGTTCCATACATCCCCGATGGCTGCCATGGCGGCCCAAACTGCCCCATCTCGGCAGAACGGGGAAAAAGGCGGCCCCCTGTTTGCACATCACCCTGTTTTTACGGGATAATGCGCGACTCGCCCCTATCGGCCCGGTCTATCGGGCATGTCCGCGACGCGATGCGGACCTTACGACGTACGGCGAAAGCACCACCCTCCAGCATCGCGTGGCACACAGTGTCGCTGGGCCGATGTCGCCCTGGCTAACGGGCGTTACACCACACATTACGGAGGTCATCATGGCCCGTGTATGCCAAGTCACCGGAAAAGGTGTGCAGACCGGCAACAACGTCTCGCATGCCAACAACAAGACCCGTCGCCGCTGGTTGCCAAACCTGCATGAGCGTCGCTTCTGGGTCCCTAGCGAAAACCGCTGGGTAAAACTGCGCGTTTCCAACCACGCGCTGCGCACCATCGACAAGAAGGGCATCGAGGCCGTGATCGCCGACCTGCGTGCCCGCGGCGAAAAGGTCTGAGGAGTAAGTCATGGCTAACAGCAAGCAAGACAAGATCCGTCTGATCTCGTCGGCCGGTACCGGCCACTTCTACACCACGCAGAAGAACAAGAAGAACACCCCGGACAAATTTGAATTCAAGAAATACGATCCGGTCGTTCGCAAGCACGTGATCTACAAGGAAGGCAAGATCAAGTGATCTACCGCAGGTAGGTCATCCCGGCGAAGGCCGGGATCGAGTGCCTTTCATGAAAACCCGCCCTTGTGGCGGGTTTTCTTTTTAGCCGCTTGCCAGCACCGCGATCGTTTCGCATGATCGGCTCATGGATACGTCCGAAGCGCTTTTCCCCAGCCTGCTTGGTGACGCTGCATGGCGCGATCTGCCCGGTCCCGTACAACACATGCATGGTGACGCGCCGCGCGTCGTGGCTCGCGGCGAAGCGGATGTCGAAGGCGATAACAACGTAATCGTTCGCATGCTTCGGCGTGTGCTGGGCCTGCCGTCTCCTGGCATGCAGCAAGCCTTGGAAATATGCATCGAACGTGAAGGTAGCCGCGAAATATGGACCCGGCGTTTTGCCCGAGGCCACATGCGATCGGTGCTGGATCGCGACATGGAATCAGCGCATCTACTCGAACGGCTTGGACCTGTGACGCTGCGCTTCCAACTGCATCACGATGCAAACGGCATCGACTGGGATTTGAAGCGCGTCTCGGCATGTGGACTGCCGATGCCGCGCGCATGGTTCGGCCAGGTTCTATCGCGCAGCAGTGCACATGATGGTCGCTACGCATTCGCCATTGATACGCGCTTACCTTTAGTAGGCAGATTGGTGGCCTATCGCGGTTGGCTGGAGATCGTTTCGAATGACTGACGACCCGACGGCACCTGTGATCGTCTATGACGGCGTCTGTCTGTTGTGTAGTCGCTGGATTCGCTTTCTGCTCCAACACGACATCGAAGGCCGTTATGTGTTTACCGCCATGCAATCGGAAAGCGGACGGCATTTGCTGCACGAGCATGGCTTGGATCCGGACTCGCCGTTTTCGATGCTTCTTGTCGAGGATGGACAGGGCTATACGGATACCACGGCGATCGCCCGCGTCTTGCGCGGGCTACCGAGCCGACGCTGGCGTTGGCTGAGCACCGCCATGCTGGCGTTGCCGCGCACGCTGCGCGATGTGCCGTATCGCTTCGTCGCGCGTCATCGTTATCGATTGTTCGGACGCAGCGATCAGTGCTTCGTGCCGACGCTTGAACAACGCTCGCGCTTTATTTCCTGAGTGTCACAAGCTTGGTGTTAATCGCGTAATCGGAGAGCGCGCAGCAACGTGCCAACTGATCAACGGGACTCGCAAAATCCTTCCGCCCCATAGACAAAAAGGCCGCCATGAAGGCGGCTTTTTGTTACTAGCGAACGTTAGCGCGACGCAATCAGGCGTTGCTGCCAACCACTGAATAGCTCTTCAAACGCTGGGCGAAATCCTGCAATGCACGTATGCCGCTCTGCTCAGCCTCGGCAATCCACTGCTGCAAGCCCTTCAACGCCTGCTCGGCGCCGCGCTGCTCCATCAGGTCGGCAAGGCGATTGCGGAAGTCGCACACGGTGTTGAGGTTCGGGCGCTTTGCCAGCACGGCCTGCATGCGCTCGCGGCCTTCGCCATCGAGCCAGCGGCCACCATCGGCCAGTGCGCGACGCATGCGACGCGGCGTGGACTTGATGTTTTCACCGGCGTGTTGCGCTTCGTCGCGCAGGGTCGGCACGATGACGTTGCGGTAGTAATCGGTCATCGCCTGGAAGCGGTGCGTGAGCACAGCCTTCAGCGTTTCGGCGTCGGGCAGATGCACATTGGGGCGCACGTCCAGCGTCGGCGCTACACGCAACACCTTGGCGAGGCCCACGGCGCGCAGCGCGCAGATGGCAGCCCAGCCGATATCGAACTCCCACTTGCGCAGTGCGAATTTCGCCGAGCTCGGGAACGCATGGTGATTGTTGTGCAGTTCTTCGCCGCCGATCCACACACCCCAGGGAACCAGGTTGGTGGCCGTGTCGGAACTTTCGAAGTTGCGATAGCCCCACCAGTGGCCGACACCGTTGACGAAGCCGGCGGCCCAGAACGGAATCCATGCCATCTGCACAGCCCACACGGCGGCGCCGATGACACCGAACAGTGCGAGGTTGATGAGCAGCATCAACGTCGGACCCCAGTACGGGTGTCCGCTGTACAGCTTGCGCTCGATCCAGTCGTCGGGTGTGCCGCGGCCGTACTTTTCCAAATCTTCCTTCACTTCGCTGGCGTCGCGATAAAGACCGACGCCGTCCCAGAAGACCTTCTTCAGGCCATAGATCTGCGGGCTGTGCGGATCTTCCTCGGTTTCCACCTTCGCGTGGTGCTTGCGATGCACGGCAACCCACTCCTTGGTGACCATGCCCGTGGTGAGCCAGCCCCAAAAGCGGAAGAAATTCGCGATCAGCGGATGCAGATCGACACCGCGATGCGTCTGGCAGCGATGCAGATAAAGGGTGACCGTGAAAATGGTGATCTGGGTCATCACCAGCAGGTAGACAACCATCGTCAACCAACCGGCATGGAGAAGACCGCTGGAGAGGAAATTCAGCACAGCATCAAACATCTGGATATACCCGGGTATGTTGAAAAGACAGTCTAGTCGAGGGCGTCCATACCCACCAGCACGGACCACAGCATCGTAATGCTCTCCCGCTTGCACTTGCGTTAAAACACCGCTTCGTGACGGCGAACGGTTGTGTAACGTATGGGGTCACCCCGACAATCAAGCAATGAACGCGCCGAAACCCGCTTCACCTCCCATATTGCGACTTGAAGATGTCACCCGGCACCGTGCCGGACGTCCTGCCGTGAGCCATCTAAGTCTCCAACTGGAGGCTGGAAAGGTCCTCGGGCTGCTTGGCGTGAACGGGGCGGGCAAATCCACCACGCTGGCGATGATCGCAGGAGCGCTCACGCCCGACAGCGGCATGCTTCGCATTCAGGGAAATGACTTCCTTGAGCATCCTGAACTGGCCCGAGCAGCCATCGGCTGGCTGCCCGAAGGTGCCCCTTTGTGGCCAGAACTGACCGTGCAGGAACATCTGCTGGCGCATGGTCGGCTGCGCGGTTTGAGTGGGGCGACTCTGAAGCAGGCTTGTGAAGCGATCATCCAGAAGCTGGAGTTGACCGATCTGCAGCGCCGACTCGCCGGCGTGCTTTCACAAGGTCAGCGCCAGCGATTGGGACTTGCGTGTGCGCTACTGCATCGCCCCGCTCTGCTGGTGCTCGATGAACCGGCGAATGCGCTCGATCCCGTACAGGTGGTCGCGCTGCGCCATCTGCTGCGCGAACTGGCGGCGAACGGAACCGCCGTGATTCTTTCCACGCACCAGCTGGCGGAAGTGACAGCGGTGTGCGACCGCGTAGCGATCCTGCATGAAGGCCGGTTGCGCTACGACGCACCGTTGCATGCCGACCAACACGACGCCCTGGAAAAAACATTTTTCGACATCGCGATGGCGAAAGCCGCATGACACTTCTCGCTGTGACGCGCCTAGAACTGCGTCGTCTTTTTGTGCGCCCCTTTGGCTGGGTGATTGCAGCGCTCGCGTTGGCCGAACTCGGCTGGCGGTTTGCCTTGCTGCTCCAATTCTTTCTGTTGAGTCAGGTGCAACTTGCCGCGATTCCCGATGGCCCCGGATACACCGACATTGTTCTGATACCGCTGCTGAGCAGTTTTGCGCTGCCGTTCGCGCTGATCGAGTTGGCGTTGTTGATCGTACCGCTGTTGACGATGTCGAGTCTGGCAGCCGAGCGCGCAACGGGAACGCTACCACTGTTGTTCGCCAGCGGTTTGTCGGCCACACGCATTCTGATTGGCAAGTATCTGGCTGTGCTTGTTTGGCTTGCGCTATGGCTGGTGCTCGCGCTCGCCATTCCGGTAAGCCTCGCGCACGGTGCAACGCTGGATTGGGGCAAGCTCGCCGCCGCCACGCTCGG
>CAJCJD010000180.1 GCA_903970555.1 Vulcanimicrobiota bacterium
GCACAGTGTGGCGCGGCGCAGATCAAGATCGGCAATCGGTGGTACAGAATTCATGCGCACTCCGGCACAGATCCAGCGCAAAGATGACCACCCGCGGCAAACCCGCCGCAAGCGGGTCCCTGTTTGCCGCGCAGTAGGCGAACCCGGAGAATACCGTCCCAACCGCCTCGAGAATACCTCGCGGCCACCCAACGCCCTGCAGCCAACAGCCACACGACGGAGTCCCCATGAGCGAACGCGAAACAATGGAATACGACGTTATCGTCGTAGGGGCGGGGCCGGCGGGGCTGTCTTTCGCGATCCGCCTGAAGCAGCTCAAGCCCGATGTCACCGTATGCGTGATCGAAAAGGCATCGACCATCGGCGCCCAGATTCTTTCCGGCGCGGTGATCGAGACCCAACCACTGGATGCCCTGCTCCAGGGCTGGCGCGACAACCCGCCGCCGATCTGCGTGCCGGCCACCGAAGACGAGTTCTGGCTGCTCAACAAGACCGGCGGGCGCAAACTGCCGGTACCCCCGGGCATGAAGAACCACGGCAACGTGATTGTCTCGCTGGGCGCGTTGTGCGCGTGGCTGGCGCCGCAGGCCGAAGCGCTGGGCGTGGACGTGTTCCCCGGCTTCGCCGCTGCCGACACTATCTATAACGAGGACGGCTCGGTCGCCGGCGTGCGTATCGGCGACATGGGCGTAGCCAAAGACGGCTCGCACAAACCGGGCTATACCCAGGGCATCGATATCAAGGCCAAGGTCACCGTGCTGGCCGAAGGTGCGCGCGGCAGCCTTACCAAGCAACTGATCAAGCGCTTCGCATTGGACAAAGACAGCGATCCGCAGGGTTACTCCATCGGCATCAAAGAGCTGTGGCAGGTGCCGGCAGGACGCGTGACGCCTGGCAAGATCGTGCATAGCTTCGGCTGGCCGGCAGACAGTCACACCTACGGCGGCAGCTTCCTCTATCACCTGGACAAAGACCGCATCGCGCTCGGCTACGTCAGCGGACTCGATTACAGCGATCCGAATTATCAGCCGTGGGAAGCCTTCCAGCAGTGGAAGAACCACCCGATGATCAAATCGCTGCTCGAAGGCGGCAGCATTCTCTCCGCGGGTGCGCGCGCTATCGTGACGGGCGGTTATCAATCGCTGCCCAAGGTGGAAATGCCCGGCGCATTGCTGATCGGCGACACTGCCGGTTTGCTCAACGTGCCGAAGATCAAAGGCACGCACCAAGCCATCCGCAGCGGCATGCTTGCCGCCGAACATCTCGTCGGCAACGAACTCAATCCGGCTGGTTTCGATGCGAAGCTGCGTGGTTCGGAAGTGATGGCCGAACTAAAGAAAGTGCGCAACATCAAACCCGGCTTCAAGAAGGGTTTGTGGTTCGGCATGTTCAACGCGGCATGGGAAACCTTGATCGGCGGCGCATCGCCATGGACGCTGAAGAACAAAGCCGACTGGTCATCGCTGCACAAACTCGGCCAGCAGGAAGAACCCAAGCGTGACTACGTGCAACGCGAGCTGCCACCGCGCGACCGCCTTGCGGGCGTCTATTTCGCCGCCACCGAACACGATGAGGATCAGCCGATCCACCTCCACGTCGAGGACACGTCCATCTGCGTGACGAAGTGCGCCCAGGAATACGGCAACCCGTGCACCCGCTTCTGTCCTGCCAATGTCTATGAGATCGTCCAAGACGACGCCGGCAAGCGCCTGCAGATCAATGCCGCCAACTGCGTGCACTGCAAGACGTGCGACATCAAAGATCCTTACCAGATCATCAACTGGGTCACGCCGGAAGGCGGTTCCGGCCCGAACTACCAGAATCTGTGAGCCTCGATCTAACCTGGCGTTTTGCACGCCTGCACCAACTCGTTCGTCGCGCGTGGGGCAGCATTGCCCTGCGCGGTTGGAAAGGCACGTTCAGGCGCGCCATGGAACAGCTTCGGCTGCACGACCAAGGCGGCAAGGCAGCGATGGCGACCCACGATGCCGACGACCTGCAGAATGCCTCCGCTCTGCATGGCCACAGGCGCATCTTGGCGGTCGACGCCATGGTGCCGAACCCTGCCCGCGACTCCGGCTCGCTTCGCTTGTGCATGATGCTTCGGCTGCTGCAGCAAGACGGCTGGCGCGTGGATCTGCTATCCGATGATGGGCGTGTGACAGCCGCAGATGTTTCACGGCTGCGCGCATACGGCATCCATCTGCATCAGGGCAGCGTCATGGCGTGGTTGCGCCAACATGGCACAACATTGGACGCCGTCCTGCTATGCCGGCTATCCGTCGCCGCGCAGTATCTCGCCCCTGCTCGGCGCCTCGCACCCAAGGCCATGTGCATCTTCGACACCGTCGACTTGCATTTCCTGCGCGAGCAACGGGCTGCAGAGATTTCCGGAAGCCGCCGCATGCAGCGGCAATCCACGGCTTCACGGCGACAGGAACTGGCATTGATTCGTGCCAGCGACCTGAGCTTCGTAGTGAGCCCCTTTGAGCTGGAAATCTTGCGAAAGGAATTGCCCGATAGCCGTGTCGAGTTGCTCAGCAACATCCATGAGATCCATGGTCGTGGCCTATCCTTCTCCGAGCGGCGCGACCTGCTCTTCGTCGGCGGTTTCGGCCATCCGCCCAACGACGACGCCGTGCACTGGTTCGTGGCGGAAATCCTGCCGCTGCTGCGCGAACACGATCCCTCGATGCGCCTGCATATCGCTGGCGACATCACACCACAGGCGCGCCATACCCTGGCACAACCAGGCGTCGAGATTCACGGCCGCGTGGACGATCTGAGTTCGCTCATGAACCACTGCAAAGTGTCCGTGGCGCCGTTGCGCTTTGGCGCTGGAGTCAAGGGCAAGGTCAACATGGCGATGAGCTACGGGCTGCCTGTCGTCGTCACGCCGATCGCGGCTGAAGGCATGCATCTCATCGATGGCAATGACGCCTTGATAGCCGCTACCGCCGCGGATTTTGCAGACGCAGTGTGGCGCCTCTATCGCGACGAAGGCTTGTGGATGCGGCTGTCCGATGAAGGCATGGCCAATGTCCAGCGACACTTTTCGCCCGAGGTGGCACTGCAGATATTGCGCAAGGCGTTACCTGCGAACACGCGCACCGGCGATGTCGCCACCTCATCCGCTGCGCACAGCAAGCCATGAAAAGCCTGCTTCATCTCGCCAAACGTTTCCTCGCGAAACACCCTGGACTACGGCGCAGAGTCGTCAACGCCATCTATCGAATTCCCCTGCTCGACATGCGCCTGCGCGCGGCGCTTGACGAACGCGATCACCCGGCATGGCGTCGCGTGGATGTCAACGATCTGCCGGAAGATGTCCGCACTGTCTATGCACGGCTTCGCCACCGGGTACACCGATGAAGATATTGCTGGACCTTCAAGGCGCGCAGAGTCAGAGCAGGCACCGCGGCATCGGCCGCTACACGCTGGCGCTAACCCGCGCGTTTCTCCAACAATCAGCCTCGCAGCATGATATTCGGCTCCTGTTCAACACCCGATTCGATGCACCCACTGATTCGCTGATCACCACACTGGGCCATCATGCCCGACCCGAACGCCGCATCATGGTCGATGTGCCCGAAGGCGTTCGCGCCCAGCCAGGTGGCAACGCGTGGCTGCGCAACGCCGCGGCTCGCGTCATGCAACATGCGATAGAAAATCAGCATGCCGATGTCGTTTGGTACAGCAGCCCGTTCGAAGGCTATAACGACGATGCCGTGCTGCCGGCGGTTCCACCGGCCGGCGTAGCCAGCGTCGCCACGCTGTACGACCTGATCCCTTTACACGACCCCGACGCCTATCTCGGCCATCCGCGCGTGCGCGAATGGTATGCACAGAGCGCGGAGATGCTGCGGCGCTGCGACCGCCTTTTCGCGATTTCCGAATGGGTACGCCAGGATGCCATCCAGCGCCTCAACCTTTCGCCGGATCGCGTGATCAACATCGGCGGTGCCGTCGACGCAAGCTTTGCGCCACCGCCTGTCGATCCATCGGCGAGCGCAGAACTTCAAAAGCGCTATGGCATCGCGCGCCCCTTTGTCCTCTACAACGGTGGCTTCGACGCTCGCAAAAATGTTGCGGCGTTGATCCACGCTTTTGCCGCGCTACCCGAAGCACTTCGCACGACACATCAACTGGTAATCGTCGGACGCGCCAGCCAGGAAGAGATGACGTTGCTTACCGCCGCCACGCGCAAGGCGCAATTGCCTGGTGACAGCGTGGTCTATACCGGCTTCGTGGCGGACAGCGATCTGGTGCGCCTGTATGCCGAGTGCGCACTCTTCGTATTTCCTTCCGTGCTGGAAGGCTTCGGCCTGCCCCCGCTGGAAGCCATGGCCTGCGGCGCACCGGTTATCGCGAGCGATGCCGCCAGCCTGCCTGAGGTGGTCGGCCGCCGCGACGCGCGCTTTGACCCGCGTCGCGTAGAGAGCATCTGCGAACGCATGGTCGCGGTGCTGGGTAATCCGGCGTTCGCGGCCGAACTACGGCAATACAGTCGCGAGCACGCGGCTGGGTTTAGCTGGGATGCCGTCGCACAGCGCGCGTCGACCGCGTTGCACGCGCTGGTGGATCGCTCATTATCCCCGCGCAATGTCACCCAACGACCGTCACAGTCGGCATTTGCCTGCGTAGTGGCACATGGGGCTACTGCACCTGCGTGGCTAGACGAGATCGGCGTAAACATCTCCCCGATGCCTAAGGGTCATGACGACCGCTCATTGGCCACGCCCGACACAGGTCGCATCCTCTATGTAACAACGCCAGCGACCGCGCATTCGCTTGAAAAAATCATGCAGATGCAACCAGGTGTTTTGCTGATTCAGAGGGAAAATCACATTGAAGCGGCATCTCCAGACGACGCCATGCTTCGTGCTGCATACAAGGGAAACGGCTATCGCGCCTTGCAGGATCTGCGCGCTGCTCATGCGGCGTCAACAGAACTGAAACTGATCCCGCTCCTCGATAATGCCATTGGCATGCTGTGCACCGATGAACAGCTAACCGAGCGCATCCGCAACCTGACAACAGCGATGCCGCTAGCCGACATCACCCTTTTGCCGGCTCAAAGAACAAGCCACGCGCTCGCGCAAGAAGTGGAGCGCTGCTACACCACGCATCCACTAGCGGGCGAAATCGCCGCGCTTGACGATATCTGCACCATCGAAGGCAAGCCGAGTGATGACGATCTCGCCGCGATCGCGGGCGCCATGGTTGCCGCGCGCGCTCCGGGCAAAGTGCATCGATGGTTCGTGGATGTCAGCAGCATTGCCGAGAAGGACATTCGCACCGGCATTCAACGCGTGGTGCGAAACATTCTAGGACATTGGTTGAAGTCGGCTCCCCCAGGCATCCGCATTGAGCCGGTACGTTTCACCAACGGCCGCTACCATTACGCGCGACGCTATGCACTCGACTTGCTCGGCCTCGAGGACGTGTCATTGCCCGAGGATGCCGTCGAGGCCGCAAGCGGCGACATCTTCGTCGGACTCGACTGGGCCATCGACACGATCGCTGCTGCCGAACCCCAATTGCGCGATTGGCATCGGCGCGGCGTAAGCCTGCAGTTCATCGTCTACGACCTGCTTCCCATCACGCTGCCCGAGATGTTTCACCCGTACGCATGCGGCCGCTCCGAAGATTGGCTGCGCCGTATCGCGGCCATCGCCGATCGGCTTATCTGCATATCGCGTGCAACAGCAGACGACCTGCGTCAGTGGCTATCCTCCACGGCATTGCACTACCAGTTCGGAAGATCCCCCGTCATCGACTATTTCCCGCTGGGCGTCGACGCCATGCCCGGGAACGCAACTCAGACTCCGCGAGCAAAACTCGCCGAGGTCATGCAGGCGCGCCCGACTCTGCTGATGGTAGGGACGATCGAGCCACGCAAAGGCTACGACCAGGCACTGGATGCATGCGAATTACTGTGGAATTCCGGCGTCGACTTCAACCTGATCATCATCGGCCATTTCGGCTGGCTGATGGAAACGCTTCGATCACGATTGGACAATCACCCGCAACGAAACCGGTGTCTGTTCTGGATCGACGATGCGGACGATGCCGAACTCGATGCCATCTACCGAGCGAGCACCGCGCTGCTCGCCGCCTCATGGGGCGAGGGATACGGCCTGCCGCTGATCGAAGCCGCGCAACGCGGGTTGTCGGTTATCGCCCGTGATCTGCCGGTGTTTCGGGAGGTCATGGGCGAGCAGGCACACTACTTCAGCGCAACCAAGCCGACGGAACTGGCAAGCGCGCTGCGCAACTGGCTGACCGCTCCCGGCTCGCATCGCGCGCATCCTGTCGCGCCATGGCTTTCTTGGGAACAGAGTGCGAGGAAGCTCGCGGACTTGATCACCTTGCCGAATCATTCGGGTTAGTCGCGAGTCCTCGCCAACGCAGCTGCTGCCAGGCAGCGAACCCGCTCAGCGCGGGGCGCGGGAATGGCCGTACTCAATGGCAGCCGCTATCTCAAGCCACCAGCGCCAGTCAGGCCCGCGCCAGCCACCATTCGCCGCCGCATGGTTCGCCGGATGCGGTTACAATAGCCGTTTGTATGGCAATCCCAAGCGCCCGCGGGCGTCCGGTAGAAGGAAACGCAGATGAAGATTCTGGTCGGCTACAAGCGTGTGGTGGACTACAACGTCCGCATCCAAGTCAAACCCGACGGCACCGGCGTGGTGACCGACGGCGTGAAGCTCTCCGCCAACCCATTCGACGACATCGCGCTGGAAGAAGCGCTGCGCCTGCGTGAGAAGGGCGTTGCGGAGGAGGTAGTGGTTGTGGGCATTGGCCCGGCCGATCTCACCGCGCATCTGCGCAACGGCCTGGCGATGGGCGCGAACCGCGCCATCCACGTCGTCACCGCCGACGCTGTGCAACCCCTCACGGCTGCGCGCGTTTTCCAGAAACTGATCGACAAGGAACAACCCGGCCTGGTCATCCTCGGCAAGCAGGCCATCGATGACGATGCCAACCAGACCGGCCAGATGCTCGCCGCACTCTGGGACCGCCCGCAAGCCACCTTCGCCAGCAAGGTCGAGATCGCCAACGGCAAAGCGACAGTAACGCGTGAAGTCGATGCCGGCCTGGAAACCATCGAAGCCGAATTGCCGGCGGTGATTACCACCGACCTGCGCTTGAACGAACCACGCTTCATCAAGCTGCCGGACATCATGAAGGCCAAGTCCAAGCCGATCGATACCATCGAGTTCGCCTCGCTGGGTGTCGACGCACACGACCAGCTCAAGACCACCCACTACGCCGCGCCGGCCAAACGCAGCAAGGGCGTGATGGTGAAGGACGCAGCCGAACTGGTTGCCGCGCTGAAGCAGAAAGGCCTGCTCTAAGCAGACGACCGGACTAGGAGACATTCATGAGCAAGATTCTGGTTATCGCCGAACATCTGGGCGGCAAATTGAACTCCTCCACTGCGCGCGCCGTGAGCGCTGCCGCGGCGGTGAAACCCGAAGCCATCGACGTATTGGTGCTCGCTGACAACGTCGATGCGATTGCGGCCGACGCCGCGAAAATCGAAGGTGTAAGCCGCGTGCTAACTGTTGCGCGTGCCGAAAACGCGCACCCGCTGGCCGCCGTACTCGCACCGCAGATCGCCAAAGCCGCCGCTGGCTACACCCACGTGTTCGTACCATCGACCACGTTCGGCAAGGACGTCGCACCACGCGTTGCAGCGTTACTTGGCGTGGCACAAGTCAGCGACGTGATGAGCGTCGAAGGCAGCCATACGTTCAAGCGGCCCATCTACGCCGGCAACGCCATCATCACAGTGGAAGCCGATGCCGCCCATGCGGTGGTCGCCACCATCCGTACTGCTTCCTGGTCAGCCGCTGGCAACGGCGCAAGCAGCGCATCGATCGAGGCGCTGAGCCTGGACGTCACGCTGCCCACGCACACGCGTTTTGTCGAACTCAAGCAGGGCAAGAGTGATCGTCCCGACCTACAGAGCGCCAGCAAGGTGGTCTCCGGTGGCCGCGGCGTCGGTTCGAAAGAAAACTTCGAGATCATCTACAAGTTCGCCGACAAGATCGGCGCGGCCGTGGGTGCTTCCCGCGCTGCCGTCGACGCGGGTTATGTGCCCAACGAAATGCAGGTGGGCCAGACCGGCAAGATCATTGCGCCCGAACTGTATATGGCTATCGGAATCTCCGGCGCCATCCAGCACCTGACCGGCATCAAGGATGCAGGCACCATCGTCGCGATCAACAAGGATGGCGAGGCGCCGATCTTTGAAGTGGCGGATATCGGCCTGGTTGGCGATCTGTTTAAATTGATTCCCGAGCTTGAGCAAGCACTGGGCTGAACTAGTTGCTACGCCAAGCACTGCTAATGCAGTGCTTGGTGTGATGAATCCGGCATCAAGTCGCCTCTTGGCGAGACGTTATGCCTATGGCGCCAACTCTCAGTTCGCGTCATGGCTTGGGCGGCAAATCACGAGTGAGCTGCCCGGATCGCTATCGCGCGTCAATGACGCCGCCCCCGATAGCGTGCTGACCTAAGCGCTTCCATAGAAGGCCAGTCGACAACTTTCTGTCTCCCTGACACTGCAACGACAGGGATCCAGTGAGACACCCCGCTGACGCCCGCGTGACCGGCGTCAACGACGAGGATCCCAGCTCGTTATCTAATGAGCTGCCCCTGCCAGTCCAGTCCCATAACTGGGCGCGCAAGCCTACCTTTCGGGCGGCACGGACGCACTGAAACGGATCACCGGCACCCTATCTGGGTTCTGGTTGAGCCGTCTTTTGCTCTACGCAAGTTTCTGCAGACTTAGTTCGCCGAAAAGCTGCGTTGTTTGAAGGCAGTTTTTAACAAATCCACTTTCAACCTGCCTGTGACTCATGAGCCTGCTATTGTTTTGCAACATTAAAAGCCGCCCTGATTTAGAAAATGCAAGGCGGCAGCGCATATACGACCCAATTCTGATCGGCCTGAGCAGATGATCAAAGTTATCGGACAAATGTCTCGTCTTGCCAACAAGATGACATTCAACCTAATTCCAGAATCGCTGGCGTCTTTTTTAATCGTCGGTTCGCTGGGTGTCCTCGTGCACCTGAGTGTCCTTAAGCTCACCATGGCTAGCGTTACCCATGATTTCAAATATGCAAATCTTGCAGCGATGCTTGTCGCCGCAACGTTCAATTATTTCTTGAATAACAGATCGACCTTCAGCGACAAGGCTCTCGTTGGCCGGCACATATTCCTGGGCTATTTTTGCTACGTCGGCATAACAGCTGTCGGCATGGCCATCAGTCTATTCATTTCCACGCAACTTTATGCAGCGCATGGCCTGGCAATCCCCGCCGCACTATGCGGCATCGTTGTCGGCTCGTTCTGGAACTATTTCATGTCGTACACCATTGTTTGGAACTTCTTGTTCAATCACTCCAAGCGACACCTTTGAACAAAAGCCAACTGACTCAACAATGCGTACGCGCCAAGAGAAATATCCAAATGACAAAGTCGCTGGTCTTTTTTGCCACCTACAACGAAGCAGGCAACGTCACACCGCTATTGACCTCCATCACGGAATTCGTTCCGGATGCCGACATACTTGTTGTCGATGACAACAGCTCCGATGGCACCGTCGAAACTATGCAGAGACTAGAGCTGCCGCAGCTCACGATATTGGTCCGCCAAGGCAAACTCGGGCTTGGCACAGCTCATCTCTTGGCTCTCGCCTACGCTCGTCATAATGACTACGACGTCATCGTCACCATGGACGGCGACTTGTCGCATGACCCTGCCGACATACCAGCACTCTTGAACGAAGTGATGCTCGGTTCCGATATAGGAGTCGGATCTCGATATATGCCCGGGGGCACCTGTGACTACACAGGCTACAGGCTCTACATCAGCAAGTTGGGCAATATTGCCGCACGCTATTCGCTCCGCATCAAGCTGCATGAATTCACCACCTCGTTCCGGGCGTTCAAAGTCACATCGCTGCAACGCGTCGATTTCTCGACACTACTCGTTGGCGGCTATTCTTTTTTTCTCACTATGGTGGCTGAAGCGGCGTCGCGAGGACTTCACATCTCAGAAACGCCTATTCATTTCCACGAACGCGGCTATGGCCAATCAAAAATCCCTACGTTCGAGGCGTTTCGTGGAATCGCCAACCTAATGCGGCTCGCGCTCATTAATGTCTTTACGGCCAGCGCAACGCCGCCCGCGGAACTGACCACCTGCCCGAATTGCGAGACGGCTTTTTCTTTTGTCGAGAAGAATACCGAAAGAAATACTTCGGTTGAGAAAACGGCGCATGGTACGTGCGTCTTTTGTGGCTTCCACACCCCATAGCCATCACATGAATGATCATCCAAGACATATCTAAGGAACATCGCATCCCCCTCCCCGCCGCCCGTGACCTTGGCATCGTTTGGATTGTGGCTTTAGGGGTTCTCGCGGGCGTGCTCATTCCCGTAACGGGACTTCTCGCAGGGTCACAAGATGGTGATGGGATTCTTACGGCACTAATCTCGACTCAAAAGTTGACCTGGTATTTCTGGGGACAGGATCGACTGCTCAACTTCATTCCGGCCATTGCCAGTCCTATCGCGAACATCGAGTGGAATCTTCGTCTTCAGATCTTTCTGCGGGCGTTCTTTGCCTTCCTAGCCCCGACAGGATTGCTGTATTTCTTCAATCAGTCGACAAGATTCATCGCCTTTGCAGTCGCGCTTACCAATTTCCTAATCGCGCTGACGTTTAGCTCGCAGGCATTATCCAATCTTTACGTCGAGCCGAACCCGTTTGGCACATCCCTTGTGCTACTAGCCCTTTCTCTCGCCGCCTTTCGCCAAGGGGATACGAAAGTACGCTGGGTCCTCGCATCACTTCTCGTAGGCTTTTTCGCTTACGCCACAAACTTCGCCCTACTATCCTATTCTTTTCCGGTCATTGGCATTGCATTTTTGACGGGGACACTACCTCGCAGGCAGCTTCTAGGTTTTTTCGTCATCAATATTTTTTGCGTGATGCTCGCTTACGAGCACTCCAAGCATTTTGGGCACGGCATTACACCGTTTAACCGTCTGCACATTTCTGGAGAAGCCGTGGCCGGCGGCTACCTCTCTGTCGCAGCAAATGTTTCATGGATGAGCCTGCTCGCACTCGGCCTTTTCGCCATCGTCTTTGGTTGTCTGGTTCATCCGCCTCATTTCATGTCAGCGCTGCTAATGATGGTGGCGTCCATTGCACTTATCGGCATTTTATCCTGCTCAATATGGACTCAAATTAACAACTATCACATTCGTTACTACATCGTGTTTGTGATTTCCTTCATTTCAGTAATCAGCTACCTTTTTTCCGTGCGGCTTTATCCAATTTTACGAAATCGAAGGCTGGATATTCCATCAAGCGCTACGCTGCTATTTGTTGAAGTAGCCTTCAAGCTTCATGGCATATCGCCTGACTATGCCCAACTTATCAACATGACTTGGCGTAATCGTTCGCGCGCGGTGGCCGAAGCAGCTGTTATCAACAGGGCTCAGCTGATCATTGGTGATTTCTGGGACGTATGGCCCGCAGTGCTCGACGCACTCACCTTATCCAGCGACGGCAAGGTTTATGGCGCGACCTTCCGCGGTGACGAACTGACTCGTCGCATACAACGCTTAGCCCAGGACGAGCACGGCATTCGAGTGATTTGCTTTCATACGACGATCGCAGCATGTGAGGATGACGCGTCAAGCGGTCTTCATGTCCAGACATCTGTTGTTCCCGGGTCAGCCAATAAGATCACCGTCGAAAACCGAGAGATGTTACTCGCAACAATGACCTTCCCTCCGCCGCACGACGTCAAGACTCTACCCCGGTTAAATGCGACGCAGGCCCGTAGCACCCTTAGCATTGCCGGTGACCCTACGTTTACGCCCGATGCGGGTACGCTTCGCATACCTGTCGAGCTCAGCAACCTGGGAACGGTTGAATTTACTTCCGAAGGCGTTCACCCGATTGATTTGGGCGTCCAACTACTTTCCACCAGTGGGAAAGTGGAAAAGGTAGATTTCATCAGAACCACGATCCCTGACATCGCACCAGGGGGCCAAGCGCTGGTGAATATCAGCGTGCCCATGACTGAGATCAGCGATCGCATCCTGCTTATCCTTCCGATACAAGAAGGCGTATCTTGGTTTGATCATTTCGGTGTAAAGGGGCTCATAATTGGACCGTTCCACGCGTGCTCAAATGACAGCCGCCCTTGGATGTGCGACGCCTCTGGCCACGCATTGCGCGCGAGCATGTAGTGTAGCCCAGTATTTTCTGCTGATGTATTGGCGGTTATGCGCCTAAGATTCTGCGTGTCGCGTCCATCACTCGGCCCACATCCCCGTCAGACATTGCTGGTGACAAAGGAATGCTGACGGTCTCACGACCCAGCTTCATGGCGTTCGGCCACTGCTCTGGACGCCACGAGAATTGCTGTTGATAGTAAGGATGTTCCGGAATGGATAGGTAATGCACACCCGTGCCGATCCGAGCCGCGTTCATCGCCTCGAGAAATTCATCACGCTCAATGCCACATTGCTTGGCATCGATCATCACCGTATAAAGATGCCGGCCGTGGCGGGTATTGCTCTGTGCCAGGGCCGGTAACGTGATCGGAAGCTGGGCAAATGCCTCATCGTAACGCTGCCATATCTCAGAGCGCCGACGCCAGTTTTGCTCGACCCGTGCAAGCTGATGCAATCCGATGGCAGCCTGTAGATCCATCATGTTGTATTTGAAACCGCACTCGACAACTTGATAGTGCTTATAACCCTTGTCGCCGAAGCGGTGCCAGGCATCCTTGCTCATACCGTGCAGCGCCAGGATGCGTGCCCGCGCCAACTGATCCTCGCTACGGCCCAGGATCATGCCGCCCTCGCCCGTCACAAGATTTTTGGTGACATAGAAACTAAAGCAACCAAAATCACCGAAGGTACCTAGCGGCCGCCCGTCGAATTCGGCCTCTACAGCGTGTGCGCAATCCTCGATGACCACAAGGTTGTGTTTGCGCGCAATGGCCATGATCTGATCCATCGCACACGGTCGCCCAGCGAAATGCACGGGCAAAATTGCACGCGTACGGGGCGTAATCGCTGCTTCGATGGCATCGGGATCGATGTTCTGCGTTAGTGGATCGACATCGGCAAGCACCGGCACGAGGCCTGCATGCAGGATCGCATTGACGGTGGCACAAAAGGTCAGCGGTGTCGTGATGACTTCCGAGCCCGGCTCGATATCTGCCGCCAGCATGCTCACGTGCAACGCCGCGGTGCAGGAATTGACCGCTGCAACCTGGGTGTCCTGAACGCCACGGAATGCCGCGAAATCTCGCTCGAACTGCGCAACGCGTGGCCCGGTGCCGAGCCAGCCAGAACGGAGGCATGCCACGACCTCGTCGATCTCCCCCTCATCGATCTGAGGTGCACCGAAGACCAGAAAGGGAGGCTGTGTTAGCTCTGCACTCATATCGACATCGGCACCCGGCAATGCTGCTTAGTGATTCGCATGTAACAACACGCGCTTGGCAAGTCGCTCCACCATCGCCTCAAGCTCCGTCCCTCGCGTGCGCAGATGCACTTCCGGCGTTTCCGGCACTTCATAGGGTGAATCGATACCCGTGAAATTGCTGATCTCGCCCGCACGCGCCTTACGATAAAGGCCTTTCGGATCGCGCCGCTCGCACTCTTCCAACGGCGTATCCACGAATACCTCGATGAACTCGCCATCAGAGAACAAACTACGAGCAAATTCGCGTTCGCCGCGAAATGGCGAAATGACACAAACCAGCACGATCAACCCGGCATCGACCATCAGGTGTGCCACTTCGGCCACACGGCGTACGTTCTCGACGCGCGCCTCGGCTGTGAACCCAAGATCACGATTCAGGCCGTGGCGAAGATTATCGCCATCCAGAAGGTAGGTGTGGTAACCGAGCGCACTCAGACGCCGTTCCAGCAAGTTGGCAATGGTCGATTTGCCAGCGCCGGACAAACCGGTGAACCACAAACAACGTGGCTGCTGCCCCTTGCTTCCCGCACGTACTTGCTTATCGATGTCCAAGTGCTGCCAGTGCACATTGGTCGCGCGGTGCAGCGCGAAGTCGAGCATGCCGCAAGCCACTGTGGCATTGTTCTGCCGATCGATGAGGATGAAGCCGCCGAGCGCGGGATTAGTCGCGTAGGCTTCGAATGCGATCGGATGATCGAGATCGATGTTGCAATAGCCCACTTCGTTCAATTGCAGACGATGCGCGGCCAAACTAGCCTGCGTATTCACGTCAACTTTGTGCTTAATCGATGTGACGCGCGCATTGACAACTTTGGCTCCGATCTTCAGCCAGTAGCCACGGTTAGGAAGCAATGGCTCGTCGCCCATCCATAACAGATGCGCAGCGAATTGATCGGCCTCCGGCGCTGGGCGCGCGGCGTCCGCGATCACATCGCCACGGCTGATGTCCACCTCGCGATCCAAGGTCAACGTTACCGCTTGGCCCGCATGTGCTTGTGGCAGATCACCGTCCGCCGTCACGATGCGTGCGATGCGCGCGCGATGCGCGCCGGGCTGCACCACGATTTCGTCACCGGCCCTCACGCGGCCACCGCAGATGGTGCCCGCATAGCCACGGAAAGACTGGTCCGGACGATTGACCCATTGCACCGGCATGCGAAAATCGGTGGCCTCAAGCGGCTCGATACTGATGGTTTCAAGCAGGTCTAGCAGTGTCGGCCCGACGTACCATGGCATGTGGCTGGAAGCAGCGCCAACGTTGTCACCGCTCAACGCAGCAACCGGTAGCGCGTGAACGGCCATAATACCTAGCTGCTCGGCCAGATCGGCGTAGGCCACCCTTATCGAATCGTAGATGTCTTTTTTGTAATCGACGAGATCCATCTTGTTGACTGCAAGAATGATCTTTCGTATGCCCAGTAACGCGCAGATGTAGGTATGCCGGCGTGTCTGTGCAAGCAAGCCCTTGCGCGCGTCCACCAACACCACTGCCAGATCTGCGTGCGACGCGCCGGTCGCCATATTGCGCGTGTACTGCTCATGCCCCGGGCAATCTGCGACGACATAGCTGCGCCGTGCGCTATGGAAATAACGGTAAGCCACGTCGATGGTAATGCCCTGCTGGCGCTCCGCATCGAGGCCGTCCGTCAACAATGAAAAATCCAGCGCATCGCCACGTGGATATTGCCTGAGGCTATCGCGTCGCAGAGCCTCGACCTGATCATCCGGCAGCATGCCTGCATCGTACAAAAGCCGACCGAGCAGCGTGCTCTTGCCATCATCAACGCTACCGCAGGTGATGAAACGCAGCAGGCTGCGCGCTGGAAAATCGATAGCAGTCATCAGAAATAGCCTTCCTGCTTCTTGCGCTCCATCGAAGCAGAAGGATCGTGGTCGATGACCCGCCCCTGGCGCTCGGACGAACGCGACTCAACCATTTCAGCAATGACTTCATCCAGCGTACTTGCAGTGGACTCGACCGCACCCGTCAATGGATAACAACCAAGCGTACGGAAGCGCACCATGCGCAGCTCAACTTTCTCGCCGTCGCGCAACGTAAAGCGATCGTCATCGACCATGATCAACGCACCATCGCGTGATACGACCGGACGCTCCTTGGCGAAGTAAAGTGGCACGACGGGAATCCCTTCGCGCCGGATGTAGTGCCAAACATCCATCTCCGTCCAATTGGACATGGGGAATACACGCACGCTCTCATCTTTGTGGATGTAAGTGTTGTAGAGGTTCCACAACTCCGGGCGCTGGCGCTTTGGATCCCAGCGGTGCTGAGCATTACGAAAGGAGAAGACGCGCTCCTTGGCACGCGATTTCTCCTCGTCGCGGCGTGCGCCGCCAATGGCAGCGTCGAATCCGTATTTGTCGAGCGCCTGCTTGAGTGCGGCCGTCTTCATCACGTCGGTGTGCACGGCTGCTCCATGGACCAAAGGCGAGATGCCTTGCCGCACACCATCCTCATTGATATGCACCAGGAGCTGAACTCCACCGGAGGCGGCCACCTGGTCTCGAAACGAGATCATCTCGCGAAACTTCCAAGTGGTGTCCACGTGCAGCAGCGGGATAGGAGGACGCGCTGGGTAGAAAGCCTTTCGCAGCAGGTGCAGCAATACCGACGAGTCCTTGCCGATCGAGTACAGCATGACCGGGCGCTGGAAGCCTGCCGCCACCTCGCGAAAGATGTGGATGCTTTCGGCTTCCAGTTTGTCCAGGTGACCTGAAAATGAACTCATCTGGCTTCCGCAGGTGAATGACATCGAATTTTGCCACGACTCGCCAGATATGGTGGTAGGCCATTCGCATCGGAATAGAGAAGAGAAATTCGCCCGCTCGTCACGATTGGAGTGGGTCCTGGCCCAGGCTCAAGCCTTGACCCACTATTCACGCTGGAGGCCTCCTCCCCGCATACATGCCTGGCGGACCGGCTTTCGGTAGGGAAGGGCCTGAACAGTCTTCGTATAAACTTTCGTCCAGACGCCGAACGCACCTATCGAACCTGCAGATATTGCCCACAGAAATCTACAAATATGGCATGCTCAACAACGATTTGTGCAGACTGAGGGGCTGTCTGTACATTTGTAACACAGCCACATATAGCCACCAGGGAATCAAATGAAAGTAACAGTAATCGGATCAGGCTACGTGGGCTTGGTCACGGGCGCCTGCCTATCGGAGATGGGAAATGACGTCCTCTGCTTCGATGTCGACCGCAAGAAAATCGACCTGCTGAACAACGGCGGCGTGCCGATCCATGAGCCCGGGCTCGCGGAACTGATTCATCGCAACGTCGCTGCGGGCCGCCTGCAGTTCAACACCGATCCGATTGCTGCCGCTGCCCATGGGGTCCTCCAGTTCATTGCCGTCGGCACCCCCCCCGATGAAGACGGATCTGCGGATCTCAAATACGTGCTCGCGGCGGCGAAAAGTATCGGCCAGCACATGAACGAATATAAGGTCGTGGTCGACAAATCCACGGTGCCGGTCGGCACGGCGGACAAGGTGACCGCGGCAATCGCCGACGAACTGGCTCAGCGCGGGGTCGAAATTCCCTACACGGTTGTCTCGAATCCCGAGTTCCTCAAGGAAGGTGCGGCCATCGAAGACTTCATGAGCCCCGATCGCGTCGTGATCGGCTCGGAGGAACCTCGCGCCATCGAGCTGATGCGCGCGTTGTATGCCCCCTACGTGCGCAACCACGAGCGGTTCCTGGTGATGAACACGCGCTCGGCCGAGCTGACCAAGTATGCGGCCAACTCGATGTTGGCCACCCGCATCAGCTTCATGAATGAGCTTGCTGAACTGGCGGAACACACGGGCGCGGACATCGAGTCCGTTCGCCTGGGGATCGGATCGGATTCCCGTATCGGCTATTCGTTCTTGTATGCCGGATGTGGCTACGGCGGCTCGTGCTTTCCCAAGGACGTCAAGGCGCTCATCAAAACCGCCAACGGCTATGGGCACTCCCTAGGCATCCTCAGTGCGGTCGAGGAGGCAAACAACCGGCAGAAGCATCTGCTCGCCAAGAAGGCAAAATCAGCACTCGGCGGTCATTTGAGTGGCCGACATTTCGCCCTATGGGGCCTGGCATTCAAGCCCAACACAGACGATATGCGAGAAGCGGCAAGCCGCGAAATCATTGCCGACCTGCTCGCCGAGGGCGCCACCGTCACTGCCTACGACCCGGTTGCCGTGGAAGAGGCGCAGCGCATCTACCAGGGCGAGAAACGCATCACTTTTACCAACCATCCGCTGGCAGCGTGTCAGGGCGCCGATGCCCTGCTTATCGCTACGGAATGGAAAGAATTCCGCAATCCCGACTTTGATGCGATCAAGAACAAGCTGCGTCAACCGATCATTATTGACGGGCGGAATTTGTACAGCCCGGCGGCCATTCGGCAGCTGGGTTTCACCTATCACTCCATCGGTCGACACTGAGAGCACGATCCGGACATGAGCTATCAACAAGCCCCCAAAGTACTTGTCACCGGCGGAGCCGGTTTCCTCGGATCTCACCTTTGCGACCGATTGATCGCGCGCGGCGAAGATGTATTGTGTGTCGACAACTTCTACACCGGCAGCAAGCGTAACGTCGATCAACTGATCGACCATCATCGCTTCGAGCTGATGCGGCATGACGTTACCTTTCCGCTCTACGTCGAGGTCAATCGCATCTTCAACCTGGCGTGCCCGGCCTCTCCCATTCACTACCAGCACGATCCGGTGCAGACGACCAAGACTAGCGTGCACGGCGCTATCAACATGCTGGGCCTGGCCAAGCGCGTCGGCGCGCGGATTCTTCAAGCGTCCACCAGCGAGGTCTACGGCGATCCGGAAGTGCATCCGCAAACGGAAGAATACTGGGGCCGCGTCAATCCCATAGGCATTCGCAGTTGCTACGACGAAGGCAAGCGCTGCGCCGAAACGCTGTTCTTCGATTACCGTCGCCAGCACAATCTTGAAATCAAGGTCGTACGCATCTTCAACACCTACGGCCCTCGCATGCATCCCCATGATGGCCGGGTGGTGAGCAACTTCATTGTGCAGGCACTGCAGGGCGAAGACATCACGATCTATGGCGATGGTAGCCAGACGCGCAGCTTCTGCTATGTCGACGATCTGGTCGAGGCGATGCTACGCACCATGGATACGGCCGCCGAATTCACCGGCCCGGTAAACATAGGCAATCCGGGTGAATTCACCATGATCGAACTCGCCGAACTAGTGCTGCGCCTGACGGGTAGCAAGTCAAAGCTGGTGCGTCAGCCGCTTCCACAAGACGACCCCAAGCAACGCCAACCGGACATCTCACTTGCCAAGTCGGCCCTGGGCTGGGAGCCCAAGGTATCGCTTGAGGATGGACTCAAAGAAACCATCGCTTACTTCAAAAGGCTGCTGCAGGCATGAAACTCTCCGTCGTCATCCCCTGCTATAACGAGGAAAAGACGATTCGAACCATCGTTGATGCCGTGAGCGCCTCGCCGTACGAATTCAAGGAAATCATCATCGTCGACGATTGTTCGCGCGATAACACCCGCGCGATCCTCGAAAGTGAGGTCGCCCCCCTGGTCGACAAAATCCTGTATCACGAGGTCAACCAGGGAAAGGGCGCGGCACTGCGTACAGGCATCCTGGCTGCGACTGGCGATATCGTCGTCATCCAGGATGCGGACTTGGAATACGACCCTAACGAATACCCGCTTCTCGTGGAGCCCATACTTAATGACAAAGCTGACGTCGTGTTCGGCTCCCGCTTCATGGGTGGGCAGCCGCATCGGGTGCTCTATTTTTGGCATCGCGTGGGCAACGGTCTCCTGACCCTGCTCTCCAACATGTTCACCAACTTGGACCTCAGCGATATGGAGACCTGCTACAAGGTCTTTCGCAGGGAGATCATCCAAGGTATTTCCATCGAGGAAAACCGGTTCGGCTTTGAGCCTGAAATCACCGCCAAAATCGCCAAGACGCGGTGTCGCATCTACGAAGTGGGCATTTCCTATTACGGACGCACCTACGAGGAAGGTAAAAAAATCGGCTGGAAGGATGGCTTTCGCGCGCTCTACTGCATCGTGAAATACAACCTGTTTCGATGAAGTCCGCCCGTTTCTCGTTCGAGGGCGAAAGTATGGCCGCCCTTCAATTGCGTCTACTTACCTTTTTGTCGATGGTTCCCAGGCCGCTAGCGTCTTGAGCTCCCTGGCAACCTCCGCACTGCCGTAAAAGACGCAATCGGCACCCCATGCCCTGACCGCGCCCTGACGGCCCTTCTCGGGGTAGACCTGACCAGGCAACATGAGCGCATGACGCGCTCACCAAGGGAAATAAAGATGGTGCGCGCAGATACCATGAGTCGATCCAGATGGCTGGCCGTATGGCCCGTTGCGCTGTTGGCTCTCATTGGTATATGCGGGTATCTACTGGAGGTCACGCATTGGTTCACCATGGTACCTGGCGACCTGGGTGACCCAAGGTTCAATAGCGTCATACTCGAACACTTCTATCAGTGGCTACTGGGAAAGAGCGCCAGCCTTTGGTCGCCGGAATTCTTTTACCCTTATCCCTATGCACTCGCATTCAGCGACGATCATTTTGGAACAGCGTGGATCTATGCCATAGCACGCTTTGCCGGCTTGTCTAGAGAAACCGGCTTTGATGCGTGGTTCTGCGTTGGCTTTTTGCTCAGCTACTTCTGTTGCGCCTATGCGATGCGCAAATTCGGGTTCAGTTGGCACGCCACCGCCGTGGCGGCTTTTGTATTTGCCTTTTCACCCCCCATTCTTGCGCAGGAAGTGCATGCGCAGCTCATTTATCGATATGCGATTCCGCTTGCGATATTCGAGCTTTGGCAGATTCTGGAGTTGCGCCGCATCGACCGTATGCCGTGGCTGGGCATTTGGGTGGCCATTCAGTTTTTCTGCTCCATCTATCTCGGCTTTTTTCTAGTCATGCTTGCAGGCGCAATCTCGGTCGCGAGCGTCTTTGCGTCAATCGTCTCTGATCACCCATCACAGCCGCCACGAACCGGACAGCGTCACACGCTTCAAATCGGCGTCACCGTGGTGTCGGCAATACTCTGGGTCGGCCTGCTGCTCATGCTCCGGCGGTATCATTCGGTTGCGAAAATGTACGGATTCGCTCACGCGACCGACGAAATCAGCACGATGCTCCCGCGCATAAGCAGCTATTTCATCGCGGACAGGTCAACAATAGATGCGTGGGTCGGTGGCTGGGTAACCAACATCCCCATGCGTCACGAACATCAAATGTTTTTTGGGCTGCTCGCCTGCGTCCTGGCCGCAATCGGTGTGGTGCTGGGCCGCAAATCAGCGCAGTGGTCGCGCCATGTAGCGATCTTTACCCTGGCACTTCTTGCCCTAATTGCAATCACGCTGTCGGTAAATGGCCATTCGCTCTATCGTCTCGTGATGGCACTTCCTGGCTTCAATTCCATACGTGCTGTCACCCGTATTGCGATAGTCATGCTGCTACCTGTGGCTTTGCTTTCGGCCATAGGAGTCCAAACCATTGCGGGCCGCTTTCCAAACTTGCGCACCCCACTTTTCCTCACGATCACGGCGCTGCTTGCGGTGCAACTGATCGGCTTCCAGGCCATGCAAGTTCCAATCGTGAAATGGCGCGAACGCCTGAACGTCCTTACCGCCGGCTCAGAAATCCCCAGAAGCGGAAGTCACCCTATCCTTTTCGCGTTCGACAACGCACCTGAATCTTGGGTCCACATTTATAGGGAGCTGGACGGCATGGTGCTCGCTCAAGACCTTGGCGCGCCCACGGCGAATGGATACTCGGGTAATCTTCCCGCGTATTTCGGCTCCGTAGATTCCTGTATGACTGCAGCGCAACGATTGGCGAACGGGGCAGCTTTCAAGCGACTGCCGCCATCTGATTTATCGGACATGTTGCGTCGCATTTACGTGCTCCCGGTCAATGCCGACTGCCCTGACTTTTCAACATTGAAACCGTATAGCGGCGCTCTACCGGACAGCGTATTCCACAACGTATCCATTGCCATAATGGACCAAAAAGCGGCCGGACTCTGGTACGCCGTCACGATCCAAGTGGAGAATCACAGTTCGTTCTATTTGCCCGCAATATCGACGAATGACGAAGCTGTACAGCTTTCTTGGCAATTCGTCCCGCAAGGTCGCACGCCAACTGAAGATGCATGGACCACCCGAGCTCCCTTGGAAACCGATATTCCTGCTGGTGGGAGTGCTAGCCAGAATATAAAAGTTGCCCCGCCGATTGTGCCTGGACATTACACGCTCGTCTTCTCACTCGTGCAGGACAAAGTTGCCTGGTTCCATGAGAAGGGCATGAAGTTAGCCGTGAGCGGTACGCCCATTGATGTGCGTAGTCCGTGACCTGAGAATCGCAACGAACGCATGTGTGCTCTAACGTGCAGATGCCCCGTCTGTCCACGAATTCGTACTGCTGGAACTAATCCGGTTGTCGAATCCCCGTAAATTCACACCACGCATAACTAGAGGTCTCCGGGCAAACTAGCCCCAAGGAGACCCACGATGCGCAAGAGCAAGTTCACCGAAAGTCAGATCGTCACGACGTTAAAGCAGGTCGAAGGTGGCCGGCAGGTCAAAGATGTATGCCGTGAGGCGGGGATTTCCGAGGCGACCTATTACACCTGGAAGTCCAAGTACGGTGGGATGGAAGCATCAGACGTGCAGCGGCTGCGGGACATCGAGGCGGAACATGCCAAGCTCAAACGGATGCACGCCGAGCTGGCCATGGAGAACCACGCGCTGAAGGATCTCATTGCAAAAAAGCGGTAGACCCGGCGCACAAGCGCCCGCTCATCACGTGGTTGAAGGAAAGCCATGGTTGGAGCGAGCGTCGGGCTTGCATGGCGGTCGGGCTGTCGCGGTCCACGGTGCGCTATCGGCGTCGCAGCGATCGTGATGAGGAAGTGATCGCGCTGCTGGCGGAGTTAGCCGAACGTTTTCCTGATCGAGAATTCGACAAGCTGTTTCAGTTGATCCGTCGACGCGGTCTGATCTGGAACCACAAGAGGGTCTGGCGTGTGTACTGTCTGATGCAGCTCAATCGCCGTCGTCGTGGCAAGAGGCGGATACCCAACCGGCATCCGCTGCCGTTGATCGCAGGCGAGCAGATCAACACCAGTTGGTCAATCGCCTTTATGTCCGATGCATTATGGGATGGCCGACGGTTTCGCACCTTCAATGTCATCGACGACTTTACTTGTGAGGCCTTGGCGGTGGAGATCGACCTGAATCTGCCGGTGGCGCGCGTGATTCGCACGTTGGAACGCATCGCGGCCTGGCGTGGCGTGGCGTGGCGCGGCTACCTTACAAGGCTTCGCCTGGACAACGCCCTGAATTTGTCGCGCTAGCTTTGGCCGAATGGGCTGAGCGTAAAGGCATCGCGCTGGACTTCATCGAGCCTGGCCGCCCCATGCAGAACGGTTTCATCGAACGCTTCAATGGCAGCTACCGCCGTGGCGTGCTGGACATGCACGTATTCCGCACGCTGAGCGAGGTGCGCGAACACACCGAGCAATGGTTGGCTGATAATCCCCCATGACAGCCTCGGCGGCCTCACGCCTGCCGATTTTCGACTTCAAAATGAGCCGGTGACCTCTGATTTAGTTTGGCATTGAATTACGGGGAGTCGACACATGCAACGGGGCTTCATCGAGCGCCTCAACGGCAACCACCACCGTGACGTGCTCGATATGCGTGCATTCCGTTCACTCAGCGAAGTGCTGGCGCACGAACAATGGCTGGCCAACTACAGCCATGAAATGGCCCATAAAAGCCATGCACGATATAAAAAATTTTCTATTGCGGATCAATCAGAGATGCTGAAGGAAATAAGGGAAAAGTGCCTGCGATACAACTCCCATCCAGAATTCTCTGTAATTCTTGATAGGTTAGAACAGCTTTTTGCCGAGCTTTCCACTCTAGATCGCACGTCATCACCGCCTAATTCATATAATCCCAAGACACTAGGAAATGAGCCAAAAAAAGGCTACGTAATATGCATCACACCTAGGAGCGGCAGCACTCTGCTTTCCTCGGCACTGTCGGAACAAACACTCAGGGGCCATGTTGGGCTGGGATATCCGGGGGAAATCTTCAACCTCGGATTCATCAAACCAAGAGCCATGCATTACGGATGTCGCTCCATTGATGAGTACACCAAGTGGGCTCTGTGGGAAAGTACCGACAAGTCGGGTGTCTTTGCAGTCAAAGGTGACCTGTTCCAACTTTTACCCTTTTTGCTAACCCCGACCTTTCAGCACTTTCTTCCCAACACAAAGTTCATTTACCTAACGAGAGAAGATGCATTGCTTCAAGCGATCTCGTTCGTCATTGCTCAACACACGGGAAAATGGACTTCTGAAAGCATAGTAAGTGGTCGTTACGAAGAAAATTTCGAAGAAATTTGCACCAATGTTGAACTCATAGCTCAGATGATGAGCAGCTTTGAAAAGCTCTTTTCATTTTCAAATATAGCCCCGTGCCAAATATTCACCAGCGACGTGGAAAACAATCTCGCTTCCACAATAAAAAAGGTAATTAATTTTGTAGACGCGCCTATCGCAGAGCACACGATACAGCTACGCGTACAAACGTCGCGAATCCGTGATGAAGTTAATGAAGTGCTGAAGAAGGCGGTCGTGTCAAAGCTCTCCCTTTATGTCCCGAACAATCACATGTAACAGCCGCCAGCCAAGGACATTAGCGTCACGATGAATGAAACGGTCGCGCGCATTCAGTCCCCAAACCTGTCCCAATCAGCCGAGCTCTACCGAAATGACGCGCGCCGCATCCGGGTTTTTATCGACAAACCATGCGACGGCCTCCTGAACCAACGAAATCACTAATCGCAATGACCTAGGTTCGCTAGGCACGCTGATTTGCATGGGAACGACAACGGCCTTACCGGGAAGAACGTCGGATGGAAGACGGGTGCGTACCCCATCCGCGACAACGACCTTTCCACTCTTTGTCAGCCAGCGATAGGTAAGCATCACGGATTGCTTCCCAGATGCCGCCCATGCTTCCCGGCTAATATTCTCGACACGCACAGGCACACAGATATCCATGTCTGGGAAGACATTTTCTATGCGGGAAGCGGGCGTAATCGCAGATTTGAATTGAGTCAGCGGCTTATTCGAGCGACCCAGTGACCTGACCTGGCTACCGGCCGATACGTAGCGCTTGCTTTCGCATACGGAGTCGCTCGTGGCTGCTTCCAAGGAAGCATCGGCGTCCATAAGGATATGCCCTTCAAAGTGGGTGACAATGCTGTCGTGCACCTTGAATGATGCGATATCTTCCTGCCAGTGATAACAACCAAGATAGTGGTTCTCACTTTTCATGAGTGCCGCGTCTACGCGATAGTTACCCCTCGGCATGCGATTTAGCATATTGAACCGCACGACATACTCGCCCTGCGTCAGCGAATGGACATGCCCAAGCCGCATGGAATCGGTGCCGAATACAAGCAAGCCGCGTTCGTCTTTAATGGCGATGCTGGCGTTTAGAGTATCAATGGGCTCATTCGACTTAATTTTAAGTAAAATGTTGAAATACTCTCCGACCATGGCGAGAGAGCCACCGGAGATTTCTCCAACAACACTGGCTTCCTCGATGACACAACTCCTATCACCAAACTCCACCGCGCTTTCGCTGCGCACTGGCTCGCACTCCAATGCGCCGCTGGATATCGGCCGCCCGGCATCTTCAGCAGGGGCCAAGGCAATCGATCGGCTGAGAAATTCTCTGCGTGATGCTTGAAAGCGCGATTTGGCGTATTGATACAGTTCGAGCTCATGTGAAAAAAGCGCGCTCAGCTTCTGCACATGCTGTGGAGATAGCGATTCAACCTTCATGCGCTGCGACGTGACGTTTTTCAACTTGAGCGGGACATATTCCCAACCAAATTTCGCATCCAGCATGCATGCAAGATCTTCCAACTCCTCCTGCAAACCTATCAATTCAAACGAATCGACAGCCTTGATGGCCGCGTCAAACTTTTCGTCCAACGAAAGAATTGTTCGCGAAGAAGTACCCAATGGATAGAGCATTGCAATTTGCGCCGCCATGCCGTCCCGGTCATTGAGCGAGAGCTGGTCTAAATGGGCATCAAGGCTCAGACCATGCAGCCTGGTATCGATAAGACGATCGGCGCAGTCAATTTTGTGATAGAAATATTCCGATAAGAAACGATCAAAGGGATGACGTAGAACGGTGATACAGCACCGATCCTGGGGAAGTCGATCGCCTTGTTGCAGCGAAAAATGGCCGCTAACCACATCAAGATAATCAAACTGCACCAACGCGTCTTTCAAGCGCAGACCTACAATGGTGTCCGATACACGCTCTTTGCCGAGGTGTTCGATTAAATGATGCTGTATGGCAATGCCGCCCGTCTTGGGAATATGAAAGTGCAGGATTTTTTTCATAGTCGGTAATCGTCAGTTGCGCAGGTGTAACCTGATTGACACTTTACCGTAAGATTAACGCAAGCGACCCGCGGGAGTTGGAGTTTTGTTCACTGTCCCAGAAAGCGGTCATCCGACGATCAGGGCCCAGCCCCCCCCCTTCATATACGCGTGCGCCCGCGCAGCGGGAAAAATGCGCGCGCCTGTTTGCCGCGACGTGGTGTGCTTACTGCTGTCCGCAATATTTTCCGAAACAAGCAGCCCTAGACCTAAGTCTCGCCAACCTCAATTTTCTAGCAAACGCCAGTGCGGGAGAATCGATTCCACTTTTTGACCGCCGGCCAAATGCAGGCCGGCCCAAGTGACGGAACTGAAAATGCGGGGTTGACTCAAACACCAATATCGGCGCCACCTAGTTCAGCATGGCCCTAAGTAGCGAACTCAGATACAAATAAGCACTCTCTGCTGCCCTTGTTTGCGTATGCTGATCGAACACAGGCTTATCTTTACTCGCACTCACACAAACGCGCTCGATAACCGGTAGCCATCGTCTAAATTCAAAATTCTTACGTGCATAACGAAGTGACGCGGATCTCATCCTCGTAAGCTCATCCTTCGACCAATGCAAAACCTGCGACATGGCGCCATAAAGTGATGTGGCGTCTCGCGAGATCTTTAGACAATCCACGCCATCCAAAAACCACTCACTCGCGCCCACGCCAGCGGTCATGATCGGGATACATCCGGCAACGGCCGCCTCGCTCGCTACAAACCCAAATGGCTCTCGCTCCCAAGTGGGAAACACGAGTGCGTCATAACCAGCCAAGACATTGAGCATGTCTTTCTTGTCAGTTTGGCCCTTATATATGATGTGCTGGTCCAGCCCCTTTGCTTTAACACGCTGCATAAAAGAAGCAACGTGACCGGCTCCGTACACATCCACGTAAAAGTTGTCCAGACCGTTTTGCACCAGGCACTCAACAGACTCCAGCATGATGTCTGTCCCCTTATGAGGGGCGACCCTGGAGCAGAACACAAATCTCTTTCGTCCGTCGGCCGCAGGCTGCATTTGGGCAGACTCTGGCGAGAAATCAACCCAACCAGGGATGTATGTGACATTCGGCAATGTCAACCCGAGGGTATTACCAACCTCTCGAGCGACATTTTTGGACATCGCAATAATGCGAGTGCGATCTTCAAAGTGAAGCGCGCCGAACAACTTTTCGTAACTCGCGCGCAGCTCTGGAATTTTGTCCAAGCCGATGAATACGTGATCCATGAGATAAAGGACCAGAGGCATTTTCAAAGCCTGAAGATACTTGACTATCGACACGGCCCCCAATCCCATGAGATTGAACGCCAGCACGACATCGGGGCGGAATGTGCGTATCAGCCGTCCTAATTCACGTAGATTTCGAAAGTTGTAGTAAACATTTTCGAGCTGACTAGGCTCGATAAGCTCGTGGGTCATTGTCGCCCACGTAAGAGTCCGTGTAACGTTTGCGATCTCGCAGGCACCTTCATCATCGGTCAAATAATCCGATGTCAACACGTGAACTTCATGGCCGCTATTAACTAGCCCGATGGCGACGTCATAAGCACCCAGTTCATAGCCGCCGATAAAACCCGGAGGGAATACGTTACTTAGCAGCAGTATCTTCATGTCGCATTCCTCATCGCCAACAGCTCGGCCAGGAGCTTTTCCCCGTATTGCTCCATTCCATACAACGCCCTCGCCGACGCATAAATATCAGCGGCTATTGGCGTGGCGGCTCCACTGGCGAACTTTTCCAGAGATTTTTTCAGCTCTTCGTCTGAACTAAATACGTCACAACCAACTACAACACCTAGTTCCGGCAGAGAACCGGCATTACTTACTAGTGTGGGAGTTCCGCATGCGAGTGCTTCCAACGGTGCCAGCCCTAGCAATTCGGGCTTCGCATAGTACTTGCCCTTGTAATCGATGTGGGTAGACGCATGCACGAACAAAGATGCCTTACGCAACACCTCCCTGACCTCGTCGTCGGACAATCCGCCCTTGATAACAACGTTGGCGCCTGTCGATTGAATGAGATCAGCCAGCACCGCGCTATATTCCTGATCCGACACGGTGCCGGCGATCACAAGCCTCAGGCTTTTGGGAAGCGAGCGAATAATTCGATCAAAGCCTTTATGCGGCAAGATTCGCCCAACGGCCACGACCAAATCCCTTTCACGCTCCTCGCGAGCGGGCGGAAAATAGTAAGTCGTATCTACCGGGCCATAGATGATCTTGGTGGGTACTTTTGAATCGTGAAACGCCGCCATTCCAAATTTGGAATACGTCAAAAAGCCATGAAACATCAGGCACGATTCACCGGAGTGACTCACTAGAGGATGTTCTCCCCCCCCATGATCCATCCCTACGACGATTTTTCCGGCCAGCCTGGCGTGGCTTGCCACGAATAGCCCAAATGCAGTCAGACATTGATGCACGATGACGATGTCGGCGCTGGCCATTCGTTGCTGAAGATCTGCAACATTAACGCTGTACGCGTCCCAAGGCCTGCCAAGAGCCACGATACAACGGACTTCATTAACAGTGATCTCGCCTTCCTTCTCGCCAAAAGCCAATATCGTGTTTTCGGCGTAACTGGCTACGCAGGAAAGAGCTCGCGCCATGTAAAGGATATACTTTTCCCCACCGCCGACTACTGAATCCGCCGCATAGTAGGTTGGGCTGATATGGAGAACCTTCATGAACTTATCCCTTTTGAATATCTTGCTCACCTAAAAGAACGGATCGCTTCTGTCCGTAGGTCTTATCGAACGAGAAGCTGGCTGCTGATGCACGGGCGATATGACGTCTATCAACTTTGCCATCCGCCATTTTGCACATCAGCTCCGCGGTCTTATGCAGGTCCTTATTGCTCGTAAATGTTACGCCCGGGAGACCGGAAAAAATCTCTACCAGAACATCTAACTCATTTAACAAAACGGGGCACCCACAACACAACGCTTCAGCTATGGGCAATCCAAAGGCTTCATAGTCAGTCAAAAGCACGAAGATTGCTGATTTTTGATAGAGCTCTGCCAAGGCTTCCTGACTCACGTACCCCAGTCCCATCACGACATGGGCTATTTCACTCGGGATATCCAACCTATCTGAGCCTCTCCCTCCCAAGACCAGTCTCAGCGAAGGATCACGTTTATACGCGAGCGAAAACGCTGCGAGTAGCGCATCAACGCGTTTGCGTGCTTCCGCGCAATCGCATACACACAGAATCTGTTTCGCGTCGAAATCAGAAGATCCTGGCTTATAGACGCCGGTGTCGACCCCGAGGGGGATGTAATGGACGCTCCGCAGATCGACATCTTGAAATTCCGGCAGCATAGACTCACTAGGAGAGTCTATGAACACGAAATCAGACGCCCTGAGCGTTTCTGAAAACACAGCAGACGTCATGAAATAACGCTCATGCCCATGCAGCGTCCATATCGGCTGTGAGTGCGGTGTAAAGACCAGCTTGAAACTGTCATTTTTGCATGACAACAAGCTTAAATTTGTTGAACCATTTGCCCATGAAATGCATTCAACATAGTCGTAGTAATTTTTATTCAAATGCTCAGCAATATCTCTAACACCACTATCGATGCAGCCAGCCATCAGGCAACTTCTGGAAGGGTATAGCTTGATATCCTCCTTCTCGCAGAAACCTTTAACAATTTTGTAGTTGAGGTCGATCAGCGTATCCATTAACACCGAAAACTGAAAATCTTCTTTGGCATACCTCATCCAGTCAAAGATTGCGGTACCGGTCCCCGAATACATCTGGCAGCTAGACGCTATAACCATCAGGTAAGAAGGCTTATGTTTCATAAGCTCTCAGTCTTTATTTTTCGCGGACGTGCCACATAGTCGATCTGCTTTTCGTTGTGCACTTTGAGCTTGCTCAAAATATATCCAAGATCCGACAGGCGCTTGGTAACGCTCTCGAATGTGACGCTGAAGTTATGCGAGAGCAGTTCCTCCCATTCGAAAACCACAACGGGCCGGCAACGACGGATCGTTTCAAGAGCGCCCATCAGCACCTCGCCATCCGCCCCCTGGACATCGATCTTGATAAAGGAGACATCTTCGAAGCGATAGTTGTCGATCGCTTTAGCCGTATGTACAAACATGCCATCGGCCTTCTCACTGAACGAGTAGGCGCCTAAGTTATTGGCCGAATGCCCGTCGAATGTTCCCGACTCGTCGACGGAGATGGGGATCTCCTGCTTCTCTTGCTCACCCAGGGCCAATTGCGTTTCGTGCGAGTAGACGCCGTTATTGAACAGCTGGACATTCCGCAGCCCATTAATGGCAACGTTGGCGCTCAATATTTTGAAGTTGAAGTCATTGGGCTCGAAGCTGACGACTTCCTTGAACAGGGTCGCCAGGCCAACCGTGACAGATCCCAGGTGTGCACCTACATCCAACGCCCTGCCGTTGCGCTCGCTGCTAACCTCGCGAGCCAGATCCAGAATGTGATCATCCCAAATGCCGCCGCGGAAGATGTGATCGGAGATGATCTCACCGGGCTTGCCGATATAGATACCGAATTTCGTGCTGGTGATGGCCAATTCCCTGGGCGGAAGCTTGGCGACGGATTCTCGCAGGGCCATTGTTTGACGTTCATACGCCTCGAGCCGACCATCATGCACATCGACCCGATCGTTATGCGCCTCGAGCCGACCATCATGCCCATCTACCCGGCCCGCGAGCGCCGATAGGCGATCATCCAGTGACTCCAAGGACATGTAGCGGTTCTTAAGCGCCTCCATATCGCTACGAAGAAGCACATGCTCTCTGACCAGCTTTCCCATTTCACCAGTTATGGCTTGATTGCGCTGAGCATGTTGTTCTTGCGCAAGAGCGGCGCGCTGCACCCACTCCTCATCCAACTCTACAATTCTACGAAGCTCGTAAAAATGGAAAGGACGAATAAACGGCCAAAGGAATCGCCGCACGAACTTGACCAAGTAACCAAACCTTCCTGGCTGGAATCCGGCATGAATAAGCTCGTGTTGAGCCTGCACGTATTTTTCGTTGACTGACATGACTATTCCTCGGGTCTCGTCGATCGCGCTTTAAAGATGTTCTGTCGTCTTTCTTAAACCGGGCTATGCAGGGGCGTACGCGTGAAGGGCGCCAATCCTCTTGTGCACTCAAATCGCTGTACATCGAGCAACGCCAACAGCTAAGAAAGCTATTGGCCTAGCTTCCGAAATAAGCCGCTAACACTTCTTCGGTACTCCCATCCATTTTCAAGCGCCCATGCTCCAACCAAATCACGCGATTGCACGTATTCTGGATCAGGGTGCGCGAATGGCTTGCTAGGACAAGGATATGCGTGGACTGTACGATTTCCGCCATGCGAGCTTCGGCTTTGTGCCTGAAGCTTTCGTCACCCACGGAAAGCCATTCGTCCATGAGAAGAATTTCCGGACGCAACACCGTCGATACGGCAAAAGCCAGGCGAAGATGCATACCGGTCGAATACGTTCTGACCGGCATATCTATGAAATCACCCAGCTCGGAAAAAGCGATGATTTCATCCAGCTGACTTGTCACCTCGGTACGTTTGAGGCCCAGTAAGCCACCACGCATGTAGATGTTCTCGCGTCCAGTGGACTCACCGTTGATTCCTAGTGAAATATCCAGCAGCGATCCAACTTCGCCCTCTATCCGCGCAGTTCCGACCGATGGCTGATAAACCCCGCTAAGAAGCCTGAGCAAGGTGCTTTTCCCTGCGCCGTTATGTCCGAGCAACCCAACCCGATCGCCGTCGTGCAGGCTGAAATTGAGGTCTTCCAGGGCGCGTACGACTACGCGGCCCTGTTCATCGGCGCCCAGCTGGCCGCCTGTAGCGACGCGCATCAGGCTTTTTTTGAGTGATCGCCCACTGGCATTGTAAATGGGAAAATCAACGCTTACGTTTGAGAACTCTACGATCGCCATGTCTACTTCCCGCGCTCAGAGCCAATAAGCAATGCGGCGCTTATAACGGCCGTACATAACCAATGTGACCCCCCATCCTGCGATGCATATGCCCAACGACACGATCCAGTCGCTTTGCGAAGGTAGCTGATCCATCAGCGGCGAACGTACGATGGAAAGCACGTGATAGACAGGGTTGAAATCCAAGAGATACCTGCCGGCGCGCGATGGCAGGCTTGCTGGCATCCACATAATGGGCGTCAGGAAATAAAGCACCTGCAGCAAGCTCGCAACGATCTGCGACAAATCCCGATATCGTGCACATAGCACACCTAGCAGCAACGCAATCCATGCCAGGTTGGCTGCAGCAACCACAAGACCGGGAATGCTTAGGAATGCCAGCCAGCCTATGGGGCGGCCGACGGCCAACAACACCAGCGGGAAGATAACTATGTTATGTGCCAGGATTAAGAGGTTGCGCCAAATCATTCGCAGTACATGCACGAACAATGGAATTGGCAGCTGCTTGATGATGCCTTCGGCCGCGATGAAGCAATCGCAACCCTCGGTAATGACACCGGAAATGAATCCCCACAGGATCATGCCCGATGCCAAAAATGGCAGGTATACCTTCATCGGCGAATTGAAGATCTGACCGAACACCAAGCCAATGGTGCCGATCATGACACCCATGCTGATGGTCAGCCAGAACGGCCCGAGAACGGATCTGCGGTATCGCTGGCGCACATCCTGCCATCCGAGCATGCCGACGAGATGAAGGCGACGAGTCGCCGCCCCGATATCCCCGAACGCAATTGCTAGTGTGTTTTTATGCATTTGTACCGATGAACCACTGAAGGTGATGATGTTCAAGTTTAAACCAGCGTGTCACAGGGCATGCCTGCGACGGGTTTTCGCAACTTATTGCGCCCAAGTGAGGCCGTTTACTTACTCATGATCAAAGCCCGTAGATGCGCCGTGCGGTCGTCCATAAGAGCCTGGTTCTCTCGCGCTTCGACGTTGAGTCGGAGCAAAGGCTCGGTGTTTGAGCCGCGCAGATTGAAACGCCAGTCGCTAAATTCCACGCTCACGCCATCGGTGTGATCGATCGCGACGTTGTCGCCGGCAAAGGCCCGCAGCACGCGATCGATGGTTTGCTGAGTGTCGTCGACACGAAAGTTGATTTCACCGCTGCACGGGTAAGCATGCATGCGCTCCTCCACCATGTCCGCCAGTGATATCCCCGTGCGGCTTATGCGTTCGGCGACCAGCAGCCAAGGGATCATGCCCGAGTCGCAGTAGGCAAAGTCACGGAAATAATGGTGCGCGCTCATCTCACCGCCATAAACGGCATCCTCGGCGCGCATACGCTCCTTGATGAAGGCGTGACCGGTTTTGCTCATCACGGGCTGACCGCCCGCTCCACCCACCATATCGATGGTGTTCCAGGTGAGGCGTGGGTCGTGCACTATTTTTGCCCCAGGGCTTCTCTCGAGAATTTGCGCCGCCAGCAATCCGACCAGGTAATACCCTTCAATGAAGCGGCCGTTTGCGTCAAAAAAGAAACATCGATCAAAGTCGCCGTCCCAGGCGATTCCCAGATCGGCTCCATGCATACGCACAGCTTCGGCTGTCACAGCGCGATTTTCCGGCAGCAAAGGATTGGGTATACCGTTGGGAAACGATCCATCCGGCTCGTGATGCACACGAATGAATTCAAATGGTAGATGCGTGGCAAGTTCGTCGATGATCAAACCTGCGCCGCCGTTGCCTGCATTGACGACGATCTTGAGCGGACGCAGAACCGAAGCGTCCACGTAACTCAACAAGTGCTGGATGTAAGCGGACTTGTCCGTGTCGATCCGCACGTCGCCACGATACGGCATCGTGTTGAACTGCCCGAGAGCCGCCAGTTGCTCGATATCCTTCAGGCCGCTGTCGCCACTGATAGGACGTGCGCCTTCACGGACCAACTTCATACCGTTGTAATCCATCGGATTGTGGCTCGCCGTGACCATAATCCCACCAGAAACGCCTCGGTGTGCGGTCTGGAAATAGACTTCCTCGGTGCCACAAAGGCCAATATCGATGACACTCGCACCGCCATCGTTGAGGCCGTTGGCGAGCGCCGCAGCCAGTGCGGGGCTATCGAGGCGCACGTCGCGCCCAACGACAACCTGCCTGACGTCGAGCGCTTGTGCAAACGCGCGGCCGATACGATAGGCAATATCGTGGTTCAGCTCGTCCGGCACCCGGCCTCGAATGTCATAAGCCTTAAAGCACTTGAGCATCAGATTCTTCTCCTGCCGACAAATTAGCCGACTCAATTTCTACGCGAAGCAACATCGCGCAAGGACGACTGGAATTCCTGTAACCGCACCTTGTTTGCCGCACATGAACGTCACAGCGCAGGTTCGCCTGCGCAAGTTTGGTGGCCATCACGAGGCTGGCCCATGGAACAACGCGGCATGATGTGGGCGACGCACAATGCTCATCACGCTCCCGCGTACATCCATGCCAATGTCTCACCCAGCGACGATGAGGGCGCAAATCCGATATGTTGGCGAAGCGCGTGGTTGGAACCAACCAGTCTACGTACGTCGTTGGCCCTGACAAAGGCGGGATTTACTCGCACGTCGATTCGATAACCGGCGATGTCCGCCATCAAATCGAGTACGTCGTTTAATGAGGTGCCAACTCCAGTGCAGATGTTGAGTATCGCACTAGCCGGCTTGACGCTGACTAGCCGTGCGTAGACCCGCGCCACGTCCCTGACATCGGCGAAATCCCTCGCTACGTCAGTATTGCCCAGTTCGATCGTTTGATCGCCACGACGAAAGTGCTCGACAATTTTCGGTAGCAAAAACTGTCCCGACTGGCCGAGCCCGGTGTAGTTGAAAGGCCGCGTGATTACGATCGGCAATTTTTCTGTCCATAGACTCGCCATGTGCTCCATAGCAAGCTTGCTGACTGCGTAGTCATTGGCTGGCGCCGGCGGCGTGCTCTCCATGATTGGTTCTACGGTCGCGTTACCGTAGATATTCGCGCTGCTGGCCAACACCACGATTTCGGGTGGCGTGGCCAGTGCCGCCAAAGCTTCCAGCAAATTGCGCGTACCCACTATGTTGACGCGGTAAATCTCGTCCACGTCCCCATGCGCCACAAAGGCGATCGCCGCCAGATGCAGCACGACGTTCGGCGCAACCGAAGCAATGGCATCGCGCAGCGCCACGCGATCAAGCACGTCGACATTGATCGCGTTAGGTGACGTCTCATCGCGGCCGTGAGAAAGCCCCACGACCTCGTACCCCAACGCTTCAAGCTCACGAACTACGTATCGGCCAGTAAATCCATTGGCACCTGTAACCAGTGCGCGTGGTCGCGTCATATCAGAAGGAAGCGCCACGTTCATTCCGCCGTACATCCGCCTCCACCATCATTAGGCAAAGCTGCTCAAGTGATGTGCTTGCCTGCCAGCCTAGTTTCTGCATTGCTTTGCTCGCGTCGCCAATCAGCAACTCGACTTCAGCGGGCCGATAGAACCGAGGATTGATGCGCACGCGCTCAACGCCGCTGCCGGCATCGAAACCACGTTCGCTCTCCCCGCCTCCTTTCCATTCAATGACTACGCCTGAGGCCTTGAAAGCCATGCTGACGAAGTCGCGCACGGTTTCAGTACGACCGGTAGAGAGCACGTAGGTGTCAGGCTCGTCGACCTGCAACATCCGCCACATGCCTTCGACGTATTCCTTGGCAAAGCCCCAATCGCGCTTGGCATCCAGATTGCCCAGCTCAAGCACATCGAGCTGGCCAAGTTTGATCTTGGCGACAGCGTCGGTGATCTTGCGCGTTACGAATTCACGGCCACGAAGGGGCGACTCGTGATTGAACAGAATGCCACTCGCACCAAAGATGTCATACGACTCGCGGTAGTTGACCGTCATCCAATGCGCATAGAGCTTCGCTACGCCGTAGGGACTGCGCGGATAGAAAGGAGTGCTTTCTGACTGCGGAACGGCCTGCACCTTGCCGAACATCTCCGACGTCGATGCTTGATAGAAGCGAATCTTGTGATTGATGGTCCGAATGGCCTCGAGCATGTGCACCGCACCGATGCCAGTGATGTGGCCGGTCGTGATTGGTTGATCGAACGAAACGCCGACAAAGCTCTGCGCAGCAAGGTTGTAAACCTCCTCTGCCTCCGTCGCCTCGATCAGACGGATGCTGGAACCCAGGTCCGTCAGATCGTATTCGGCCAGATGCAAATTGGGGTGCTTGTCGATACCAAGCTCTTCGATGCGCCAGAAATTGACCGAGCTGGTCCGGCGGTAAGTGCCGTAAACCCTGTAGCCCTTGTCAAGGAGGAGCTGCGCAAGGTAAGCGCCGTCCTGGCCTGAAATACCTGTAATCAGAGCAGTTTTCATTTAGTACATCTCAAGAGTCAATAGACAAAAGAATTTGTTCGCTGGAAGCCTGATTAGCCGCCAGACTTGTTTCTGGTGTCGGCCGCTTAGACAACCGCAGCCTCAAGAGCCGAGGGCAATAGCCCCTTCCCCCAGGGTTCGCCTTCACGCATCAGTTGTGTGACTGGCCCAGGACCGCGGTTTGATGCGCCCCATGGCACGGAGGAAAACCGCACTCCTCCCATCACACTTGCCGACAGGGTCATTCATGCTGTCATCCATCACACAAGTACCCACAAATAGCCTCGCTGAAAAGTGGGTCACAGGGCTCGATCTGACTGGGCGGCAGTTGAAGTCACCGTCACGCAAGACCCCATAAGGAGATTGGCGCTACCCCAAAGGTGTGTAGGGTGTAACGGTCGGCCCTAAGACGCAAGAGCAACGCCTGAACCAATCGCTACCGCGCCACCCAATCGTGCTCAGGCACCGTTGATCGCGGATTTTCGCTTTACTTTTCAAGATGGATGTGCCTGCCACGAACTATGCCGCCGACCCGGTTGCCAGCTGTAGAGATCGTGACGCCCATCCAGCGCTTCGCGCATTTCGATCGTGCTTTGGGCCCAGGTCAGCGCCCGCACCTGTTGCGGCGGCGGCAACTCGCCCCGTCGCCAAGCGGTCAGCGCTGCCGCCAGGATAGAGGCCAGTGCGCAAGGGCTATCGTCCTGGAAGTAGATTGCTCCATCCCCCGCGACTTCTCTGAATACAGGTATGTCCCTCGCGAGCAAAGGCAGGCCCCGATGTGCCGCCTCGATCAGCGGCAGCCCGAATCCCTCGCCAAACGAGGCGGCCAGCAACAGAGCGGACCGTCGATAAACCAGCTCCAGAGCCTCGTCGCTCATTCCCTGGAACCAGTGCAGGCGTCGCCCGTATTCCACGTGCGTGGCCAGACGGCTCGCCAGCGAGTCAACCCGCCAGCCTCGCTTGCCGACCACCACCAACACAGCATCCGAACCTTTCGACCAAAGCTCCTCGAACGCGTCCAACGCCACCTCATGCCCTTTGCGCGGCTCGACCGTCCCCACCATCAACACCACCGGCTGCCCGGCAATGGCGTCGATGGAACGCTGTGTCGCCCGGTCGATGCCCGTCACGGGAGCACTCGCCTCGATATCGGCGCCCAAATGGAAGTAGCCGATCTGCAGCGTGCCCGTTCGGCTCGGCTCGGTTGCATCAAGCCAATCGCGATACTCCGCGGCCACGGATTTCGAAATGGCGATGACCCGGTCAGAAACTTCCGCGATGGCTCGGTACCAACGTTGCAGATGCCCGGTCAACACAGGTGGAAACCAATCCGGATGCAACGCCGGAAGAAGATCGTAAACGACGAACTGGATCGAAACGCCCCGTTCGCGCAGCGCGCGGAAATAACTGATGCGTTCAGGAATGATGTGCGCGCAAAGATCCAGGCCGAGAAACGTATCTCCTGCCGACGCCTCGACTTCGGCGTCCACGCCCGGAACACGGGCAAGATCAAGAAAATCAGCCACAAAATGGCGCGCGTATCGATACACCCCCGCGGGATCGGCATAGACGGGCTCCACGCGCAGCTGCCCCGGCGATGAGGCGTTCAGTAGCTGAGTGAGCACGCTGCGCACGACACGCTGCACACCGCTTCTGGCATCGATCCCGGCCAAGGTGGAGACATCCACCAGCAACTGCTTTTGCGCACCGCCCAGGGGGCAGACTTCCGCCATGCCGCGCGCGGCACTTACCCACTGCGTTTCGTGCGCAGGCATGGCAGCCGTCGCTGCGGTGATTTCCCGCGCCAGCGCTGCCAAGCGCCGCCACGGGCTGGCGTGGACGAAGCTCTCTATTGCGCCGGGAAAAGTCAGCCGCTTTTCGATGTGGTGATGGGCGGCGCTCTCGAACCGTTGCCGCCGAAGGGGTTCGTGGCGTAGCGCGACCAGCGCGTCGGCAATCGATCGATCATCGCCATCCTCGCCCAGTAACCATAGCGCGTCGGCTGCAATGTCCGTGCTGGTCTCGCAGGTACGGACGATCGCTGGAATGCCATATGCCAGGCCATCGCGGATGGCTCCTGACAAGCCATCCTCAAGCCTCACCATCACGTCGGTGGCGTCAAGAAGATCGCCGTATTGCGCCAGGGTGCGGGCAGCACGACAAACAATGTAGTTGCCCGCCTCTGCGTTCGACGCATGAGGCGAAGCAAGTGCCGCCGGCTGCGAGTGGCCGACACTAACCGCATGCTCAGCCACTACCAGCATGGTGTTGCCGCCCTCAACCAGCCCACTTAGTTTCCAGGCAGCAACCAAGCGATGCGTCGTTATCGTGGACTCATCGACATCCAGGCAAGTGAAAATGAATGCTTCCTGCGGCAATCCAAGCCGCGCGCGAGCCTGCTCCCTTCGCTGCCTGCCCGACGAAAGCCGCCACTGCAGCGGGAAGACCCGCACTCGACGTGCAAGTGCCGAACCATACCAATGCTCAACTAGATCCTTGCAATGGTGGTAGTGGGTAATCACACCTTCTGCATCGGCGAGCACCTGCCAACTGCACGGATAGGTGTCGGCCACCAGGTCGTCATTCTTACTGCGTTTGCGTTCGACCAACGCCGGATAACCATGCGACGTGTACAGTGACTGCGACCAGATTCCGGGATGCTCGCCGCTAGACTCAAGCTGGCGAAGGAGATGTCCCAAATGGAACTCTTCAAGTACGACCGTACCTGGCACTTCCTTCAATAAGGCAAGCACCTTCGCGTGGGGTGGCGAATCGTAAAAATGATAGATAACGCGATCGTAAGTCGATGCGTGTGCACGAAACCATTCGAAGTCCCGCCAAGCCGACAGATGGATGCCGACAGGGCCACGCACGGTGCGATCCAGATCGCTGATCAGATCCACCTCGTAGCTTTCGGTCAGCTGTGACAACAACTCCACGCTGTCGCTGTCTTTGCTGTTGTCATCGGACGAAAGAGCAGAAACAAGAGCCAGGCGACGACGCGGTTTCGCAACGCCAGGCAACGCTATCGTGGCCGGCCGCGACGCCACCGATGCTTCCATGGCATCCAGCGCGCGGCGTGCCATCTCGTCCCAGCAGAACAGTCGAGATTGTTGCTGGCCATGGCGCATCAGATCGAGACGAAACCCTTCATCCGTCAGCACCCGTTGCATGGTCGAACCGAGACCCTCATAACCCCTTGGATCGAACAACGCGTCGTGTCGACCGATGACCGTTGAAAGCAACGGTGTGTTAGCGGCAATAACCGGGGCACCGCACGCCAACGCTTCAAGCACCGGCATAACGAGCATGTCATGCCAAACCGGGTACACAAACAACTGGCACATGCTGTAAAGAATCGCCAACTGCTCGTCGCTCACGCTGTCGATGACGACAACGTCCTCACGCCCGAGCCCGAATTTAGCCGCGTACTGACGCAGCTCAGCACGATCCTTTTCCGCGATGTTGTTGGAAACAACCAGCTGACTTGCCCTCCTGGAAGCAGTCGGCAACGTCGCATAGGCGCGAATGAGATTTTCCAGACTCGAATAACGATCGACATCACCGGCGGACAGAATGAATGTGCGTGAGAGGCCTAGTTGTGCCAGCAACCTTTCTTTTTCTGCCCCGCCCAACTCCATGCGGCGAAACAGCGGCGCGGCGGCCATCGACATATCCACGACACGTGACGCGGGCAATTGCAGTTCTTCGACTGCCGCGCGCATTACATTGCCGGACGTCACAAGCACCAATTCAGCTCGCCTTAGCGAGGCCATTTTTTCCGCACGCCATGTGTCGACCGCCGCACTTGCCTTGTGTCCATCGAAGTCGATGCACCAACGCAAATCGTGAAGCGTCATCGCGGCCGGAGGAGCAAGCGCACTCTCGCCGATACTTGTGACGGCATCATTATCCAGCCCTTCGAACAGAGCACTCAGGTGTACAAGATCGGGCTTCATTTCGTGCAGCATTGAAGAGCGCAGCACTTCGGCGACTCGACGCTGCCAGGTATGTGACGGCTCTCTGCCCGACACGTGATGCGACGCTCCAAACACGCGTATCCGATCGTCAGGAAGCCAGCCGGAGAGATCCTGCCTTATCGCGTCGACGGACGGGGCGAAGGCGCCATTCAATACGACATGCACTTCGTGGCCGCCAGCGCGCTGCAGGACTGCCTTTGCCCATGCCATCGAATAACGCCCGATATCGCCGCCGCGGACCGCAGGTATCTGGCACGCCTGTAAATCCATTACCAAACGCATGACAGTGCTCCGTCACGAAACATCGTAGTTGTACAACTCCTCTACAAATCCTGTTGCCGCTTCAGTAGCCGCAAGGCCTCCATCGCCGTGCGCGACAGGGCGTCGGTACTTTTCATCGAAGCCAGATGGATCGAGGTAGCCGTAGACATGACTTCGCTCAATGGCACCCCCGAGACTAAGGCAATCATTCTCCGCTTGAAATGCGGATGCAGATTCAGCAGCCGCCCCGCCACACTTCTTGCGATGGGTTGCTTCAGCACGATCCGCCCGAGCGAAACACATGTTGAGCGCAGCGTCTCCTTCGCCATGGCCGCGAACCGCGTCACGGCGAAACGCACGGAAGACTTGGTTTGATCTGCGCGACGATGGCCAACTTTTGGCGTGACGTCCTGATCGCGTTCAATTTTGGATTTCACGACATCAAATCCCCTCGCCGATTCGGTGAAAACGATCAGTGCAGCCAAAAGAAACCGACCCGTGCCGACTAGAATGGTCACCGATCAAACCATGACACATTCAGTCCGTGAACCCTTCCACGGGCTTGCAGCAATGGAAGGGGCGTCTGATTGGCGCGCACTGTCGTTATCGGATATTTGTTTGCCCTGGCTCGCAAGCATGCCATCCGCGGTTGGCGCAGGGACCGAAGGGCCGTCAACGGCGCTACGTATTGCTCAGGGCCAGCGCCAGCTCGTCGCGCAAGTCCGAGACATCTTCTACGCCCACCGACAGGCGGATCAAGCCGTCGCTGATGCCTAGCCGCTTGCGGTTGGCCGCCGGCACGGAAGCATGGGTCATGATCGCCGGATGCTCGATCAGGCTCTCGACCCCGCCCAGCGACTCTGCCAGCGCAAAGAGTTCGCAGCGCTCTAGCATGCGCCGGGCCCTCTTTAAGCCGCCCTTGATTTCGGCGCTAATGATGCCGCCGAAACAGTCCATCTGACGACGCGCCAGCTTGTGCTGCGGATGGCTCTCGAGTCCTGGATAAATAACGCGCTCTACCGCAGGATGCTTGTCCAACCAATGCGCCAGCTCGAACGCACCCTCGCAATGGGCCTTCATCCGCAAGTGCAAGGTTTTCAGTCCACGCATCGCCAGAAAAGAGTCGAACGGCCCGGCGATAGCGCCTACCGAGTTTTGCAGGAACGCCACCTGATCAGCGATTTCAGCGCTGCCGGCGACGATAATGCCTCCCACCATATCCGAGTGGCCGTTGAGGTATTTGGTAGCTGAATGCAACACCAGATCCGCGCCGTGCTCCAACGGCCGCTGTAGGATCGGCGAGCAAAAGGTATTGTCGACTACCAGAATCAGGCCATGTTTCTTGGCAAAGCGAGCAACCTTGGCCAGATCAACCAGCTTGAGCATCGGGTTGGTGGGCGTTTCGGCCCAGATCATGCGCGTGTTGGGCTTCAGTGCGGCCTTGAGCGCGTCGGCATCGTTGAGATCGATGAAGGTGAAATCGAGTCCAGCCGAGCGACGACGCACGCGCTCGAAAAGTCGGTAGCTGCCTCCGTAAAGATCATCCATGGCGATCACGTGGCTACCGCTGTCGAGCAAGTCGAGCACGGTGGCTGCAGCCGCCAGACCCGAGGCAAAGGCAAATCCTGCCGCCCCGCCTTCCAGATCTGCGACACAACGCTCATAGGCCATGCGCGTAGGATTTTGTGTGCGCGAATACTCGTAACCCTTATGCCGGCCCGGACTCTCCTGTACGTAAGTGGAGGTCGCGTAGATCGGCGTCATGATTGCGCCAGTGCTGGGATCGGGATGCTGGCCGGCGTGAATGGCGCGCGTGCCCAGCCCGTGCGGCTGCTTCTTTTTCGTTATACGCATGTTAAGAGATGCCCCGGACCGGATGACGGTGTGTCTAAAACCTGTCATCTTACCCCCATCATCCGAGTGAAGAAAAATAGGCCCGCAAACCGCTGATACCGGAAGATCGGGATCAAACGGATGCAGCAGGAGCCACAGCAGCAGCAACATCAACTCATCGGGGAGACCGCTCATAGGCGGGTCTGGGGGCAGTTAAGCAGTATGAAATTTCTCCTGTACGCAAACTCAAACAAAAGCAACATCGGGGAGCAACTGGGCGCAGCCGACTACAGTTATTTTTTCTTGTTGCGCGCTTTTTCGACCGTGCTCAAAGACCTTGGGCAGGTCATCGAAGTCGCAAACATTTCTAGCGTCGATGCGTTGTACAAACGCGCCCTGGCAGAAGGGGATACATGCATTCTGCTGTCGTTCGCGCCGCCGCATAAAACGCCGCTTGGGCTTGCCTGCCCCGTGGTGCCCGTATTTGCCTGGGAGTACCCGAACATCCCGGAGCACATCGAAGAGGAATCCTGGCTCGACGATCCGCGACATGACTGGCGCGTTCCGCTGGGAATCGTGGGAAGAGCCATCTGTCTGTCCAACCACACGGCGGAGGCGGTGCGTCGCAGCCTGGGGCGCAGCTACCCTATAGCCGCCATCCCATCGCCGCTGCCAAAAGCCAGCACCGCTCTGGCCGCCGACGGCGACCCGTTGAGAGGCGGCAGCACCACACTGCGCATCAACGCTGTTCTTGTAGACAGCCACACCATGGGACTGAATGCCGACGGCCTCATTCACCCCGATGCCGAAGATGAAACGCCTTTCGGCCCTGATGATTTCGACTTGCTGCCCGAGTACCCAACTGCAAGGGCCGGCCGCGCTGCTGCCAACGCCCCGCATCGGCAAGCAAAAACAGACTCGGTCGATACCGAATACTCGCCACCTGTTCCTTGCAGCTGGGAGCTGCCTCCCCGTTTCAACGTCCGCGTCGACCTTCGCGGCACCGTCTACACCAGCGTGCTTACGCCCTCGGCAGGACGCAAAAATTGGGAGGATCTGGTGACCGCGTTCTGCTGGGCGTTCCGCGACAACGAAGATGCCGTGCTCCTGCTGAAGCTGACAGGCAAGGAATTGACGCATAACCATCATCAACTATTAATGATGCTAACCAAGCTGTCGCCATTTAAATGTCGCGTCATTGCCATCTCTGGCTACCTGTCCGATCAGGACTATGCGGCGCTGGCCCAGGCGAGCACTTACTATGTCAACACATCGCTTTGCGAGGGGCTCTGCTTGCCGCTGGTTGAATTCCTCAATCGCGCAATCCCCGCTATAGCTCCGGACAATACCGCCATGGCGGACTACATTCGTGAAGACATCGCCTTTGTCCTAAAAAGCCACCCCGGCGTACCTACCGTCTGGCCTCACGGAGATCACCAGATCAGTCGCACCTCCTACTGTCAGCTTGATTGGGGCTCGCTCGTGAGAGCATTTGAAGAAAGCTACGAAGTGGCCAATCAACACCCTCATCGCTACAGCGACATGGCTGCACGTGCATCACGGGCGATTCAGGAGTATTGCGGACACGACACCGTAAGGAATTCGCTGGCCGACTTTTTTCAAATCGCGCTACCCAACCAAGGCGGCAACGCCGATATGCCGATTTCAAAATCGGCCTAACCCACCATAGTCGCGCCCAATGATTCTAATTATTCATACCAGCACGCCAGAACGCGATCTCGCGCAAAGCTTGGGGAAACCAGAATACAGCTACCGATTTGTCGTAAAGGAATTCAGGCCGCTGCTTGAACAGCTCGGAACCGTCATCGAGGTCGATGACCCCGAAAACGAAGTCGACCCTATCTACGTCAATTGCGTCGCACGCGGCGAATCCTGCGTTTTTCTGTGTTTCCTGCCGCCCTGCAAGACTCCGATCGGCCTAGCCTGCCCGACCATACCGGTTTTTGCATGGGAGTTTGAGGTTCTTCCAAACGAAGCGTTTTGCGGCAAGCCAAGGAACGATTGGCGTCGGGTGCTCCAGCATCTGGGCGCAGCGCTTACCCATTCCAGTTACACAGTGACTCGAACGCGCGCCGAAATGGGCAAAAATTTCCTCGTCGAAAGCGTGCCTGCTCCGCTCTGGGACAGGCTACAAGCCGTTCGCCGTGCAGAGCGGCCTTCGCACAAACTTCACGCCAAAGGATTGGTCATCGACAGCACTTGCACCGATCTTTATGCCTACCGCAAACAAGCGCTGGTCGATGCGTTGCCGGACACATTGCCGCTGCCATCGAACGCCTACGAGTATCAGGGCGGAATCGATCTCAACGGGGTCGTCTACACCGCGATTTTCAATCCGGGTGATGCCCGCAAGAACTGGCTGAAAATGATTAACGCTTTCTGCGAAGCCTTCCGCGACAAAGAAGACGCAACGCTGCTGATCAAACTGACTCACCATGATCCGTCAGCCCTGATCCCAAACATGCTGGAGGTCATCTATACGATGGGCCCGGTTTCCTGTCGTGTATTGCTGGTGCATGCGTATCTGGACGATGACGAATACAAGTCGCTTTTGCTCAACACAACCTACTCTGTCAACGTCTCCACCGGCGAGGGACAGTGTCTTCCTTTAATGGAGTACATGTCCGCTGGCGTTCCGGCCGTCGCCTGCAGGCATACGTCGATGAACGACTACGTCAATGACGCATGCGCCTTCGTGGTCGAGTCAAGCCTCGAGCCGGGTGCATGGCCGCATGACCAGCGCCAGGCACTGCGCACCATGCGACAGCGCATTCACTATCAATCACTGGTGAACGCTTATCGCAACAGCTACCATGTCGCAAAGTACGAGCCCGACGTGTACGCGGCGATGAGTAACGCTGCGGCGCGATCGCTCGAACGCTATTGCTCGATGCGAGTCGTGCGGCCGAGACTCGAACGATTCCTGCACAGCCTCCTGCCGAAGCAGGCCGAGCCGCTAACAGCGATCGGCATCGGGGCGTCAAGCCAATCGTGAATTCCAAGCAATACAACACAGACATTCAATGCCTGCGCGCGGTTGCCGTGCTATGCGTGGCCTTCCATCACATGCAAGGCAATCTATTTCACCCTGGCCTGGTGCCGCTGCAACGCTTTTTGCAACACGCCGGCTACTGGTTCGGAGTCGATCTGTTCTTCGCCATATCAGGCTACGTCATCGGGCGAAGCCTGCTACCGCAAATGATCGCGCAGCGCAGAAGCGCACGAGACCTGCTGAACGTGGTGACGGCATTCTGGATCCGCCGCGCATGGCGCCTGCTCCCCTCGGCCTGGTTGTGGCTGGCCGTCATTCTTGGCGCCGTGATCTTTGCAAACCAAAGCGGCGCTTTTGGCAGTCTCCACGCAAACGTGATGGCATCCTTGGCCGGCTTGTTCAATGTCGCAAACTTCCGTTTCGCGGATGCCTTTTTCCGATACGAATATGGTGCGAGCTTCATATATTGGAGCTTGTCGCTGGAGGAGCAGTTCTATCTACTCCTTCCCTTGCTTGTCCTTTGCCTGCGCCGACGAATAGACGTCTTCATGATCGCCCTTTTCGTCATTCAACTCTTTCTATATCGCACGCCGCTGTTGATGTCCCTTCGCACCGATGCCCTTGCGTTGGGGGTATTACTTTCCATGGCAGAGTCGAGCAGCGCTTACGCAAAAGCCAACCCGCGGTTTCTGCTTCGCCTTGGGCCGATGCGCTGGATAGCACCGGTGCTGCTGCTGGCGCTGCTTTCGGTACTGGCTTCCCCCGAACTGCAGGCGTGGAGATGGCGCATCAGCGCCATTGCCGTGGTGTCGGCCTTGCTGGTCTGGCTTGCTTCTTACGACAGTGGCTATTTGCTGGCGAACGGTCACCTAAAGCAGATGCTCACATGGATTGGCAGTCGGTCCTATGCCATTTACATCATCCACATACCCGTGTACTTTTTGTTGCGCGAGGCTGAATTCCGACTTGGTTTTGTCGCATCGACCATGAGTCCACTGCACGCGGTCATGCTCGCGGCCATCGCTGTCACGTTGACCCTGTGGCTCTGCGATCTCAACTATCGCCTGGTGGAGCAGCCTCTGCGCCGCCGCGGCCAATCCATCGCCGATCGATACTTAAACCGCAGGGGCACGATTGGCCAGAAGCCGGCGAGTGGTCCATCCGGCTTTATGCTTCCCGACGCGGCAAAGAGCGCATCTTGAATACGGAAACAAAGGGGATTGGGTCCCTCTTTGTCAGCGATAGCGATAACGCCTCCACAAACCATTACGCTCGATTTGGAGATATGTCATGTCCAGCTTGACTCGGAGACTTTTGCGTTTTTTGCCTGCGCGTCAAGGCTGCGCGCCGCAAGAGATCTCTGAAAGCTCTGCGCTCGTCCTTTCCCAGGACGAGCCCGTTGTGCCACTGACCGATTCGGCAGGCCTGGGTCTGTTCGATGCGGTCCTGAGTGGCTGGTACCTGAACAATACGAATGAGGTCTTTCGAGGCATTTCCATAAGTTCCGAGGATGTCGTCGTCGATGTCGGATGTGGCGATGGGGGCAGCAGCCTGTTCTGCGCCAAACGTGGCGCCAAAGTGATCGCCATCGACATCGATCCACAGACCATCGACAACATTCGCACCAGGCTCGACGGAAATGCACCCGGAGGCTTCCAGGCGCACGTAAGCAACGCTAATCCGCTACCGCTGGACGATGGGGTGGCGACGCGTGTCTTGTGCACGGAAGTGCTCGAACACGTGGATGATCCCGATCAAGTGCTGCGCGAGCTCTATCGCATCGGAAAACCGGGTGCACGCTATCTGCTGACGGCTCCCGACGCCTTACAGGAACACTTGCAGGAACGGGTCGCACCGCCGATTTATTTCCAAAAACCGAATCACATTCGCATCATCGAACGCGCCCAATTCGTCGCGATGGCGGAGCGTGCGGGGCTTATCGTCGAAGAATGCGCGTATTACGGCTTCTTCTGGTCCATCTGGTGGGCGTTGTTCTGGTCGTGCAAGGTTGATTTGAGCAATCCCGATCATCCCGTCTTGAACCACTGGACCGAAGCGTGGCGTGCGCTGCTGGCAACGGCAGAGGGCCAGGAGCTCAAGCAAAAGCTCGATGCTTTCCTGCCCAAGAGCCAAGTCATTATTGCGCGCAAACCGTGAGCAAGAATCTGGCTGCAACGAGCGGCCATTGATTCACCCTGGGCGCCGTCTGTGCCGAGTGTTCACGTTCGACACAGGCGGCGAGAAGCACCCATCAAGGATGCGCCCGTTTGTTTTTACTTTGGCACCCAGGGCGCCAGCCATTGTGGGTGGTCCGCACGGCTGATCATGTCGCACAACTGCGCCGTAGTGACCTCCCAAGACAGCGATGTCGACGGTCTTTGCAACTCCACCAGCCGATCGCACGTCAGCACGGAGCGAAGCACCTGTACCAAGGCATCGACGTCATGACCGACGAAGTAGTGCGCGCGACCCTCCGACACTTCTCGAAACACGGGGATATCGCGGGCAATAATGGGTAGGCCGCGTCCCGCCGCCTCTACCAGCGGCAAGCCGAAACCTTCGCCTTCGGAAGCCGCTACCAGAGCATGCGAGACGTCGTAGAGCTGCTCGAGGTATTCATCGCTAGCGTGTTCCATCCACACCAATCGCGCATCGGTCTTTCCGCGGGAGCGCAGGCGCTCGGCCAACGCTTCGGACATCCAACCCAGCCGGCCGACGATAACAAGATTGACCGATACCCCTGCGCTCCACAGACGTTCGAAGGCATCCAAAACGAAGGCGTGCCCCTTGCGCGGCTCCACCGTGCCGACCATCAGGAAACTTGGCGTCTCTCGCAATCGAGATATCACCCGGGACGCATCTTTTGGCAAACCCAGCGTTGGCCGAGTCGACACCGGATCATTGCCGGGATAAAAATAACCTAAGGCAAGCGGCACACGCCGATCTGGCGGTTGCTGCTGATACCAATTGCGCAGGTCTTCGACGACGGCCTTTGAAATTCCCACTAAGGCATCGGCATAACGCCCGATGCATTGAAGCCAGCGCGCATGCATGGGGGAAATGAAATTCGGAAACCGATGCGGCATCCGTACCGGAAGCAAGTCATATACGACAAACAGCATGCGCACTCCACGGGCACGCCAGGCGTCAAGCAACGCGGTGTTTTCCGGCAACAGATCAGCAACCCAATCAAGCCCTAGCAATATGTCGCCTGCTTGCGGCTGAACTTCAGCACCGGAATCACCTATCGACGGATGTTCGAGCAGATGCAGGGCGTAAGGCAACGCCTGCACGAATCTACCCTCGACCAGTTTCACCGGCTCCACACGCCACGGTAGTGCATCGGCATTGAGCAGCTGCGTCAGCACGCCACGCACGACGCGTTCGATGCCCGTATGCAGATTGCTTGACGATGTTGCGGTGACATCGACGAACAACCGGGGTCGATCCAGGCGAGCCCGGTTTCGTGCCATGAGATCGTAGGCGGTCCTGCGCATCCGCTCCCCTTGCAACGCGGACGCGGCGTTTCGCTGCAGTGCCGATACCGCCGCGTCGTCCAGGGCCTCGGTGGTTTTCCTGGCAAAGCACTCGATCGCGTCCCTATAACGTTCGGCGGCAATGGCCGGATGATGGTGGCGCTCCAGCCACTCTGAAGATGACGCAACAATGCGCGCCCTGAACGAGGCGTCTTCACGCAGCGCCTCCAATGCCGTGATCAGTTCTGCATCGGAAAATTGATCGGCAATTTTCAGCAGGACATCTTCAGGCAATTCAGCCACTGAGCCATGCGCATTTGCGATGAGAGGGACGCCCTGTGCAAGTACGTCGAATATCGCGGCGGATGTTTCGCCTCGAGTGGCGGTGCGAAGCTGTACCGCCAGATCCGCAGCGGCAAGATAATCGGCATAACGGTCCGCCTCGACAAAGCCGGTTACGTTGATCCGCTTTTGCAAACCCGAAGCCCTGATTGTGGCTAGTATCTCCCGACCATAGTCAGCGCCATCGTTTTCGCCTACGAAAATCAAATGACAGCGCGGATCGTCCGCCAGAGAGGACCGCAGCCACGTCTGCAGTAATCGATGATTCAATTTTGTGGGCGCGAGCATGCCGAAACTGCACACCACAAAGTCATCTTGATCGATACCCAGGAAAGCCCTCGCACCGCGTCGATCCGCGCGGGACAGTGCCTTGGGAAAAGGCACGACTTCAAATTTGTCGACGATTCGCCGACCGTAATAGATACGCGCCAAGTCAACCGCATGATGTGAATGCACCAAGACACCCAGGGCCCGGTCCAGCACATCCAGGTTCATCGGATAGGTATCCATGGTCGATCCACGCCCTTTGCGCAAGTCGTTCAAAAGCGCGGGATAACCATGCTGGTCGAACAAAATTTGCTTGAAGGAGGCATCGTCCTTCTTGCTGGCGGCCATCCAATTGCGCAACGCCCCTAGAAAAGAATCATGCAGCACGACAACGCCAGGCCGCTGCCGCATCAATTCGAACATGGAGGCGTGCACCGGCGAATTGCCCATGTGATACAGCACGCGAGCACCCGTATCGGTAAATTCGCGCAGCCAGTCGATGGAATGGAACGGGAAATTCGCCTGCGTCCAGGGATCAATCACTTCGGGCTGATCGGCCACTACATCAATGTAATAGTGGGTCTCCAGATCGCGCAACAATTTCGCGCTGTAATCGGCGATGCCCGAACGGGCCGGCGGCAGCGGCGATACGTAAATCAGTCGAGGACGCAATTTCTTTACCGAGGACTTGGACGCTTGCCCCACATGCTGTTCGATGGCGGCAAGTGCTTTACACGCGCTCTCCTGCCAAGAAAACCGTTGCGCCTGCACCGGCGCATGCTCGCGTAATCGCTGGCGAAAGTCCGAATCAATCAGCACTTGCTGCAGTTTATCGGTCATTGAACTGCGGCTGCGTGGCATGAACAGCGCATCCTGGCGGCCAATGACCTCCGGCAGACTCGCCGTATTGGAGCCCACCACTGCCGCGCCGCACGACATCGCCTCCAGCGCAGGCAGTCCAAAACCCTCGTGCAAGGATGGCGTGACAAAAACCTCACAGCTCGTGTAAAGCAAGGCCAGTTCGGCGTCATCGATTTCGTCGGTGAACACTACGCTCGCATGGCTCAGACCCAGTCGCTGGATCTGGCCGATGAGGACGCGCTTGATTTCCGCATCACATCGCCCCGCCAACACCAACGGATGTCGGCCCTGCAGCACAGCGGGCAAGCTCGCATACGCCGCCAACAGGCCATCAACATTTTTGTGCGCATCGTAGCCGCCGACGTAGAGCATGAAGCCTGAGCCGATTCCATATTGCTGCTGCCAACGCGCCCACGTTGCCTCATCGGCGGGCGTCGGGGTGAACACCCCGTTTACCGCGGCAGGGACAACCGCGACGCGATCGGGCCTTGCATCGAGCAGGTCTATGGCTTCGCGACGGGAGGATTCGGAAATGGCGAGCAGCAACCCGCAACGCTTAATAAGACTCAGTCGTCGGTAGTACCAGTGCTTGTAAAGGGGATCATGCAGATACCGCTCCGGATGAATCAGTGGGATCAGGTCATAAAGCGTCACCGCATGGCGATAGTCCTGCGAGCCATTGCTGAGTGACGCAGTCGAGTCATCGCCCCAGCCTTCAAACATGCTGCTATGCCATATGCAATCCGCATCAATGCGATCAAAGAAGCTAGCCTGGGCCGCTTCGGCAACGAGCATGCGCTCATGATTCGCCGCCAGATGCCCCGCAATATCTGCGGGCAATTCGTTGATCAAAACGCGATCTCGTGGTACGAGATCTTCGAATTGATGGATCAGGTCAAGCGCCGCTTCGTTATGACGGCCGTTCAAGGCAAGCCATAGCTCGTGCCGCTTCGCCGCTTCTGCGGCAAATGCACGTGCCATAGAAAAACTATAGCGTCCAATGCCTCGATTACGACTGTTGGATTGGGCTCCCTGGAGATCCAGGACGATCTTCATCAAACTCCCTTGGCGGCGGCGTGCCAGCAGCCGCTCTTCTGAATTGACATCACAACTTGCTTATTGCAGTTTACGCGAAGCATCAAGACCACCGCGCAATCGATTACCCAATCGAGGGAAGAAGCGCACCAACCTATGAGCCACGGGCCTTACCAACGGAATCCGCAAGAGCATCCGGATCGCGGACAGGATCAAGCTCTTGAACCGAGGCGAGAGTTTGGACAAGCCTCTGCCCAATACTCCACGCAATCGCGGACGCGGTGTGCGCCGCTCGCTCAGTTCCCGCTCCAATTCGCGAATCCGGCGCAGCCGCTCCTCGCTTTGTCGCAGAAGCACGCGGTAATTTGACTGAAGATAGTCCAGCCGATCGCGAGCGATGGCGACGTCGTGTTCAACTTCTGTCAGCCGGCCCAAGCGACGCTCGGCCAGTTCACGCCAATCGATTGTCAATCCATCGTTTTGTGGCGCGGCGTCACGATCAAGCACCTTGGGTCTCGAATAATCAGCGTCCGTCACGTGCACCTTGATCGTCATTGTTAGGCTCGCTTTGTCCAGCTCCACGCCGCTCTACATTTTAGCGATATGAGCGCAGTTTTAAGAGATTGTCGACCAAACGAGGCCAACGTAGGTAACGATGCAGCGTAAAGCCACCCACGGCGCAGGGCAACGCCGATCCGCCCTTTCGTGAACGGTCCATTGCCCCACATCAACCACCTCCAGGGCTCATCATTTTAGGGAGAGCCCGGGCCACCCCGAACCGTTCATGCCCCGCCTGGCCGGCGGGCCGACGACGCCAGGCGAAGGGGCACAGTATGTCGCCAAATCCTGCTGCTCGAGCCGGCGCCTGGGCTGCCTGATCCCGGACAAATGCCCCGGCCTAAAGCATCCAGGATCTTCATTTTGGGCCTCCCTGTGACAGAATGACCCTTCACCGCGGAGTTATGCATGAAAGTACTGCTCGTTACCGGCGGAGCCGGCTTCATAGGGGCCAATTTTGTCCTGCAAGCGGTGGCCGACGGGCTCACAGTGGTGAATGTGGACAAACTCACATACGCAGGCAACTTGGATACCCTCGAGCCACTTAACGGCAATCAGCGGCACGTATTTGTGCAGGGCGACATTGGCGATCGAGCCCTGATCGATGCCTTGCTGGCCAGGCACCAACCCGATGCGATCGTGAATTTCGCGGCCGAATCGCATGTCGACAGGTCCATCGATGGACCGGGGGCCTTCATTCAAACCAACGTAGTGGGCACCCTCGGGCTGCTCGAATCATCCCGAGACTACTGGCGAGGTTTGGAAAGTGGCGTGCGCGACACCTTCCGCTTCCTGCACGTATCCACCGATGAAGTTTACGGATCACTGGGGGCCGAAGGTAAGTTTCGCGAAACCACTCCCTACGCACCGAACTCCCCCTACTCGGCGTCCAAAGCAGCCTCTGACCATCTTGTCCGTGCATTCCACCACACGTACGGCCTTCCAACGCTTACTACCAATTGCTCGAATAACTACGGCCCCTATCAATTCCCAGAAAAATTGATACCGCTTGTTATTCAGAAGGCCCTGGCGTGCGAGCCATTGCCGGTCTATGGCGACGGCCTGAATATCCGTGACTGGCTTTACGTTGGCGACCATTGCCACGCCATCCGTCTAGTACTGCAGCTCGGCCGAATCGGCGAAACGTACAACGTCGGCGGCAACGCAGAACGTTCCAATATCGAGGTAGTGAAGGCGATTTGCTCACTACTTGATGCACGTCGCCCTCTGAAAGACGGCCGCAGGCATGAGTCGTTGATTACCTTTGTAAAAGATCGGCCAGGCCATGATCGTCGATACGCGATCGATGCGAACAAACTGCAAAACGAAGTGGGGTGGCGGCCCCTGCAAAGCTTCGAAAGCGGCATTGAGCAAACCATCGATTGGTATCTTTCCAACCAACCTTGGGTACAACGTGTCCTCGATGGCAGCTATCGCATGGAGCGTCTGGGCGCATGAGCACACGCAAAGGCATCATCCTCGCCGGGGGCTCGGGCACGCGGCTTTATCCGATCACGCAGGCGGTCAGCAAGCAGCTTCTGCCGATCTACGACAAGCCAATGATCTATTACCCATTGGCCATCCTGATGCTCGCCGGCATTCGCGAGATCCTGATGATCAATACGCCGCACGAACAAGCGTTATTCCAACGCCTGCTCGGGGATGGCTCGCAATGGGGCATCGACATCCGCTATGCCGTGCAACCGTCGCCGGACGGACTGGCACAAGCGTTCATCATCGGCCGCGACTTTGTCGGCAGCGATCCAAGCTGCCTGGTGCTGGGCGATAACATTTTTTACGGCGTAGGCCTTACCGAGCGCTTGAAGCGCGCCGGCGCGCGCGCGCATGGCGCGAGTATCTTCGGCTATCGCGTCAAGGACCCGCAGCGTTATGGCGTGGCAGAGTTCGACGATAGCGGACGCGTCGTCGGGATTGAAGAAAAACCTCAGCACCCGAGGTCGCAGTACGCCGTGACTGGGCTGTATTTCTACGATTCGCGTGTGTGCGACTTCGCCGCCAGCCTCAAGCCGTCGCCACGCGGCGAGCTGGAAATCACCGATCTCAATCGGTGTTACCTGGAAGACGGCTCCCTGCATTTGGAACAACTGGGCCGCGGCTTCGCCTGGCTCGATACCGGCACACACGAGTCATTGATGGAAGCGGGCAATTACATCCAGACCATCGAAAATCGCCAAGGCTTGAAAGTGTGCTGCCCTGAAGAAATCGCCTACCTCAACGGCTGGATCGATGCCGAGCAGGTGATGCGCCTGGCCAAACCGTTGATCAAGACCGGCTATGGCGAGTACCTCGTCCAGCTGGTCCGGCAGGAGGGCGCACGATGAAAGTCATCCAAACGTCTCTGCCTGGCGTGCTCATTGTCGAACCGCAGGTTTTCAAGGATCCCCGCGGCTATTTCTACGAAAGCTACAACGAGGCGAAGTACATCAAGGCTGGCATCCGTGCGAATTTCGTGCAGACCAACGTGTCGCAATCGGCGAAAGGCGTGCTGCGTGGACTCCACTACCAATGGCCGAATCCGCAAGGCAAATTGGTCAGCGTGCTGGAGGGCGAGGTTTATGACGTCGCGGTGGACATCCGTCGCGGCTCACCCACGTTCGGGCAGTGGATGAGTGCGATGCTCACTGCCGACAACCATCGGCACCTGTGGATACCGGAAGGTTTCGCTCACGGTTTCTGCGTGTTGTCCGAGCGCGCCACGTTCACCTATCAATGCACCACGCTGTATGACGGCGCGGCCGACGCGGCCATCTGCTGGAACGATGCGCAGATCGGTGTCGATTGGCCCATCAGTCAGCCGCTGATTTCCGACAAGGACGCCAAGGCTCCGTTGTTGGCCAATGTGCCACTGGATCGCCTGCCGACCTTTAACACATGAACATTCTGCTGCTTGGCGCGAACGGCCAGTTGGGCCGCAGCTTTCTTGAGCAAGGCGGCCTGGCGAACCGCGGGCGCCTGATCGCCGCGAGCCGCGACGGTCGGCGCTTTGATGGCGGCCCCGCCGAGGTTGCCGACCTGTCACAGCCCGAGACACTGCCATCGCTGCTCGACCGGTGCCGTCCCAACCTCATCATCAACACGGCGGCATACACAGCCGTGGATCGCGCCGAAGGCGAAGAATCGCTCGCCACACGCGTTAACGGCGAAGCCGTCGGTGTGCTGGGTTCGTGGGCAGCCGCGCACAACGCGTTGATCGTGCACTACTCCACCGACTACGTGTTCAGCGGCAACGCTGCCGCGGCGTATCCGACCGATGCACCCACTGCGCCGTTAGGTGCCTATGGCCGCAGCAAACTCGCGGGCGAGCGCGCGTTGGCGAGCAGCGGCGCGCCGCATTTGTTGCTGCGCACGGCGTGGGTCTATGCCGCGCACGGCCAGAATTTTCTGCGGACCATGCTGCGCCTGGCCTCCGAACGTGAAGAACTCCGAATCGTGGCGGACCAGCACGGCAGCCCGACGGACACAGGCCTCATCGTGCAGGCCACGCTGGCCGCCCTGGATATCTGGTACCAGGCTGACTCGGCACAGAAGGAAAAGCTCGTCGGCACACATCATTTAGTCGCCAGCGGGCACACGACTTGGCACGGTTTCGCCAGCGCGATCATGCAGGAAGCCAAGGCGCTCGGCCTGCTGGCACGTATCCCGCGGTTGGTGCCGATCACCACCGCCGAATTCCCTACGCCAGCCAAACGCCCAGCCTGGTCCGTGCTGGACACCACCGGCTTCCAGCGGCAATTCAGCTATGATTTGCCGGATTGGCAGCACGGCCTGCACCACGTTATCAAAGCCTTTTCCGTACTGGTCCCTTAAAAACATGTTGATCCCTCTTATTCTTAGCGGCGGTAGCGGCACGCGTCTTTGGCCGGTTTCACGCCGTAACTTGCCTAAGCAGTTCCTCTCCCTGAGCGGCGACGGGACGCTTTTCCAACAGACGGTGACCCGTACCCAGAAGTTGCCCAACGTGGCGGCTCCTATCGTGGTGGCCAGCGAGGATCATCGGTTCCTCGCCGCCGACCAGTTGTTGGAACTGGGCGTAGACGGCGCCACCATCGTGCTGGAGCCAACCCCGCGCAACACGGCGCCGGCCATTGCGCTGGGCGCGCTCAAGGCGCTGGAGCGCGACGCCGAAGCGTTGCTGCTGGTGCTGCCGGCCGACCATCTGATTGGCGATACGGAAAGCTTCGTTGCCGCAGTGCAGCAAGCCCTGCCCGCAGCGCGCGAGGGCTGGCTGGTCACATTCGGCATCCGTCCCGATCGCCCGGAGACCGGGTTCGGCTACATCCGTCGCGGCGAGTCGATCGGCGGCGATGCCTTCCGCGTGGCTCAGTTCGTTGAGAAGCCTGACCAGCCCACCGCCCAGACCTATCTGTCAAACGGCAGTTACGACTGGAACTCGGGCATGTTCCTGTTCAAGGCCTCGCGCTATCTGGAAGAACTCGGCCAACACGCACCCGAGATGCTCGCCGCAGTGCGTGAAGCGTATGCCACCGGCCGCAGTGACCTGGATTTTGTGCGCGTCGACAGCGCAGCCTTCGCCAAGGTGCCGGATAACTCGATCGACTACGCGGTGATGGAAAAAACCTCGCGCGCCGCGGTGATTCCGGTCAGCTGCGCGTGGAGCGACATCGGCTCATGGTCGGCCTTGTGGCTGTCGGGCCAGCACGATGAGCAGGGCAACCAGCGCGAAGGCGACACCATGGCGATCAACACGCGCAACTCGTTGTTGCGCTCGCACGATCGCCACATGATCGCCACGGTCGGCGTGGACGACCTGATCGTGGTCAGCACGCCGGACGCCACCTTGGTGGTGCATCGCGACGCTGCCCAGGACGTCAAGAAAGTGGTCGACCAGTTGAAGGCTTCTGGTCGCACCGAGCACTCCTTCCATCGCGTCGTGCATCGCCCGTGGGGCAGCTACGACTCGATCGAGGCCGGCGGCCGCTTCCAGGTCAAGCGCATCGCGGTGAAGCCGGGCGCCAGCCTTAGCCTGCAGAAACATCACCATCGTGCCGAGCACTGGATCGTGGTGTCGGGCACGGCCGAAGTCACTTGCGACGAGAACGTGTTCCTGCTGGCCGAAAACCAGAGCACCTACATCCCGCTCGGCAGCGTGCATCGCCTGCGCAACCCGGGCAAGGTGCCGCTGGAGCTGATCGAAGTGCAATCGGGCAGCTACCTGGGCGAGGACGACATCGTCCGCTTCGACGACGTCTACGGTCGCGCCTAACCTACGCCACTGACATCTGCGCGACTTGATCCTGTCGCGCCATAAGGTTGCAATAGTCCAACGCTGCCGCGCATCTCGCGCGGCAGCATCGTCTAAAGGAACCTGCGGATGTTTTCTCACGTATCAACCGGTACCGGTTCGCGTTATGCGTTGACACGGATCGCTCCCCGTCTTGTCGCCCTGCTCGCCATGCTGTGCGGGTCGGCCGCATGCCTCGCGGCACCGTCGGCAAAGCCCAGCACCGTTCCGGTGCGCCATGTCTTCGTCATCATGCTGGAGAACGAATCCTACGCGGTGACGTTCGGCCCGAACTCGCTCGCACCGTACCTCGCGCACGAACTGCCCAAGCAAGGTGCCCTGCTGCCCAATTACTACGGCATTGGTCACTACAGCCTGGACAACTACATCGCGATGATCAGCGGCCAGGCACCCAATCCGGCGACGCAGGACGACTGCACCACATACAGCGAATTCGTAGCCACAGCAAAGCCCGATGCGAACGGCCAGGTGCCCGGCACAGGCTGCGTGTATCCCAAGAGCGTGCGCAGCCTTGCCAACCAATTAACGGATGCGCGCCTGAGCTGGAAAGCCTATATGGAAGACATGGGTGCCGATCCGTCACGCGAATCGGCAACTTGCGGACACGTAGCCATCGGCGCCGACGACCCGACGCGTCACGCCACGCCGAAAGACCAATACGCAGCCAAGCACAACCCATTCGTGTACTTTCATTCGATCATCGACGATACCAAGTACTGCGACACTCACGTCGTCAATCTGCAGCATCTGACGAATGATCTTGCGCACATCAATACCACGCCGAACTACGTCTACATCACGCCGAACCTTTGCAACGACGGCCACGATGCACCCTGCAAAAATGGTGACCCGGGCGGCCTGATTTCCGCCGATGCTTTCCTGCGCACATGGGTGCCGCGCATCCTCAACTCGCCGGCATTCAAGAAAGATGGCCTGCTAGTGATCACTTTCGACGAAGGCACCGATAGCACGTCTTGCTGCAATGAGAAGGGCCTACCGGGTGGCCCGCAACCAGGACAATCCGGCCCGGGTGGCGGCCAGATCGGCGCTGTCATGCTGTCGCCGTTCATCGCACCTGGCACGACATCGACAGTGGAGTACAACCACTACAGTCTGCTACGCAGCATCGAAAATTTCTTTGGCCTGCCGCACCTTGGCTACGCGGGCGACAATTCGTTGCACACCTTGGGCAGCGATGTTTTCACGGCACATCCCACATCATCGAAGTAAGCAATGCCGCAGCATCTCCGCAATAAAAAACGCCCCCTGGCTTGCCAGGGGGCGTTGTCAATCACAACCTAGCAAACACTAAACAACCATCACCACGCGGTGGCGTAGACCAAGTTATACGCGTTCACCGAGCCGATGCCGGTGGCGAAATCCCAACCGGTACCCGTGCCGTAAGCCTTGTCATAGGCAGACGTCGAGGTCGACAGCACGCCATACGTACCCGAGGGCTTGTAGCAGCTGTGCGTGCCGGTGCAGTTCACATCCATATCGCCTTGGGTAACGTCGTAGAAGATGCACGAGCTACCCACGGTGTTACCGTTGCTGGAATTGCAGGTGCTGCTACCCGACGCGCCGTACTCGGTCTTGGCCAATGAGTAGTAGACCGAATCCGGATTGCCTGCGCCGGTGGTGAAACCGTTGTGCTGGTCAACCAGCGCCTGGATGCCGGCCATGATCGGCGAGGCGAACGAGGTACCGCCTGCCCCTGCCCAACCGCTCGGCGCACCTGTACAGGCCGCACCTTCACCCGCGGTGTTGCTGTAGCAGTAAACGTAGTAGTGACCCCACACGCCATTCGCTGCGAACAGCGAGACGTCCGGAATATCACGCACGCCGTCACTGGGATTGCCGACCAGGCCGGATTGCCACGACGGCTTCGTCCAGCCCGCGCAGGTGCCGCTGACGACACCGCTGGTGCTGGCTTTGCCGGTCGCGCAGCCACTGGGACCACCGCTGCCCGAACCCGTGGTCAGGAAGTCCGCCTTACCCGTTTTGCTGTTACAGAAACCGTTTGTGCCATACGTCGCGCTGTAACCTTCCTTCGTTGCGATCAGCGAGCTGGCGCACGAGTCGTTCCACGGAATTTCGTTGATATACGACAACGCCGAACCGTAGGTCGAGCTATTGGTCGAACTCCAGTAGCTGCTGCTGGTGCCGGCGTAGGTGTCACCGAAATCGGTACCGCCGACCGCCACGTTGTACGGGGTGGAGGCGAAACCGCTTACACCGATGCCGTGCGTGGCATTGGCCTCGTCGGCGTCACAACTGGCAGCACCTTCGTCGCCAGAAGAAACGAACACCGAGATACCTTCCGCCGCCGCACTCTCGTACGTGGAACTGTAGGCCGCGTTCTGGGTCGCACCGTTTTCCGCCTCGCACTCTCCGTAGCTCACGCTCCAGATCGTCGGCGCAGAACCTGCTTCGAGCAGATCCTCCATCGCGATCAAGCCACCGAAGGTGGTGGAGGTGTCTTTGCACGACACCAGTTCGAGTGTCGCCTGCGGAGCGGCCGCACCGGCATACTCCACGTCCAGTTCGGCTTCGCCATCGTTACCCACGACGTCACCCGGATTCGTGCAGCTTTCCGGATGCACCTGACTGAAGGTGGCCGTGGGCAGGCCGAAGGTCGAGCGGAAGGTGGTGATGTCGCTGGTCGAATACACGTTGGTGTCTTCGATCAACGCGATCGTCTCGCCGCTACCCTCGACGCCCGCGCTGAACAACGGGTTGAGGTTATAGATGGTCGCCAGATCGGCGGGCGTAACAGCCTGATAGGTGGAACCACTTTCAGTGAAGGTGTAGTCCACGTGCTGCTTGTAGTTCACATGCGGACGGAAGTCGTTCAACGACACCACACCTTCGACCACACCTGCAAACGCCGCCGGAATCTGCGGTTCGCTCATGTTGCCGATATGGCTTTCGCCCTTGACGTTCAAGTGATGGATTTCGGTTCCGAACGCCTGACGTACTTGCCCGGCATTACCGGAGAAGTCGATCGTCATGCCGTTCTGGTACACCTTGTTGACGGTGAACCCTTGCGACTTCAGCCAACTGGACACCGTGTCGACGTCGATCTGCGATGGGCCGTATTGCTCGCCAAGCTGCACATTGGTCAGCCACTGGTGATAGTTCGGCGAACCCTTGGTCAGCTGTTGCTGCATAAGGGTCTGCAACGCCTGCTCGCGATCAGCGGGACGCTTGAGCTGCAGCTGCATGTGATCCAGTGCAGTCGAATCATTGACCCGACCTTGATCATTGGCGGCGATGGCATAGGGCGATACGTTGCCAGGAATAGCGACGCGGTCGTTATTGTTCGGTGCTTGCGTGATCTGCGGCTTCGAAAGCAGCCCGATCGTAGCGGCCGCATGACTGTTCGTTGCATAGGCCGATGCAAGGCTTACGGCCAAAAGAGTCAACACCAACTTGGCAGCACCGTGGCCGCCAGAACGTACGGATCCAAATCTCACGTTTATTTCTCCCCAAGGAGTTTGGTAAGTAAGAAAAGGCGCTCGTGAACCTGCAATGCGTCCCGTTACGGCGGCGACATGGCAAAGCCACGATGCACCAAACGCAAATCCACACATGACATCTTCGGTTGTGACTGACTATCCCCTGTATTTCACAGCGATGAAGCTGTTGCGACTCTGCTATGTCATGGGTCGCTCTTTTCCCCCGTCAATATTTCTAGCATGCGACTTCCGTGATCGATATATGACAGTTGCATGATGCCGATCACATTCTGATGTAGGCGCAAAATGTTCCGCGCACACGCATCTTTATGCGCTTGCATCGCGCGACGAGATGCAAACAAAAGACATCGATCAAATCATCGAAGTAAATTCGATCTAAATCGTGCGCATGTTGTTTGCGCATGCATTTGCATCGATCAAATGCATGCGACTTATCTCTGCACAGCTATTTTTCAATGTGCGTGCAACAACTGTTTGTGGAAGCAGATGTCGATCACACGCCGTAGGGGCGCATGCAGTGATGCATCGCTGTCTAAAATGGAACTTTCGATCTGTGCGCAACAACCAAGGTGGCGTAGTCGGCAAACGTCCCACTCACTTTGTCGGTTGCTGATGTTGCGTTGCACGCTGGATTTTGTTGTGACGCAGCAAAAGTGAGCGCCTTAAACCGCAACTAAAGCGCAGGGGGTGCACACGGCGCTTGTGATGCTATCGTTAAGCCGTGTTTCGATTTACCGGTAACAGCGTCGACATTTCTATCACGCCCTTTACAGAAACTTTGCGTCGTGCCCGACTACCGCCGCCAGGAGAATAAACGTGAATCATCATTCCAAGTTCCGTGTGGGCCGCTTAGGCACCCAGGCCGCCCTTGCGCTGGCCGTGGTAACGGCTTGCGCGCTTCCGATGGCGGCGCACGCCGGCGCCTTCCAGCTGCCCACTGACAACGCAGCCGGCTGGGCTCGTGCGAACGCGGGTGGCTCGCTGTTCTTTGATGATCCCTCGGCGGCCTATAACAACCCGGCGGCCATGTCCTTCATTGACGGCCCCATGTTGCAGGCTACCGCCACCGAGATCCGCCCCCAGGCCCAGTTCCATGGCCAGACCCTGGATGTGGACGGCAACCCGACGACTGGTGGAAATCCGAACGGTTTTGGCAAGTTCGTCCCATTCCCGAACGCAGCCTGGGTCGCGCCAGTGAATAGCTGGCTCACCCTGGGCGGCGCCCTTACCGTGCCATTCGGTCTGGAAAGCGATTACAACTCGGGGTGGCGGGGACGCTACTTCGGTACCGAAACTGACCTCGAATCGGTTGCAGCAAGCCTGTCGGCGGCGTTCAAGCTCAACGATCGGTTCTCGATGGGCGTGGGCGTACTCGGTCAGCGTACCAAGGCCGAACTCAACACGATGCTCGATCCGAACGGCGCGGCAAAGGCATTGTTCGGCCTTCCGCTTCCGCCACAACAGGATGACGTGCAGCTCAACGTCAACGTGAAACGGAAATTCTCGTTCGGCTACTTCGGTGGCTTCGTGTTCAAGCCGACCGATCAAGACACCTTCGGCATGAGCTATCACTCGCGCGTAGAGAACACGCTGAGCGGCAGCTACGCCCTCTATGGAAGTTCGACCGGTAAACAACTGCTCGCCCTGGCGCCCGTGCTCAATCCGAGTCTGCCGAACATCAATCCGAACGGCGGCCCCGCTAGCGCCGAGTTCAATACGCCGGCATTCGCCAGCGCCGACTGGCTGCATGCGTTTACCGATAAGCTTTCGATCGCAGCAACGATCAAATGGACGGACTGGTCCAGCTTCAATGAGCTGGTGTTGACCTCGAAGGGCCAGCAACTGGTCGCGCTGAACGAGGATTTCAAAGACAGCTTCCTGTATTCGGTCGGCGGCGACTACAAACTGACCGACCAGTGGACGCTACATGCAGGTATCGGTTACGACGAAACGCCCACCAGCATCGTCAGCCGCGACCCACGCGTGCCGGACGGCGCCCGCAAGTTGCTGGGCTTCGGTGTGGGCTACAAGGCGACCAGCCATATCAGCGTCGATCTCGGCTACGAGCATCAGTTCGTCAACAACACTCCCGTGCACCTGACCAATTCACCGATCCTCGGCGCCGGCACGATCAATGGTTACTTCGCCGATTCGGGCGATGTGCTGAGTTTGACTGGTACGTATCACTTCTGATCCGACGGAACAGCAACGTACCTCATGCGTTCCATGCCGCCCAGCTCGACTGGGCGGCTTTTTTTTCGCCCTGTGAACAGCTGCCACTCACTATAGATCGAACGTACCGGTCAACAGATAGGTGCGTCGATTGTTCAACGGCACGAAAGTTTCATCGAATTGAGGCCCATACAGATTGCGGCCGAGCAGATTCTTCACGCCCAACGTGATGCTCCACCGCGGCGCTCTGTAGAAAATGTCCGCTGCGACGGTGGCCTGCCCTGGGATCGGAATATAAGCACTGTAATCGGATAACTCGCCGAGGCTTCGGCTTCGGGCCAACACGCCGCCGGCCACGCCGAAACCGCGCCACAAGCCATTCTGGAAGGTGTAGCTGCTCCACAGATTGAAGCGTTGCCTCGATGCACCCAATGCGGGCGTACCGTCGTCGTTGTGGATCAACGCATTGGTAAACGCCGCACTGACATCCCAGCCTGGCGCGATCTGTCCGTTGAATTCCAGCTCAAGCCCCTTGTTCGACTGCCCGGGACCGCTGATGTAGTAATAAGGCGGCTGCAGTGAAAAAAGGTCCGAACTGTTGTTGAGCATAATGCGATACGCGGCCACGGTAAGGCGCGCTTTATTCTGGAACAAATCGAACTTCGCCCCCACTTCGATTTGTCGCGACAGCGCTGGCGGCAACGGATGTTCGTTCTTGCCCAATCCCGTGTCCGGCTGGAAACCGTTAGACGTATTGGCGTAGATCGACATATCCGGTGTGAGCTTGTACACGATGCCGTAATTCGGTACCCACTGCACTTTGTGCGAGTTCCATGGCGTACCGTCGGGATAGTAGGTTTGCAACTCATAGCCCGTGCGCCGCCATGCCACCAACACGTCCCAGTGTGTGCCCAGGGCGATCTGGTCCTGCAGGAACAGACCTGTTTCCGTGGTCCATGGACTACCGGAAAAATATCCTTCGGCATAATCGTCGGCAGACAGCGCTGAGGCTGCCTTAAGCAAAGGGCCGTTGGTGAAAATGTTGTACGCCATGCCGTCGCTGAAGGCATAGTCGCCACCGCCAAGCTGGATGCGCGAATAGTCGAAACCAAGTACCGCGGTGTGTTGCATCCAGCTATTGCCGAACGTAGCCGTGATATCGTTTTGCAGCACGTAGTACGCGTCGGATGTTCGATAGTCCAAAGCCGTTGCCTCGGTATCTCCGGCAGGCACGATGCCATCCAACAACCAGTATTGCGTATCGATCGCCTCGCGCACGTATTGTGCGCGACTGCGGAACGACCAGATGTCGTTGAAGCGATGCTCAAACAAGTAATAGAGCCGACGCGTTTCGATGGATGTATGGTCGTTGGGATTGTCGAGCAGAATGCCCGGCGGCGATGACGACGACACCGTGTTGTTGAGCAGAATGGTGTGATCCGGAATCGGCGTGTGATTCATCATCCACGAGACGCCTGCGATCAAGGTCGTATTGGATGTTGACCAACCGATCGACGGCGCGACGTAACGATCGCGCTGCCCGCGCATACCCTGTGGACTACGATCGGAAAAATCGCCATTCACGACCAGGCGATAACTCAACGATTTGCTGTCGTTCAATGCGCCGGCGAAATCCAGGCCCAATTGTTTCTCACCATACTGGCCGATGGAAAACGTAAGCTGGTCGATCGGCGCCGCTTGCGGCTTCTTCAGCACCACATCGATTAAGCCGCCAAAATTGTTGTAAGCCGACGTGTCGCCGAGAATGGCTTCGGGCCCCTTCAACACTTCCACCCGCTCCACCCCAAACAGCGGCGGAAAGTCACCGATGCCGAGGATGTTGTTGGGCATCCCATCAGTCATGCCGTTGCCTGTGGTGAACCCGCGCACATCGAAAATCGGTAGGCCACTCGAACCGTCGACATACTGTGCGCCGGCAATGTTCTGGATGGCTTCGGCAATCGTCTGGATCTGCTCCGACTGCAGCAGCCCTTGAGTCACGATACCTACCGACTGCGGCACGTCGATGGGATCCGATACCGTACGCGTCGGGCCGGTGCTCACATCGGCCATAAAGCCCACGTCCTGTCCCACCAGACCGATGGCCTGGATCGGCGGCAATAACGTAGCCGTTGTGGGTACGGCGCCCGCAGCGGATTTGCCACTATTCGCTTCACCGGATGTTGTCGCGCCGGGTTTCACGACTACCGTCTTGGAATCGATGAACGCATAGATGAGACCGGTGCCTTCGAGCAGCCTGCTCATCGCCGCTTCGTTCGTGAGCGTTCCGGCAACGCCACGCGAGTGCAACGCCTCGATCGTTTGGCCGGCCGTAAGCACCTGCACATTGGCTTGCTTTCCGAAAGCGATCAGCGCGGTGGAAAGCGATTGCGCCGGAATGAGAAAACGCGTGCCAGCCGGTTGCTCCGCCGCGTGCGACGGCGCGATTCCAGCGCTCGCTGCGGCAAACAAACATGTCAGGCAGCCGTAAGCTGGCAGCCAGGCAAACCGACTCATGAAAGGCCTATTCCGGGGCTAAATCATGAGTCTGACATGCAGCGCGCCGCTTGGCATCTACGGCGCAATGACGCACGTATCAATGAGCGTTTTCATCGGTGCGGTGAATGCTCCGCGTCAGAAAGGATGACCTGATTACTGCCCGTGCTCACACGCAACGGAAACACCTGCGGCAATGCTCCCAACCAACTATCGATGGCATCCGTGCGAATGGTGCCGGTATAGCTGAGCTTGTTCAGATCGGCATCGGCAATGTGCAACGGCCGCGTGCTATAGCGATTCAGATTGGCGATCACCACGCTCAGCGGTTCATCGATAAATTCGAGCCGATCATTCCGCCATGCGGTGGCCTGGTCCGATGAAATGCCGCCGATCGTCATGCGGGACGTATTTGGGTCATAGGAAACCAACTGACCGGCGGAAACCTCCAGCGTGCCGCGCTGCCCGCCACCCGGCGCTAGCGTGGTGTCGGCAATTTGCACGCGACCCTGCGTCACGGCAATCGTTACACGCTGGCCAGTGCGCCGTACGTCGAAAGCAGTGCCGATATCGTGGATAGATACATCGCCCGCAGCCACCACAAACGGACGGCTGTTGTCGTGAATCACCTGGAAGAACGCCTCGCCGCCGCTTAACTCGACACGACGCTGACCGTGACTGAAGTGCGTGGTAAGTGTCGATGCGGCGCCGAGGGCAACCTGCGTTCCATCTGGCAAGGTGATATCACGATTTTGCGCCACGGCGCTTGCGTAGACCTGCGAACTGATGCCAGATGCGAAGCGGCTCCAGCCAAAAAATGCGCCCGATAGCACCACCGCAGCCAGCGCCGCGGCGGCAGCCATTGGCAACCAACGCCTTGGCGGCGCGGCCTGACGCGTGAAGGCATTGATCAGTCCCTGCCGCGACACCGTATCGAGCGAACCGAGCCGACTGGCGAGATCGTTCACGCGCTCGAAGGCTTCAAGGTGGCGCGCGTCTTCGCTCGTCCATGCCAGCCACTGCTCGACAGTTTGACCCTCGTCGTCCGGCGCGCGCAGCCGCACCCACCAATCGGCGGCGGCGTACACGATAGGGTCTTGCTTGTTCTTAGCCATCACGATATCTCCTTTCCGTCCACCCACGCGCGGCAATGCGCCAGCGCGTTGGCAACGTGGTAGCGCACCATGCGCTCGCTAAGTTTCATGGTTTGCGCGACGGTTCCGAAATCGCGGCCCTCAATCACATGCATCACAAAAGCCTGGCTTGCCTTGGCCGGCAGCTCACGCAAGGCACTGCGAATGCCCGCAACCTGCTCGACCGCCATGGCATGATGATCGGGTGATGCTTCCACCACCGCTTCGTCGTGCATCTGCGCAGCGGCAAAATCACCGCGCACCTTGCGTTTGCGTAACCGATCGATAGCCAGGTTCCCCGCTATCTTGAACAGATAGCCTCGCAGGGAGTCGACCTCTTCCCGGTTATCCAGGGTAAGCATGCGTAAATACGCTTCCTGTGCGACTTCCTGCGCGTCGGAATAGGAATTGAGCCGACACTGCAGGAACGCGATCAAGGCACGATTATGCTCGCGGAAAAGCTTTTCGATGTCGCTCACGTGC
>CAJCJD010000181.1 GCA_903970555.1 Vulcanimicrobiota bacterium
GCGGTGCGCGAGTTGACGGCCAGTTTGCGGTAGATGCTCTTGGTGTAGCCCTCGATGGTGAAACGCGAGAGTGCGGTGAGCTTGGCGATCTCGCGATTGCTATAACCGCGCGCAACAAGACGCAGGATTTCCGATTCGCGCTCCGACAGCGCGTGCTCGTTGGTCTCTGGTGCGTGGGTAGCGGATTCCTCCGATGCAGGCGCGCTAGCCGGATTTTCCGCCAGCAGCGTGAGGATGCGTCGCGCGATGAATGGATCGATCGGTGCCCCACCGCGACGAATACTCTGCAGTGCCAGGCTCAGTTCGATGTCCTCGCGTTCCTTCAGCAGATATCCGACGGCGCCGGCGCGCAATGCGGCCAGCACGGTGTCTTCGTTGCCCCAGGCCGAAATCACTACGGTGGTGATCGAAGGATGATGGATCTGCAGCCAGCCGATCAGATCGGTGCCGCTTCCATCCGGCAGCCCGATATCGATCAAGGCAACCCCGGGCTTATGCGCAGCGATGCGCTCTTTCGCGCTGCTGATGTCGTTGGCGATGACGATGTCGGCATCGGTGCCCAGCAGTTCGACCAGCAATCGGGCGAGTCGCTCTTGTGTCGCGGCATCGTCTTCGACGATCAATGCACGACCCAGATCGATGCCTTCCCCTATCGGCTTCATGTGCTGCGCCTGCTATCTGACTGCTTTACCCGATGATGTCATCACGTTGAGGCACGCACGTTTCACGCGATGACCATCGCCCCTGTGAGGAGGATTTTTGCATAACTGAAGGCATGCGGAGCGGCCAGGACGAAATGACAGGCGGCACACCGTGCCGCCTTGTCGTCGGGGTGCGGCAAATTCAGCCTGCTTGTGCGAAGGCGTCGCGCGTAAGATTTTCCGGTGCGCTATCGGTGCAAACGACATCGTCCTCGATGCGAATACCGCCGTAAGGGCGCAAAGCGTCCACTTTGGCCCAGTCGATATCGCTGGCGGCCGGCTTGCTGCGCAGTTCTTCAAGCAGCATGTCGATGAAATACAAACCCGGCTCGATGGTGACGACCATGCCCGGTTCCAGCACGCGCGTCATGCGCAGATACGGATGTCCGTCGGGGCGCGGAATGCTGCCGCCATGTTCGCTGGCCTGAAAACCCGCTACGTCGTGCACCTGCAGGCCGATGGGGTGACCTAGGCCGTGCGGAAAGAAAGCAGCGGTGACGCCGGACTGCACGGCGCTCTCGGCGCTCATGCGGATCACGCCGTGTTCACGCAACACATCGGCCAGCACGTGATGCGCATGGATGTGCAATTGCGGATAGCTTTGCCCGGCTTTCACTTTCGCCACGAAGCCCAGCTGCGCTTTTTCGACACTGTCGATCAGCGCCTGGAATTCCGCGTGACCGGTGGCGGCATACGTACGCGTGATGTCGCTGGCATAGCCCGATGCGCTCGCGCCGGCATCGATCAGGAACGAGCAGCTTTGCTTCGGCGGCGTGCGATCGAAGTTCGTGTAATGCAGCACCGCACCGTGTTCGTTGAGGCCCACGATGCTGGCATACGGCAGCTCCGCATCGATCTGCCGCGCAGCGGCGAGATAGGCCATGTGGATGCCGAACTCGCTTTCGCCGGCGCGGAACGCCTTTTCCGCGGCGCGATGTGCACGCGTGCCAGCGCGGCTGGCTTCGCGCATCAGCTCCAGCTCGTAAGGCGTCTTGTAGCTGCGATGCCAGTGCAGGTAATCGATCACGGCTTGCGGGTTGTTGGCTTCTACGCCGTCAATTTCCGGGCACGCGGGAACGATCGTCGCGCGCTTACCCTTCGGTAGCGCGGCAACGGCTTCGGCGTTGGTGCGCACGATGGTGATATCGAATTGATCGACCCAGTAGCCGCTGGGCGCAGCCGGCACGACATGCCAGTAGTCGCGCGGCTGCACGAAGATCAGTTTGGGTTTGCTGCCCGGCGTATAGACGACCCAGCTGCCGGGTGCGTCGGTCAACGGCAACCAATGGCGGAAATGCGGGTTGGCGACGAACGGGTAGTCCTGGTCGTCTAGGAATTTGCGCAACGGGGTGCTCGCTGCGATCAGCAGGTGATCGAAACCGCCCAGCGCCAGGGCTTTATCCGCGCGTTCGCGCAGTGTGGCGATGTGTTGGGCGTACAGCGAGGCAAGGTGGTGGCTCATGCGGCGTTCCGGCGTTTGGCATCAGCTTGCCAGTGTAACGCGATGAGCTATGAACGAGCTTTTAGGTCTGTTGTAGCCACTGGTCCAGCTGGGTAGCTTCGGCACTGCCAATGGCGATGATCCGGTAGCCGGCCCATGTCTGGCCGGGCGTGGCCGCGGGCTCGTGCCATTGCTCCTGGATGCCGATCTCGATGCTCGGCGCCGGAATGCCGTGACGTGGCAAGGTCAGGCTGACCTGATAGACCGCTTCGCTGCGCGGTACGCGCTGGCCGATCAGCAACATGCCATTGCTGGACAGGTTGCCAAGGTGCCCCAGTGGGTGGCCGGTGATGGTGTCGATCACGGTGACGCTGTGCTCCGGGCGCTTGCGTGGGGCGCGGCGTTGTTCGGGCGCATTCATGAGCGGGCTTCCGGTAACGACGTGGGAGCGGGCCTTAGCAGGCTGGTAGTTAATGCGTGCCATGCGCGGTCGAGCAGGTTCTCTTGTTGTGGTGGCAGTTCGCGTACGCGACCGTTGGCGATCGCGCGTGCAAGTTCTTGCAGGTTCATCACATCGCTGCGCTGACCACGGCGATTGACGAACAGGCTATTACCCGAGACCGGCGAGAACCACGCGAGCTTGCGCTGGGTGATTTCGCCCGTGTCCGAATCGGTGAATTCGAACCAGCTACCGAAAGGCAGCTGGCGCAGGCGATTGTGGATACGTGCTTCGCGCAGACCCAGCGGCGGAACGACGGCGGGATTGCTGGCCGGAGCTGACTCTTGCCCGCGTTGTTCGCCCAGGCGCTGACGCTGTTTCAGGCGGATAGCCAGATCGGTGGCGCTTGGCGCATCCGCCGTGCGAGGAGGAAGCGTCGGTTTGGGCTTTGCGGCCTCTACCGGGGCCGGTTGTTGCGACGGCGGAGCTTCTAAGGGCTTGTCGTCTGCCGTTTGCGCGGCGGCGGTTATATCCGCGGCAGTCGTCGCCTCGGGTGTTGCGGCGTTGGGCGCGGCGGCTGCGGGTGCTTGCGCGGGCTCTTCGCCAGGTGCTTCAGGCGGCGCTTCATTGCCGATCAGGCGCTGCGCGACCTGTTCGGCTTCATCGGCATGCATGCCGATTTGCTGCAAGCCTGCCTCCACTTCCTGGCGCAGAATCGCCGGATCGTTGACCGGGAACTGGCCAAGCAACTGGTCGGTGACGCGCAGTTGCTGACGGAACGCATCGCTGTGTTCGCCGTGACGCAGCAGGTTCAGCGCCAGCACGTCGGTCCACGCGCGGTCGAGCAGGGTGCGCAGCAATCCGCGCGGCGAGGCGATCGAGAAACGCTCGCTCATCAACTCGTCGGCACGGCGGCGTGCTTGTTCCAGCCGCTCGTGACCTTGCATCGCTTCGACGTGGCGACGTTCGGTGGTTTGCGCCTTGCGCGCCAATTGACCGAGGTGATGCTCGATGTCCGCCAGCAGACTGGTGTAGAGACCCGCGCTGGGTGGCTCGTATTGTGTGCGTTCCACCAGTTGGCTGAGCTTGGCCAGCAGCTGGTGATCGGTTTCGCCGTTTGGGCCGTCGAGCCAGTCGTTGACGGTTTCGGCAAGTTTGCCAAGCACCTGTCGAGCCGGGTGTTCGCGCTCGTTGAAGAAGTCGCGATCCGTCACGGCCAAACGCAGCAGTGGCAGCTGCAGGTTGCCCAGCAGCGCGCGCGCGTCCGCGCCATGATGCAGTTGCTGTGCGAGCTGCTCGAACAACATGGCGACCAGTTCCACCGTGTCGCCTTGTTCGGCACTCAGCTGCGTGCGCGCGGCGCCGGGCGGCAGGCCGACGTTGAGTTGCAGCAGCAACTCTTCGTGCAAACGCTGGGCGCTGCGCAGCTCGCGGCTGGTCTGATCGGTGACCTGGATCATGTGCTGCTGCAGGGCCGACAGGGCGACTTGCAGCTCGTCCGGTGTGGCGGTGCGTCCGCTTGCGCTGGGTACGGGGCCGGCTGCGGCGGTGCGTTGGCGTGTGAGCAGATCGCGCAAGGTCTCCAGCACCGCTATGGGCTCGCTACGGTGCTCGCCTGCTGCGGAAGGATTCGCCGCGTTAGCGTTCGTATTTGCGGCGGCGGGAACGGCTGTCGGCGATGCGCCGTGCACCGGGCCATGCGTAGGCCGCGCAGCGGGAAAAGCGCGCAATTGCGGCAGGATGCCATCGGCGACCAGTTTGCCGTTGACCTTTTCGTACAGCGACGCGAGCGCATCACTCGCGCTGGTCTCAAAAACTTGCAGCAGAATGAGGCGATGCTCGATCGGCAGATTCATCGGCTCACTGGCCTCGCGCAAGATCTGCGCGAGGTTCTGCGGTCCCGGTGGTAAATCCTTACCTTCCAGCGGCGGCGAGCCGACCAGAACGGCCAACCGATAGGAAAGCTCGGACAGCATCGGGCCGTTGTGTGCTTCGTGACGCGCGGCGAGCTTGTCGAGTGCGGCGGTCAAATCTTGTTCGGTGCGATCGAGCAGGGTGAGCGATTGCAAGCCAAGCGGCTGGTGCGATTCGTCGTCCTCGACGTGGCCCATCTGCTCGAAGCTCTCGCGCAGGCGCGACGAGAAAGATTGCATGAATGCCGCGCGACTCTGCTGGATCAGGTTACGGCTATCGAAGCAGCGTTGCTGTTCAAGATGATTGCGTGAACTTTCGGCCAGCTCATAGAGACGTTTGTCGAAACGATCCAGGCACAAGCGCAAAGTTGGCTCGATCCATTGATCGCACAGTACGCAGGTGGCATCGACCAAATGGCGCGCGCGTGCAGCCATCACGCCGTGATCGACACGGTCATGATGTTCGCGGGCGGCAGATGGCGGACGTCCCCTTGATTCGACATCCATGACGCAGGTCCCAGTTAATCCCCGGCATTCAGTGTAAGCCGGTTCACGGGTCGCCGTCATGGGGCGGCGCAAGGTTTTTAATCGAGGAAGCTGGCGATCACGTCGTTGAGGAAGCGCTGGCCCAGGGATGTGGTGCCCAGGCGCTGGGCGTCATCCTCCAGCCATCCCCGGCGGCGCCCTTCGGCGAGTCGAGTGGCAATGCGGTCCAAGGGCAGTCCGGTGCGATCGCTGAAGTCGCTGGCGGGAACCCCGTCGATCAGTCGCAAGGCGTTGAGCATGTACTCGAAAGGCAGCTCCGCGATGGCGACGGCGGCATGGCCGCCGACCCGGGACGGACCGCCGCCAGCCTCAAGGTAGGTGTTCGGGTGACGAATCTTCCAGCGTCGAAGAACCTCGCCGCTGGTGGTGTCGGTCATCTTGCCGTGGGCGCCCGCGCCAATGCCAAGGTAGTCGCCGAATCGCCAATAGTTGAGGTTGTGCTGGCACTGCCGGCCAGGTCGGGCATAGGCCGAGATTTCATATTGCGTGTAGCTGGCCTCGGCCAAGCGTGCCTCGCAGGCCTCCTGCATCGCCCAGGCGGCATCGTCGTCTGGCAGCGGCGGGGGATGTGCCGCGAAGGCGGTATTGGGTTCCAGGGTAAGCTGGTAGTGCGAGATATGTGTCGGTTGCAGCGCGACTGCCCGGTCCACGTCGGCCAGCGCGCCTGGCAGCGATTGCTCAGGCAAGGCATACATCAGGTCGAGGTTGATGTTGTCGACGCCGGCATCCTGGGCCGACTTCACCGCGGCTTCCGCCTCGGTGGCGGAGTGGATGCGGCCGAGGCGCTTGAGCTTGTCGTCGTCGAAACTCTGGATACCGAATGAAATGCGGTTGACGCCGGCGGCGAGATAGCCGTCGAAACGTCCATGCTCGACCGTGCCGGGATTGGTTTCCAGGGTGATCTCGCAAGCGTTGTCAAACGGCAAGCGCGCGCGCGCGCCGTCAAGAAAGCGGTCGATCAGCTCGGGCGTAAAAAGGCTGGGCGTGCCGCCGCCAAAGAACACGCTGACGATCGGGCGACCGTGCAATGCGTTGCCAAAATCGGTGCGATCGGCATCCAGGTCGGCCAGCAATGTTTCCACATAGTTCGCGTAAGGCGGTTCGCCGCGCAAACCGTGCGAATTGAAGTCGCAATACGGACACTTTTTTACGCACCACGGCATGTGTACGTACAACGCCAGCGGTGGAGCGATCAGCGACATGACGGCAGATTCAAGCGTGTAATTCGGCGATGCGTGCGTGGAGTTGCGCCATGGCCTGGGCACGATGACTCAAGCGGTTTTTTACAGCCGGTTCCAACTCGGCGGCGCTGAGCAATTGCTCGTGCGGCAGGAACAGCGGGTCGTAGCCGAAGCCGTGCGTGCCACGAGGCGCTTCCAGGATGCGTCCGTGCCAGCGGCCTTCGGCGATCAGCGGAGCAGGGTCTTCGGCGTGCCAGAGCAAGGCGAGCACGCACATGAAGAATGCGCCGCGTTGTGCGGGCGGTACGCCCTTGAGTTCGCGCAGCAATCGCGCATGGTTGGCGGCGGTATCGCCGTGGGCGCCGCTATAGCGTGCGGAGTAGAGGCCGGGCGCGCCGCGCAGGTGCGCCACGCACAATCCCGAATCGTCGGCCAGCGCTGGCAGGCCGGTGACACGAGAAGCGTGACGTGCCTTGAGGAGCGCGTTCTCGACAAAGGTGAGTCCGGTTTCCTCGATGTCCTCGACGCCCAACTCAGCTTGCGGCACCACTTCGAATCGGCTATCGGCGAGCAACGCGTTGAACTCGGCCAATTTGCCGTGGTTGCTGCTCGCCAGCACGATGCGTTGCATATCAGCTTTCCAACGCCGCGCGTTGCAGCGCGACCAGTTCGGTGATGCCTTTTTCCGCCAGGCTGAGCATGGCGTCCATTTCTTCGCGACGGAATGCGTGGCCTTCGGCAGTGCCTTGCACTTCGATGAAGCCACCGCCGTCATTCATCACGACATTCATATCGGTGTCGCAGTTGGAATCCTCGGCGTAGTCGAGGTCGAGCACGGGCATACCCTGATACACGCCGACCGATACGGCGGCGACTGCGCCGATGATCGGATTGCGACGCAGGTTTTCGCGCTTCATCAGCAGGCTCACTGCATCGACCAACGCCACGTACGCGCCGGTGATCGCGGCGGTGCGCGTGCCACCGTCGGCCTGCAGTACGTCGCAATCCAAGGTGATGACGCGTTCGCCCAGTGCCTGCCGGTCGACGCAGGCGCGCAGGCTACGACCGATCAACCGCTGGATTTCCATGGTGCGACCGCCCTGGCTGCCACGGGTGGCTTCGCGCTGGGTGCGGCTGGAGGTGGCGCGCGGCAGCATGCCGTACTCGGCGGTCACCCAGCCTTCGCCCTTGCCGCGCAGCCACGGTGGCAGGCGATCTTCGACGCTGGCGGTGCAAAGCACGCGCGTATCGCCAAAGGCGATCAGCACGGAGCCTTCCGCGTGGCGGGTGTAATGACGCTCGATGGTGATGCTGCGCAGCTGGTCATTAGCGCGGCCGCTTGGGCGGGACACTGTCGTCATGGGCTCGGTTGGGCAAGTGAGGGCGCGACAGTTTACCATTAGCCCCTTTCATCACCTTCCAAGGCCGTCCTCCATGATCCGTAGCATGACTGCCTACGCCTCCGCCGAAGCGGTCACCCCGGCTGGGGCGCTGACCTGCGAGCTGCGTACGGTCAACCATCGCTACCTGGAGCTGAGCCCGCGTCTGCCCGAGGAACTGCGCGGCTTCGAGTCGGCTTTGCGCGAACGTATTGCCGCCAAGCTTTCCCGCGGCAAGGTGGATGTGACCGTGCGTCGTGGCGAGTCGCGCAGCGAATCGTTGCAGGTCGATAACGTGATGGTGGGGCGGCTATCCGAGCTGGCGCGGGATCTGGAAACCCGCTTTCCGAGCATGCGTATCGAATTCACCGAATTGCTGCGTTTTCCCGGCGTGCTGCAGCACGCGGAAATGGATCAGGACGCGCAACAGGCGGCGTTGATGTCGGTGCTCGATCGTGCACTGGATGTACTGACCGCCACGCGCGAGCGCGAGGGCGCCAAGCTTGGCGAGATCCTGCGCGAACGACTGGATGCTATCGAGCGCATCGTCGCTGATGTGCGCGGCTGGATGCCCGAGATTCGTACCGCGCTGCGCGCGCGTTTGGAATCGCGCCTGGCTGATCTCAAGCAACCGGTCGAGCCGGGTCGGCTCGAGCAGGAACTGGTAATGCAAGTGACGCGTTCGGATGTGGATGAAGAACTGGATCGCCTGAGCACGCATATCACCGAAACGCGCCGCGTTTTGGGCTTGAAAGAGCCTGTTGGGCGCCGCCTGGATTTCCTGATGCAGGAATTCAACCGCGAGGCCAATACGCTCGGTTCCAAGTCGGTCGATGCGCGCAGCACGAATGCGGCGGTGGAATTGAAAGTGTTGATCGAACAGATGCGTGAGCAGGTGCAGAACATCGAATGAGCGCGCAAACGCCAAGTCCGGAAGCGATACAAGGCACGCTGTTTATCGTTGCCGCCCCGTCCGGTGCCGGGAAGTCCACGCTGGTCAATGCGCTACTTGAACGCGAACCTGACATTTCGCTGTCGGTTTCCCACACCACGCGTCCGCCGCGACCCGGCGAGCAATACGGGCGCCACTACTACTTCGTCGAGCGCACCGAATTCGAACGCGAAGTTGCCGAAGGCATCTTTCTCGAACACGCTGAAGTGCACGGGAATTTTTACGGTACGTCGCGAAAGACAGTGCAGGATCTGCTGCAACAAGGGCGCGATGTACTGCTGGAAATCGATTGGCAAGGCGCCGCGCAGATCCGCACGGCCAAGGCCGATTGCGTCAGCGTGTTTATCCTGCCGCCGTCGCGCGTCGAGCTGGAGCGCCGCCTGCGCGGGCGTGGGTCCGACAGTGCCGAGGTGATCGAGCGGCGGCTGCGTAACTCACGTGGCGAGATCGCCCATGCCCACGAGTTCGACTATGTCATCGTCAACGACCGGTTCGAGGATGCCTTGGACGGCCTGCAGGCCATCGTGCGGGCCGTGCGTCAGCGCAGCGATTTGCAGTGCCAAAGGCACGAGACATTAATAAAAGAATTGTTGGCGGAAGCGTGAGTTCGCGCGATTACTGTACTGGTCCGCATAGCATTACACGCCCACTTCGGCTAACTTGAGCACTTTCCCCGTCTCCCATTGCCCATGACCGATCCCGTCCACGCCAAGCCCGACGATCGTACCTTGGTGCGCATTCGTGGCCTCACCACGGTGCTCAGCGGCAAGACCGTGTTCGATAAATTGGATATGGATATTCCGCGTGGCAAGGTAACGGCCATCATGGGTCCGAGTGGGACCGGCAAAACCACCCTGTTGAAGCACATTACCGGGCAGATGCGCGGCGATGTGGGCGAGGTGAGGGTCGATGGCTTGAATGTGCCCGAGCTTTCGCGCGATGAGCTGTTCGAGTTGCGCGAGCGCATCGGCTACCTGTTCCAGAATTCGGCACTGCTGACCGATTTCGATGTGTTCGAAAACGTGGCTTTTCCGCTGCGCCAGCATACGAAGCTACCGGAAGTGCTGATCCGCAATATCGTGCTGACCAAGCTGCAGGCCGTGGGCTTGCGTGGCGCCGCATCGCTGACGCCGAGCGAGTTGTCGGGCGGCATGGCGCGACGTGTCGCGCTGGCGCGTGCCATCGTGTTCGATCCGATGCTGATCCTGTACGACGAACCGTTCGTGGGTTTGGATCCGATCGCGCTCAACCAGGTTCTCAAGCTGATCCGCACACTCAATGAAACGCTCGGCATCACCAGCGTGCTGGTGGCGCATGAGCTGGAGGCGATCAAGCAGGTCGCCGACCATATCTACCTGATCGCCAACGGCAAAGTGGTGGCGCAGGGCGACCCCAAGACGATCGCCGACGACGGCTCGCCGTGGACCCGCCAGTTCTTTGGCGGCGATGCGGACGGTCCGGTGCCCTTCCAATATCCCGCCGATGACTACGCACAGGCCCTCGGTTTCAAACAAGGTGCTGCATGAGCGCGCAAGTCGGTCGCGAAAATGTCGTCCTGCAGTCGCTCGCCCAGATCGGTGCGTGCGGGCTGTTCCTGCTGCGAATTCTCGCCGCCCTTCCGCGCAGCCTGCGCCATGCGGGCGAGACAGTGCGCCAGTTGTGGTTCGTCGGTGCGATGAGCTTGATCATCATCATGACCTGCGGCTTGTTCGTAGGCCTGGTGCTGGGTTTGCAGCTGTATTACGTGCTGGCCATCTTCGGCGGTACCTCAGCCACAGGCTCGGTGGTCGCCCTGGCTATTTATCGCGAACTTGGGCCGGTGGTGACCGGTTTGCTGTTTGCGGGACGCGCAGGCACCTCCATAACGGCTGAAATCGGCCTGATGCGCGCGACCGATCAGATCGCCGCGATGGAGATGATGGCAGTCGACCCGATCGCTTACGTCGCCGCGCCGCGCTTCCTGGCCGGCTTGATCGCCATGCCGCTGCTGTGCTGCGTGTTCTGCGCCATGGGCATCTTCGGCGGTCATCTGGTGGGCGTGAGCTGGCTGGGCGTGGACAACGGCACGTTCTGGTCGAACATGACCGCCAACGTGGACCTATGGAAGGACGTGATCAATAGCGTGATCTGGAAGAGTGCCGCGTTCGGCGCGGTGATTTCGCTGATCGCCGTGTTCCAGGGCTACACCACCGCACCGACCAGCGAAGGCGTGGCGTATGCCACGACGCGTACGGTAGTGGCCTCGTCGATCGCGATTCTCGCGCTGGACTTCGTACTCACCGCCTTCCTGATGTGACCGACATGACTAACTGCTTCTATTCAAGGACTTCGCCGTGAGCCAGAGAAAATCCTACGCCGTCGGCACCGGCCTCTTTATCGTGCTCGGCTTCGCCGCACTGGCTTATCTCGCTACGCAGACCACCTCGGTTGCCAACAGCCATCAGGGTGTCAGCTACACCGTCGACGCGCAGTTCGCCAACGTCGGTCAGCTGAAGGAAGGCGCGCCAGTCAAAGTGGCGGGTGTGCGCGTGGGGCAGGTGCAGTCCATCGCATTGGAGCCGGGCAAGGATGTGGCCGATGTGACGCTGTCCATCGACAAGAAATACGCCCAGATTCCGACTGACTCGGTGGCGACCATCTATACCAGCGGCTTGCTGGGCGATCAGTACGTGGGCGTCCAGTTCGGCGGCGCCAAGACCTATGTGGCTAACGGTGGCCACATAGGCCTGACCAAGTCGACGCAGCCGCTGGAAGACATGCTCGGCAAATTCCTTGGCGGCGGCAGTGCGGCCGATGCCATTGGCGGCACCTACTCGGTCACGGCAAACTTCACTAACGTGGGCGCGCTGGCTGTGGGCGCGCCGGTCAAGATGGCGGGCGTGGCGATCGGTAGCGTGGCCTCGGTGAAAGCCGATCCGGTCAAGCTCAATGCGCTGGTCACCATGGACATCGACAAGAAGTACAGCCAGATTCCCGACGATTCGGCCGCCGCCATATTCACCAGTGGTTTGATTGGCAGCCAGTATGTTGCGATCCAGCCCGGCGGTTCGCCCAATTCGCTCAAGGACGGCGATCAGCTGATCCTGACGCAGTCGGCGGTGCAGCTGGAGGATCTGATCGGCAAGTTCCTGGTCAGTGGTTCGCCCAACAGCGGCAGCAACGCGGGCAATAACGGTAACAACGCCAATAACGGTCCATCCAATTCCCCTGCCGGCAAGCATTGATCCGGCTCACTTCGAGGAGTTTTCCCATGTTGCGTCACTTGGCTCTTGCCACCGCTATCGCCCTGGGCAGCGTCGTGATCGTCGCGCCGGCCTTCGCGCAGGATGCATCGAGCGCGCAGTCGTCCAACGCGTCGACGCCGCAGCAGGTCGTGGCTGGGATCACCCATGACCTCGACACCCAGATCGCCGACCACAAGGCCGAATTGCAGAACAACAAGCCCAAGCTGGTGGCATTGATCAACCAGATCTTCCTGCCCCATTTCGATACCGATTGGGCGTCGATCCTGGTGCTGGGCATGCACGCGCGCGAAGCGACGCCGGAGCAGCGTTCGCGCTTCGCCAAGGCGTTCTACACCTCGCTGACGAATCGTTATGCCGACGGCCTGCTCAGCTACACCAAGGGCACGGTGAAGGTGCTGCCGTTTAATGGACAGCTCAACGACAAGTACACCGTTGTTGGCACGCAGGTGAACACGAGCGACAACAAGACCATCTCGGTCAACTACGTGTTCCACAAGACCGCCGATGGTCAGTGGAAGGCGTATGACGTGATCATCGAAGGCATCTCCTACATCACCAACTATCGCAACCAGGTCGACGCGCAGATCAAGAAAGAAGGTCTGGATAAGCTGATCCAGGATCTGGAGACGCAGGGCGACCAGGCACTGCAGGCGATGGACCAGAACGGCAAGGCCAATGGCGGCAACTAAATCTGCCAAGGATGCTTTCCGGGTCGCGTCCGATACGCCGGACACGGTATCCGTGTCCGGCGAATTGAATTTCGACACTGCAGCCAATGCGCTGGTTGCCTTGCAGGCGGCGTTTGGGCGTGGCGATCGTCATCAGCTCGATTTATCGGCGGTAACCACCTGCGATAGCGCGGGTCTCGCCTGCGTGCTGGCGGCGCTTGCCGAAGCCGATCGCAGCGGTCACCGCGTAACGACACGGCATATGCCTGAGGGAATGCGTAGTCTTGCGCTTGTTTGCGGTGTGGAGCCGCTGCTGCACTAGCTATCGCGAAAGGCGAACAATAAAAAACGGGGCCGATGGCCCCGTTTTTTATTGCCCTGATCGGCGGCGTTACTGATTGCCGCTGGGGTTGTTCGAACCGTTCTGCTGCTTTTGCTTCTGCTCCCATTGCTGCTGTTCTTTCAGCAATTGGTCGGGATCGAAATTCTGCTGATTGTTGTTGTTCGAACCCTGTTGCAGCTGCAGCATCACATCGGCGGGCGGATTGCCGTCGGCG
>CAJCJD010000182.1 GCA_903970555.1 Vulcanimicrobiota bacterium
TCAATGCGCTTATAGACGGCGGTGCCGTCCACACGGATATGTTGGCCGGCGGACCACAAGTGACGCTGAGCGGACCAGGTTGGGCTAGCAACTTCACGGGTTTCTGGGCGGAGGACCATGGCATCACGTCCAACGACATCACTCAGGTACTGAAAAAGCCACACGTGTTCGATCTGATCAAGCAGGCTTACCCGACCGCCACGACCGCCGTCGTTGCCGACTGGGCCAACCTTACTCAAGGACTATTACCCACGCGGGCAGACTTCGTTTCGCGTAACGATGCCAAGAACTCGCAACAGGCAACGGACACGGTCAAGGAGTGGCTCTCTTGGGAGAACGCGCCTACAGCGATCTTCTACTACCTGCATAACGTGGATATTCACACCTGTTGCTATGACCCGACTAATGCGGTGTACCAGCAAAAGATCCTCGACGAGGATGCGCAAATCGCGCAGGTACTGGATGCACTGGTGAAGCGACCGGACTACGCCAACGAAGACTGGCTGATTGTCGTGGCATCGGACCACGGCGGCCTCAACAACAACCATGGCGGGCAGAGCGCTTCGGAACGGGACGCGTTGCTCATCCTCAACAATACCTACGGAAAGCCAGCGGCCGCTCCTTATTGCCGCGGGGACCTCACCAGCTATCCTTTGGCCCAGATCGACGGGGTAACGCCGCACGTGCTGGATTTTCTCGGCCTGCCGAACCCGACGGCCGGGAAAAAGTTGCCGCTATGCGGAACAGGTGCCACATAATTGGCTCTAACCCCGTCGCCTCCCCTATTCCGGCGATCATGGGACGGCCTTGTCGCGACGGGAGAGGAACTAGATGCCGATCGGAAACAGCGCCAGGAGCGACGTCAAATCGGCGCGCATCGACCCTGGCGAAAAACGCAGATGGCGGATAGGTCTCATCGCCATCGCCCTGGCGCTGCTGGGCACCTTCGTCCCCCTGTTCATTGCCAACAAGCTGGCCGCCGAAAGCGCGCTGGCGGCGCGCCGCCTGCAGCTTGAACTGGTGGCAAGAAAGGTGGCCGAGCGCGCCACCATCGCGCTGTTGCAGGCCCGCAGTGCGCTGGATGCGCTCGACGCGCTGGACGAAAAGCCTTGCTCCAGCGAGCATGTTGAAACCATGCGACGCTTCACCGTCAACACGCTGTCGGTGGAAGAGATTGCCTACGTAGAGCACGGTCGGATTCAATGCACTACCTGGCGCGATGGCCCAGGCTTCGTGCCCAAGCCCGACTTCGTGCTGGAAGGCGGCGTGCAGGCCTTCATGGCGGCGCGGTCGCAGATACCCGGCGCCCATCCCATGCTCGGGCTGATGAAGGCGCACCATCTGGTGCTGATCAATCTGGATCGCTTCACGGATATCAAGAACCCGTTCGAGATCAAAACCGCCTTCCTGCGCATGCCGTCCACCGTTCTGTCGATGTCGCCAGGGCTGACCTCGGAGGATCTGTGGCAGGTACTTAAACCCGCCTCCTCGTCCGATGGGCCACTTCTGTTCTCCATGGAGTTCTCCGGCTGGCGTGCCGTGGCCTTCGGCGAACCGGACGCCGGCGTATTCGCGCGACGACGCCTGTGGATGGTGTATGCCGCAAGCATCATCGTTTCCTGCCTGCTTATCTTTCTTATTTTTCGACTTGCAGGGGCCCGGTTCGCCCCGGAAACGGAACTTCGCATAGCGCTGAGAAAACGCGAGTTTTTCGTCGAGTACCAACCCATTATCGATTTGCTCACCGGTGGATGTGTTGGCGCGGAGGCGTTGGTGCGATGGCGACGGCCCGACGGGCACGTGGTCAGCCCCGACTCCTTTATTCCCCTGGCCGAAGCCACAGGAACAATCACGCTACTCACGGCGGAAGTGGCGCGCCTGGTAGCTGACGATCTAGGACCACTGCTTTCGACGCACCCCGCATTGCATATCTGCATCAACGTATCGGCCCAGGATCTTGGGTCCGTCGAACTGCTCGAGGGCCTGGCTTCGACGTTATCGAATGCGGGAATTCAACACACCCAGGTGTGGCTTGAACTTACCGAAAGAGTTTCCGTGCAGAGCCATGCCATGGATGGCGTGCTGGAGACGGCACGAAGCCGGGGTTTTCGAATCGCCATCGACGACTTCGGCACGGGATACAGTAGCTTGCAGTATCTGCATGCCCTGCCCGTGGACTGCCTGAAAATCGACCGATCCTTCGTGCAGACGATCGTCGAGGATTCGGTTGGCCTGATCGTGCCGCATATTATCGAACTGGCCCGCAGCCGTAACTTGCTTATGGTTGCCGAGGGCGTGGAAACGTCCGCACAAGCCGAATACCTTCGCCAGCATGGCGTGCACCATGCGCAGGGCTGGCTATTCTCCAGGCCGTTAGCCGCGCACGCCTTTGTCGAATTTCTTCACGGATCCAACAGGCCGCCTCTCGTGGCCGACACCTAAGCGCCGTTGGCTCGAAATCGGTGTAAGGCTCGTGCTTATACGACCGTTATACGTCCCGTGGCGAGATCGTGCACGGCGCCGACGATGGCCGTTTTGCCACCGTGTGCGGCAGGACGAATAATCGGATCGAGTTCACGCAACCTGGCCACGCCCCGGCGCACGTTTTCGGCAGTAACCTGCGCAAGACGATCACCGGGTAGGTGCGCCGCGGCTTCTACCGCCGGCTGGATCAAATCCAGCAACGGGCCGATGTCGCCCGGCGCTCTCGGCCCACCGTTATGCACGGCCAGCGCAGCCTTCATGGCGCCGCAGCCTGTATGGCCCAACACAAGAATGACCGATACGCCAAGCTCGGCCACGGCGTATTCGAGGCTACCTTTGATCGCCGAGCCACCGCCCACCACGATGTTACCAGCGGTGCGAACCGTAAATATTTCACCGATACCTTGATCGAAGATGGTCTCCGGTGCGGTTCTCGAGTCCGCGCACGCAACGACCGCGGCAAACGGCGTTTGCCCCTGCGCCACCTGGGCGAAATCTTTTGGCGTTGCGCAAGCATGCACGCCTTCGCCTCTGGCGTAGCGCGCGTTGCCTTCCTGTAATCGTCGCAAGGCAAGCAGCGGATTGGATCGCGCCTGCTCAAGCGTTACCGCGCCCGCGGGGTTGCCATGCTCAGCGCGTGGTGGCGGATTGGATTGCGTGAAAGCGGGAAGTGTAAACGCTGCGCCGAGCACGCCCAGAAAACGTCGCCGATCAATGGTCATCGATAGCTCCCCATGGGTAAGCGAATTCTAGCGCGCGCATATGGTCCTGGAGTGAAATTCACACATGGGCAATGTGGCGTGGCACATTACGGCCGAGACCCATGACGTGCGCCGAGCCCATGATCGCCCTCACCACCTTATGCCTTAACCGCCTTCGCAATCTCGGCGCTACCTTGAGTCTGCTTGCTGCAAGCGCCATAGCCGTAGCGGATCAAGCGCCCCCGCTTGTGCCCTCGGCAGCGAGCGCAACGGCGACATCGGTTCAACCACTCGCGCTCGCCGACATTCTGTCGCGTGCGGATGAGGACCAGGCGCTGCTCGACCAGGTGCGTCGGCTGCTCGCCAGTCCGGATCCGGTGGCCCAACTGAGCCCGGCACTGGATGGCATCACCCGCTCGGTGGATAGTCAGGCGAGTCTCGCTTCCGCAAGCGGGCTGGGCCAAGTGCCCGTGATGCGTCTTGAAAGCCTTTCCCGCCAATGGGCATTCAATGAGCGACGCTTCAGCCGATGGCAGGCCGTGGAGCAACGTGCGCTATCGCCCTATGCCGATCAGGCTCTGCGCCTAGCTCAGCGGCGTGCGGTCTGGTCGGCGACGCGAGCGCAAGGCATTCTCGATGCGCTTCCGCCCGTGCTGACCCAGCGGGTAGACACGATATTGCAGCAGATCGATGCCGCCGAAGCTGCCTTGAGCACGGCGCTATCGCGCCAGGATGCGCTCAAACAGCGTGCGAGCGTGTTGCAGGCCCGGCTACAGGCAGGTGCCGCCAGCACCGCCGACGCCATCGGTCGCATCGATCACCGGTTGCTCGAGCTCGATGCGCCGCCGCTATGGTTCGGCATGGGGCTGGGCACGCAACTGGATTCCAAGGCAGCGATCGATGCGGCCGACCAAGGGCTCGCCATCGAAAGCCAGTTTGCCCGCGACTATCGCGCCGCGGGTGGCACCAATCA
>CAJCJD010000183.1 GCA_903970555.1 Vulcanimicrobiota bacterium
GCGTGGAAGACGAAATCCAGCGTGCGCTGCGCAAGGAAGTGCCGTTGAAGTCCGGCGGCTATCTGATCGTCGACCAAACCGAGGCGATGACCACCATCGACGTCAACACCGGTGGTTATCTCGGTACACGCAATCTGGAGGAAACCGTTTACCGGACCAATCTGGAAGCGGCACAGGCAGCGGCACGCCAGCTGCGGCTGCGCAATCTTGGCGGCATCATCATCATCGATTTTATCGACATGACCGACGAAGAACACAAGCGACAGGTCATTCGCATGCTCGAAAAGGGCCTCGCCCGCGATCACGCCAAGACCACGGTTTACCCGATGTCGCAACTTGGCCTGGTGGAGATGACGCGCAAGCGCACCACCGAAAGCCTGGAGCGCCAGCTGTGCGAACCGTGCCCGGCCTGTATGGGGCGCGGTACGGTGAAAACCTCCGAAACGGTCACCTACGAAATTTTCCGCGAAATCACCCGCGCGGTGCGTCAGTTCAATGCACAAAAATTGCTGGTAATGGCGAGCCCGAAAGTCGTAAGTCGCATCCTTGAAGAAGAATCCACGGCTGTGGCGGAATTGGAAGAGTTCATCTCCAAAAGCATACGCTTTCAGCCTGAGGAGCATTATTCGCAGGAACAGTTCGATGTCGTATTGCTTTGATGCAGGAATCTGGTGAGCATGCGATGGCAACAATGGATTCACCGCATCGCGCGCGCGCTGGGTTGGGCTGTGGGCGTGCTCGTGATTGCGTTCGCCGTTACGGCGGCCTTGGCGCAAGTGTTGCTGCCCTTGCTTGCAAAGCATCCGCAATGGGTGGCTCAGGAACTTAGCAGCCGACTGCAGCGCAAGGTCACTTTCACATCGCTGGAAGGTCGCTGGGAGCCATCGGGCCCGCGATTCATCATGCGCGATGTCACCGTCGGTCCCGGCGAGAGCGGTAGCCCTCTGCACGTGCCCGAAGGGGATTTGAAGCTGGATTTCGGCGGCTGGCTGTTTCCGTCCCGGCATCTGATCAATCTGCAAGCGCGCGGCTTGGAGCTTGACCTGAGCCGTGACGTAGATGGCGGCTGGCATATCAACGGCATCGGAGCGGCCGGTGGCTCGGAGCGCCAGAATATTTCGTTTGGCCGTCTTTCCGTCGAATTGTGGCTGGACGATTTGCGTGTAGAGATCAACGACGTGCGTCTTGGCGAACACTACACACTGCTTGCCGACTCGTTGCGCCTGACGCATCAGGGCAATCACATCCATGTCGGCGCGCGCCTGCATCGGCTTGGTGCCACCGGTGTGCTGCAAGCGGCCGGCCGCTTTCGTGACGATGGAACCAGCGGACAGTTCTGGTTCGCCACGCAAAAGGCGGATCTGCACGGCATGCTTGCCGGCACCGATCTGGGTGGGTACACCGTCGACAGCGGCACCGGCGATGTTGCCGCTTGGATGGATTGGCGCAGCGGCAAAATCGTGCGGGATGTGCTCCAGATCGACTTGCACGATCTTGCTGTAGCCAATCCTGCCGGGATAAAGGCGAGTGTTTCGGAGTGGAATGGCATCGCCGAACTACGCCGCAGCGACATTGGCTACGGCATACGCTGGGCAGGTAGTGACGGTAGCGCGCTGGTGACCGAGCTCGACCAGATGGGCACGCCGCAAGCAAAAATCGATGTCACGGCGAGCAACGTAGAGATTGCACCGTTGCTGCCATGGCTCGGACTGAAACCTGGGATGTCGCCCGGACTCGCGCAGTGGCTTGCCACCGGTCAGCCACATGGCCGCATCCAGCATGCGGTGCTGCATTGGAGCGCAGCATCGGGTCTGCAAACCTTGAGTGGCAGTTTCGATAACCTCGGGATCACGTCGGTTGGAAAACTGCCCGGTATCGACCATCTGCAAGGCGACGTGCGCGGCGATGCCGAAGCGATCACGCTGGAGCTGCCGCCGCAGGGAGTCTCGATCAATTTTCCTCATACCTTCCGACAGCCCTTCGTGATGAACCGGTTGGCGGGTGACATCGCGTTCTGGCACGACGACGATGCAGCGCACATCGGCATCGCCAACCTGGATTTCCTGGCCCAGGCGTTCGGCGGCAATGCACAGGGTGAGATCCAACTGCCCGACGACGGCAGTCGCCCGTTCGTGGATCTCTACGTCGCCACGACGCCGGTCGACGTGACGGCGGCCAAGTTGTTCTGGCCGGTCGATTCGTTCTCGCCGCCTGCGGTGTCGTGGCTGGATCAGGCATTTGTTGCGGGCAAGCTCGATGATGCTTCTGTGGTGGTGCGCGGCAACCTTGCGGACTGGCCGTTCCATCACAACGAAGGTCGTTTTGAAGCGCATGCCGATATCAGCGATCTCGCGTTGAGTTATGGCAAGAGTTGGCCCATTGCCGACCACATACAGGCCGTCGCCAGTTTCGTGGACGCAGGCCTGCTGGTGCAGGCAAGCGGACAAACACTGGGCGTGAAGGTCGACAAGGCGATTGCGGTGATTCCGGAGTTGGCCCATGCCACCCTGGATCTCAATGTCAACGGCAGCGGCAACGCTGCCGACATGCTGACCTTCATCAGCAACAGTCCGATCGGCAACAAGCATACAGATGCACTGTCCAAGCTCACGCTTGGCGGCACGGGCAATTTCGATTTCCATCTGTCGTTGCCGATGAAGGATATGCACGATTTCCTGCTCGACGGCACAGCGCAGTTTAAGGACGTCGACCTCAGTGCACCGGATTGGAAACTGCAGCTCGATAAGCTCAATGGCCCTGGAACGTTCGATGCTCACGGCTTTCACGCCGGTCCACTGGCTGGCGGATTTCGTGGCGAGCCATCGCAGCTCGATCTGGCCATCGCCGGCGCTACGGGTGATCCGAATACGGGGTTGTCCGCAAAGTTGAGCGGCAATTACACGGTGGCTGAGCTTATCCAAGGCTATTCGCAGCTGAAGTGGCTGGGCGATGTAGCCAGCGGCCGCAGCCAGTTCACTATCGGCTATCAGCTCGCGCGCGCAGGCGATGGCGCCCCTGATACACAGACACTCAGCATCGATTCGCCGATGTCCGGCGTTGCGCTGAATTTCCCGGTGCCTTTGAACAAAGCCGCCGATAGCAGCTTGCCGCTGCATCTGACGATGGGGCTGCCGGTTGCCGGTAGCGACTTGCAGGTGGCATTGGGAGCGGTGATGCGGGGGCGTTTGCGGTTACCAGCGACGGAGCAGGCACCCGTTGCGGCGACGTTTGCGTTCGGCGATCAGATGCCCGATAGCCTTCCAACCCAAGGCATGCGTATTCGCGGCGATGCACCGGAACTGGATGTCACCGGCTGGGTGAAACAGTCGCTTGCCGGCAGCGCGAGCGGCAATGGCCTGAGTTTGGAGACCATGGATGTAAGCACCGATCACGCGGAAATGTTCGGTCGCGATTTCGCCAAAATGCATCTCAGTGCTGCACCGAAAGCCGACACGCTTGAGCTGGATGTCGATAGTGCTTCGGCGGCAGGGCACTTCAGCGTGCCGACGCAATCGCTGGCCAAGCGCGGCATTACGGCGCGACTGCAGCGGTTGTATTGGCCCAAGGAGCTTACCGTGCCGGGCAAAAAGCCTGGCGAGGCACCCGTTCCGGCGAGCGATCCGGCCAACACCGGCATCGATCCGTCAGGCTTATCGCCGTTGCACGTCTGGGTGCACGATCTGCGTCTTGGCGATACGAAGTTGGGCGAGGCCCGTCTGGAAACGTGGCCGACCACCAACGGGATGCACATCGACCAACTGTCTACGCATTCCAAGAGCGTGCAAGTCAATGCGGGTGGCGACTGGAACGGCACGCCGACCCAAAGCAGCACGCGACTGCACGTGAATTTCGATGCCGACAACCTGGGCGACATGCTCAATGCATTCGGCTACGAAGGCATCTTCGAAGGCGGCAAGACACACGATGAGCTCAACGCGACGTGGCCTGGCGGCCCGTGGGCGTTCGAGCTGGGCAGCATGGATGGGTCGTTGAAAGTGAACGTCACCAATGGTCGCCTGCCGAAGGCGAGTACGAATGTCGGTGCCCGGTTCTTCGGGCTTGCCTCCATCGCCGAATTCCCACGTCGGTTGTCGTTGGATTTCGGCGACGTGTTCGGCAAAGGTTTTGGTTTTGATTCGATTACCGGCGATTTCCAGTTGAAAAATGGCAACGCCTTCACCGACAACGTGAAGATCCACGGGCCAGCGGCGGAAATATCGATCAGCGGCCGCACCGGCCTGCGAGCGCGGGACTACGATCAGCAAGTGGTCATCCTTCCTCATATCGGCAGCAGCCTGCCTGTGGTCGGTGCGGTGGTTGGCGGTCCGATCGGTGCGGCGGCGGGTTTTGCGGTGCAGGGCGTCCTGGGCAGGGGCCTTAGTCACATGGCCGTTCAGCGTTATCACATCGGCGGCAGCTGGGATAAGCCGGTGATCACCTCCGGCAAGGCGGAGGCAGTGCCAGGCGAATCCTTGCTGGAGCCCGCTAGCGCCGCATCGGTGGCTCCTGCTGCCGCAAGCACCACGCAACCGGCGCACCCTTGAGGGCGGTTCGTGACGGTACTCTTTAAGCCGCACGATTTGCCCATATTTCTTTGATTCCACGATATTTCACGGTAGCCATCGCATGAACTCCCTGATCGCACAGGCCGAAAGTCGCCTGCTTACCCCTGGTGGACTGGCTACCGGCGACCTCGACCGCGTGTTCACGCAACTGATGGGGCCGTCCATCGACGCCGCCGATCTGTATTTCCAGCATTCACGCAGCGAGTCCTGGGTGCTGGAAGAGGGCATCGTCAAGGACGGTAGCCACTCCATTGAGCAGGGCGTGGGTGTGCGCGCGATCAGCGGTGAGAAAACCGGATTCGCATACTCCGACGAGATCGTGCTGCCACAGTTGCTGGATGCATCCAAGGCGGCGCGTGCGATCGCCCAAGGCGGCAACGGCGCGGGCAAGCCGCTGGCGTTGCATGGCGGCAAGGCGCTGTATCCGGCCATCGATCCGGTGGATAGCCTGCCTAATCCCGACAAGATCGCCGTGCTGCGCGAAGTCGATGCTTATGCGCGTTCGCGCGATCCGCGTGTGAAGCAGGTGATCGTCAGCTTGAGCGCTACGCTCGATACCGTGCTGGTTGCCGCGTCCGACGGCACGCTCGCCGCCGATGTGCGTCCGCTGGTACGTCTTAGCGTGCAAGTGATCGCCGAACAGAATGGTCGGCGCGAACAAGGTTACGCAGGCGGTGGTGGTCGTTACGGTTATCGCGAGCTGGTGGAAAACGGCCGCGCGATGGCCTTCGCCGATGAAGCGGTGCGCCAGGCGCTGGTCAATCTGGACGCGGTCGATGCACCGGCCGGCACCATGACCGTGGTGTTGGGCCCGGGCTGGCCTGGTGTGTTGCTGCACGAAGCGATCGGTCACGGGCTGGAAGGCGATTTCAATCGCAAGGGCAGTTCGGCTTTTGCCGGTCGCATTGGCCAGCGCGTCGCCGCACCGGGCGTAACCGTGGTGGACGATGGCACGCTGCAGGGTCGCCGCGGCTCGCTGAGCGTGGACGACGAAGGCACGCCGACCGAATGCACCACGCTCATCGAGGACGGCATCCTCAAGGGTTACATGCAGGACAAGCTCAATGCGCGCCTGATGGGTATGGCGCCCACGGGCAATGGCCGCCGCGAGTCGTTTGCGCAGTTGCCGATGCCGCGCATGACCAACACCTACATGCTTGCCGGTCAGCACGATCCGCAGGAAATCATCCGTTCGGTGAAGCGTGGCTTGTACGCGGTGAACTTTGGCGGTGGTCAGGTGGATATTACCAACGGCAAGTTCGTGTTCTCGGCCAGCGAGGCGTATCTGATCGAGGACGGCAAAGTCACTGCGCCGGTGAAGGGTGCAACGTTGATCGGTAGCGGCCCCGACGTGCTCACGCGCGTGTCGATGATCGGCAACGATCTCGCGCTCGACGAGGGCATCGGCGTGTGCGGCAAGGAAGGCCAGAGCGTGCCTGTCGGCGTGGGTCAGCCGACCTTGCGCGTGGATAGCATGACGGTGGGTGGTACGGCGTCCTGATGTACGCAGCGTTCGATGACCGAACGCTGCGCGAACGGTTACGCGTCGTCGTCCACAACCGCGGTGACTTCCTTCAGTAGCTGGAAGATTTCGCGAAAAGCGCGTGGCGGTTTATTGCCGTCACGTTCCAGACGTGCCTGGCGTATCAGTGAGCGCAAGTGTTGCCGATCGATGTCCGGATACTGATCGATAAATTCCTGCAGCGCATTTTCATCGGCCAGCAACCGCTCGCGCAGTGCTTCGAGCCGATGCATCGCCGCGGTTTCCTTGCGCAGCTGCTCGCGGTTTTCACCCAATAGCGTACGCACGCCATCGAAGGCATCGTCTTCATGTCGGCGCATGACTTTGGCGAGGAAACCCAGCTGGCGCTTGCGCGCGATGTGCGCGGTGATACGCCGGGTGTTTTCAACTTCGCGCAGGACATCTTCCGGCAAATTCGCGCGGGCGAGTTTGCTGGGCGGCAGCTCTACCAACTGCACGGCCAGCGCCAGCACGGCGAGTGCGTCGCGGCGCTGTTGGGTGCGGGTGGGGCCGTAGTCGTGTTCGGGGTTGTCGGTGTAAGTGCGGTTCACATTATTTTCCGGTCAGGGCCCAGCCCTGGTTTCGCCGGGAGTGGCGTCGATCAGTGCGAAGCGCGGGATGGGCTCGCCCTCCAGTTCGACAGATTCGACGAACATCGCAGCAGGGCGTACCCAGAGGCCGTGGTCGCCGTAGAGCGCCTGGTACACGACTAGTTCTTCCATCGTTTCGCTGTGCAGCGCTGTGCCCAGCACGCGATAACTCTGGCCTTTGTAGTGACGATAAATACCGGTGGCTATGGACATGGCCGTTCTTCTCCCAATGTTGATAAAGAGCTTTCCTGCCCTCTATCGACTCGCCGAGTCCGACGCGTGTCCGGACTCGGCTCCGATGAATCAAGCACGGGTCGTACTTGATTCACGGCAGGCCATCCTTGACCTGCTCTATCAAGCCAAGAAGGGCCTGATAGGATGAATGATTGAACATTGGCAATGGGTCTGGGCGGCCCCATGTTTGCCTATTGTACCCGCCAGCCCCTCAGGAAGCCTACGTGAGCGAAGTCGCGATCAATCAGGACGCCAGCCGGCGCCAACTCGACCAACTGGCCGAACTGGCCGAGGACGTGATCCGCCGCGCGCGTGCCGCGGGCGCCAGTCAAGCCGAGGTCTCAGCCAGCATCGACACGGGCCTCAGCGTCAACGTGCGACTGGGCGAGGTGGAGACGGTAGAGCACACGCGCGACCGCGGTTTCGGCCTTACCGTGTACTTCGGGCAGCGCAAGGGTTCGGCCAGCACCGCCGACCTGAATGCCGATTCGATCCAGGCCACGCTGGACCAGGCCTGCGCCATCGCGCGCTACACCGAAGAGGATCCGGCTTCCGGCCTCGCCGATGCGGCACGCATGGCCACGCAATTCCCGGAGCTCGATCTGTGGCATCCCTGGACGATCGATACGGCGCAAGCCATCGCGCTCGGGCAGGATATCGAAGCTGCAGGGCGCGCGCATGCGGGCATTACCAATTCGGAGGGCGCCAGCGTGCAGATGGGCGAAAGTTTGTCCGTCTACGCCAACTCGCATGGCTTCGTCGGCCGTGAGCGCGGCACGCGGCATTCGCTGTCGTTGTCGCTGATCACTGGCGACGAAGCAGGCATGCAGCGCGATTACTGGTACGACAGTGTGCGCAGCGCGAACGATTTCATGAGCGCGCAGGCACTGGGCGACAAGGCTGCCGAGCGCACCTTGGCGCGCGTCGGTGCGCGGCGTTTGTCGACGCGGCAATCGGCCGTGTTGTTCGCGCCGGAGATCGCACGCGGGCTTATCGGTCATTTGATTGGTGCGGTCAGTGGTGGCGCGTTGTACCGTCGCGCCAGCTTCCTGCTTGATCACGCGGGTAAGCAGATCATGCCGTCGTGGCTCAATATTGTTGAGCGTCCGTATCTGTTGCGCGGACAAGGCTCCGGTGCGTTCGATGCCGAAGGCGTAGCGACGCGCGACAGTGCGCTGATCGAAAACGGCGTGCTTGCGCGCTATGTCCTAGGCAGCTATTCCGCGCGCAAGCTCGGCCTCGAATCGACCGGCAATGCGGGCGGTATTCACAATCTGGTCGTCGAGCCAGGTCATGCCGATGGCGGCGCCGCAGAGGATTTCCGCGGCATGCTCAAGCGTCTAGGCACCGGCTTGTTGGTGACCGAAGTGATGGGGCAAGGCGTCAACACCATCACTGGCGACTACTCGCGCGGCGCGGCGGGTTTCTGGGTGGAGAACGGCGAGATCGCCTATCCGGTGGAAGAAATCACCATCGCCGCCAATCTGCGCGACATGCTTTCCGGCATCGTCGCTGTGGGCAGCGACGTGGATAAGCGCTCGCACTTGCTGATCGGTTCTGTCTTGGTGGACCGCATGACTATTGCTGGCGAATAACGTCGGCGACGCCGCAGCAAGATCCTGCGAGGGCTGCTAGGATGCCTCACGCCGGCATGGGGCCGGCGTTTGCACGACTTGCAGGAGATGCCATGAGCGTTCCGCCCGAGTCCGCTGTACCGCCTCCACCGAGTGATTCGCCGACAAGGGACATTCCGGCTGAGGAGCGCACCTGGGCCATGCTGGCCCACTTGTCGGCATTCCTGGGGGGATTGCTCACTGTCTCGTTCGGCCACGGCTGGGGTTGCTTCATCGGCCCGCTGATCGTCTGGCTGGTCAAGAAGGACACCATGCCCTTCGTCAACGATCAGGCCAAAGAGGCGCTGAACTTCAACATCACCGTGGCCATCGCCTTTCTGGTGCTGTTGGTGCTGTCCATCGTTACTTTCGGTATCGGCCTGATCATCGCGATACCACTGTGGATCGTGATCGGTTTGTCGTGGCTGGTGCTCACCATCGTCGCGGCGGTGAAGGCCAACGAAGGTGTGCGTTACCGCTATCCGTTTGCGTTGCGGCTAATCAAGTAGCCGATTGACGGGGATTCAGTGCTGGCGATGTGCTGCGTAGTGCGCAAGCTCACGCAGCATCTCGCCGCGCGCCGCGAAAGGGGCGAGGGCTTGCAGCGCGGTTTCCGTGAGTTCGGCCAGGCGCGCGCGTGATGCATCCAGGCCGATGATCGACGGAAAGGTCGGTTTGCCAGCGGCAGCATCCTTGCCGGCGGTTTTGCCGATCACGGTCGATTCGCCTTCGACATCGAGAATGTCGTCGCGCACCTGGAAAGCCAGCCCTACCGCTGCGGCGTAGCGATCCAGCGCTTCTAGCGCGTGCGGGTCGGCATTCGCCGTCAACGCGCCAAGACGCACGGCTGCGCGGATCAGTGCGCCCGTTTTGCAAGCGTGCATGTGTTCCAGCTCTGCCAGCGTCAACGAACGGCCGATAGCGGTGAGGTCGAGCGCTTGGCCACCCGCCATGCCTTCGGCGCCGCAGGCGTGGCCGAGCGTGCTGAGCATGTCCATGCCGCGCGCGCGGTTGCCGCGAGCGAGGATCTCGAAGGCCAGCGCTTGCAGGGCGTCGCCGGCAAGAATGGCCATCGCCTCGCCGAATACGATGTGGCAGGTGGGACGGCCGCGGCGCATGGCGTCGTCGTCCATGGAAGGCAAATCGTCGTGGACCAGCGAGTAAGCATGGATCAGCTCCACCGCGCAGGCGGGCGCATCCAGTTCAGGCCCGTCGTTGCCGAGCGCATGGCCGGCGGCGTAGGTGAACAGCGGACGCAGGCGCTTGCCGCCACCCAGCGTCGCATAGCGCATGGCACGGTGCAGTTCGACGGGCAGTTGGTCTTCCGGCGGTAATACGTCGCCCAGTGCGTGCTCGGCGCGGGCAATCAGTGCCCGCAAAGCCGGACTCAATTCAAGCTTCGGGTTCAAATGGCTCAGCGGTGTCGGGATTATCGGGGTCGAGCAGCAGGCGAACGCGCAGATCAGCTTGGTCCAAGGCCTGCTGGCAGTGCCGGTAGAGGCCGATGCCACGCTCGAAGGCGCTCAGCGATTCGTCAAGACTCATGTCGCCGCCCTCCATGCGAGCCACCAACTGCTCGAGTTCGTCGAGCGAATGTTCGAAATCAGCGACCGGCGCAGTTTCAACGGGAGCGGGAGTGGACTTGGCCATGGCCGGCAACGCTAGCGCAGCGGAGGTAGGGAATCAATCGTCGCAGTAAGCCTGCGTGACACAACAAGATGCGAGCATCACACAGGGTGCCTTGGGAGGCGCCGGCTTGCACTGGATTGAAGAGTAGGCACTTGATTTAGATATATCTAAATTATATCTTTTGCTATTCCGGTCCCCGCACGGTATTCGGCAGTTCCCTGCCGTAGGAGCTTTTGTGACCAACAACGCGTCGTCGCCTGCCACCCAACCAGGCGGCATGGGTTTTTCCGGCTACCAGAAATTCGTGGTGGCGGTATTGGCTTTCCTGCAGTTCACCATCGTGCTGGATTTCATGCTGCTGGCGCCGTTGGGGGCGATCGTCATTCCGGCCTTGAACATCACCCCGGCGCAATTTGGCATGGTGGTATCGGCCTATGCGTTCAGCGCTGGTGTCTCGGGCATTCTTGCGGCGGGATTCGCCGATCGTTTCGATCGGAAAAAGCTGCTGTTGTTCTTCTACGC
>CAJCJD010000184.1 GCA_903970555.1 Vulcanimicrobiota bacterium
TATCGTGCTGGCACTGCAGCCAGCTACGGGCCCGGTGGTTGCGCGCGTGGACCCAAACCAGCTCGACAACGCGATCATCAACCTTACGATCAATGCGCGCGATGCGCTGCCTTCCGGTGGCTCCCTCGACATCATCACAACCCGCGTTCACGTGGCGGGTGATGCCGAGCTGAGCGATGGCGACTACGTCGAACTGCTGGTACGCGATTCCGGGGTGGGTATTCCTGAAGACGTGCTGGGATCGGTTTTCGAGCCCTTCTTCACCACCAAACCCGAAGGCACCGGCACTGGTCTTGGGCTTGCGATGATTTATGGCTTCGCCAAGCAGTCTGGCGGTATCGCGCGTATTCGAAGCACACTCGGCAAGGGCACCGAGGTTTCCATGCTCTTGCCGGCCAGCGACGATGTAGCGCAGGCGGACGCGGCGCCCACGGCCAGCACCGTCCATACCGGTGGTGGCGAGCATATTCTCGTCGTGGAAGACATGGCGCAGGTGCGCGAGATGGTGCGCGAGATCCTTGATGTGGGCGGCTACGCCTGCACCACGGTGGGAACCGTGGAGGATGCGTTGCGCGTGTTGCGGTCGGATACGTCGGTGGCGTTGCTGCTTACCGATGTGGGCCTGCCAGGAATGAGCGGGCGCGTGCTCGCCGATCATGCGCGCGTGGCGCGGCCGGAGATGCCCATTCTCTTCATGACGGGTTACGCCGAAAAGGCCGTGGAAAAGGATACGTTCCTTGGCACGAACATGGACATGATCATGAAGCCGTTCCGGATGGAGGCGCTGTTGAGCAAGATAAGGGCGATGCTGGGCTTATCACGGTAAACCCGCTCGGTACCCGCGTTGCGCGGCGGGCATCGGCATTTTGCCGAAAACCTCAATTACGACGAATTTCGGAATTATTTGGTAATTTCTTTTTCGTAATTACTTGCGCCCGAAGCGCAGGTTGGCCTTCGTGACCTGATCCAGAGCTGTTTTTCTGAACGGTTGCTGTGCAAAAAGACCCATAACGCCGGTCGTATTTCTGACACACACGCACTTGTCCGACAAATACCGTCAGAAAAACGCCATTCCTTTCTGTTTTCTTTCAATCACTTACGCTAAAGGTCGCCAAACTTGTGCCGTTACCCCGGTAACTCCACAAGAGGCCTTCCCCATGCGTTTCACGGTCAAACTCAAAATTGTCGCGGCCATGGCGGCCGCTTTCGCCGTTGCGCTCGCCGTCGGCCTGATCGGTCTCTATGCGGTCAGCAAGACCTATGCAGACGTCGACGGCGTTTATAACGGCAACCTCGTACCCATCGTGCTCGTGTCCGAGGTGCGGGCAGACATTCTCGCGAACCGAACGAGCTTCAATCGCGCCCTGTTGAAAGGCACGGTGGAGGCTGGCAGTGCCGCCAAGGCTGACATCGAATCACGGGTCGCCAACGTGGATAAGGCCTGGGAGGGTTACTACCCGTCGAAGGTCACGTCAGTTGAGGAGATGGAGGCAGCTAAAGCATTTATTGCAACGCGCAGCGTCACCCGCCCTCTGATGGAAGAGGAGCTGAAGAGACTAGCTGCGGGGCAGAAAGACGACGCGCTGGATCTGATGCTCAATCACCTTGGTCCTTCGTTCGACGCCGAAACGGCTGCCATCGATCGCATCATCAAGATCAACAACACCCAGGCGCAAGACCAGTTCAGTGCATCGGGTGCTCGCCACCACGCCACCGTGTACACCACCGTGGCCTGTCTGGTGGCGGGGCTGCTCGTTCTCATTATCGCGGGCTTCCTGCTTCTTCGGGCCGTGATGCGACCGCTGCTTAAGGCAAGCACCCTGGCGATGAGTATCAGCAAAGGCGCGCTCAACAATCAGCTGCAAGTTACCGGCAACGATGAACTGAGCGACACGCTGCGTTCGCTCGCTCTGATGGACGATGAACTCACGCGTATTGTAGCCAGCGTACGAGACAACGCCGAGCAGGTGGCTTCGGCCGCGGGCGATATCTCGCAAGGCAACGACGACCTCTCCCAGCGTACGCAGGAACAGGCGGCAGCGCTTGAGGAGACGGCCTCGTCGATGGAAGAAATGTCGTCGTCGGTCAAGCAGAACGCCGACGGCGCGGATGCTGCGCGTCAGCTGGCGATGGCGCTGAGGCAAGACGCGGAATCGGGATCGACGGTGGCCGGTTCGGCCGTATCGGCCATGGCCGAAATCACTCTGGCGAGCAAAAACATCGCCGAGATCGCGGTCCTGATTGATGAAATTGCCTTCCAGACGAATTTGCTGGCGCTCAATGCTGCCGTGGAAGCCGCTCGTGCGGGTGAACAGGGCAGGGGCTTCGCCGTGGTCGCCACCGAAGTGCGTAACCTCGCTCATCGCAGCGCCAAGGCTGCAAAGGAAATCAAGGCACTCATCACCGATTCCACGGAGCGCGTTGCCAATGGCTCGGAGCTGGTTCGGCAAACAGGTGATTCGTTGCAGAGCATTCGAAAAGGTGCTGCACGCGTAGCGGATATCGTTGCGGAGATCGCTGCGGCATCGAAGGAGCAATCCAGCGGGATCGATCAGGTTACTACCGCCATCACTACGTTGGACGACGTGACTCAGCAAAACGCCGCACTTGTGGAAGAGGCCAGCGCTGCGAGCCGTAACGCCATGGAGCTGTCGCGCGAACTCCAGCGCCAGGTGGGGTTCTTCACGATCGGGGGCACGAACACCGTAGCTGTCGCCGCCGCCCCGGCACCGGCGCGTGTTGCAGTTGCAGAGCGGGCCGCCCCGGTGATGTCGTTCTCGTCGAACGCAGCCCCAGCGGCTGGGGTCTGGAACGAATTCTAGGCAGCGTGCGTGCGTACGCGCGCACGCCCTGTTTAGCCAGTACGTCCCACATGCACCGTTTCGAAGGAGTTGGAGATGTTGAGGCAAATCGAGCTTGAACAGCTTCAACCCGGCATGTACGTCGGGCGCATGGACGGTGCGTGGATCTCTCATCCGTTCTGGCGCTCGCGTTTCCTCGTACGTACCACGGAAGAAATAGATGCCATGCGCGCGGCCGCGGTTGAGCGACTATGGATCGACACCCAGCGAGGCAAAGACATCGAACCGCGAGCGAAGATCTCCGCTCGCGAGGTCTGCGTGGTTCCCCTATTCGAAAACGTACCAGCACCCGCACTGAACAAGACGGACGATGCCATCCGGGTGGCGGCAAACGCCAAACGCTTCGCGGCGGCGATGTTCTCCGATGCGCGCGGCGGTGGCACCGTCAACATCAAGGCCGCCGTGACCCTGGTGGGAGACATCTCGAGTACGTTAAAAGACGATCCTTCCAAGCTACTTAACGCTGTACGTGTCAAAACGCCCGAAGACTACACGCCGATGCATTCGGTGGCGGTATGTGCCCTGATGGTGGTGTTCTGCCGTTGGCTTGGCTTCGACGAAGAACAAGTAAGCCTGGGCGGACTTGCTGGACTTATGCACGATATCGGTAAAGCGAAGACGCGCCTGGGCGTGCTCAATAAACCCGGCTCGTTGGACGAAACCGAATGGTCACACATGCGCCAACACCCTACGGCGGGCTACGGCATCCTGCGCGCCAACGCACAAACCGATACCGATGTGCTGGACGCGTGTCTGCACCATCACGAGAAATTCGATGGCTCGGGCTATCCCGACCGGCTGAAGGGCACGGACATCACCAGGCTCACGCGG
>CAJCJD010000185.1 GCA_903970555.1 Vulcanimicrobiota bacterium
ATGCTTGAAGTCGCGGTCCTCCACCGCCTGCAAACCGCCGATCAGCAGCGGCGGCACATCGTTCAACTGCACGATGCTGCGGTCTTCCTGCTTGGCGCCGTACACCGTGGCGATACGCGCCGGATCCATATGGGTTTCGCGCAACGCTTGATCGTTGCCCAGGTCCGTCACCGACGCCACCACACCCTGACCGAGGGCAACGCGGATGCGCTTGGGCAACTCGCCACCGTCAGGGCCTGCATAGCCGCGCGATGAAATGAAATAGCTGCCGCCCTGCCTGGCCCAACTGCCAGGCACCTGCCCATGGCCATCGTCCACGTAGCCCGCGAAGGTCAACTCCACTTCGAGCGCGGCCGGCGTCATCGGCACGCCCGGTGCGAGACGCAAGGGCTGCGAGTACACGCGCGTTGGAACAGCAAACACAAGGTCGTTGAAACGATCCTGCACACGCTTGTTCAGTATCAACGAGTACGGCAGCACGAACCCAAAGAACAGGCCCGTGCAGACCCAGAATGGAATGCGCAACCACGGCCAGCACGCACTGGCGATCGATCGAATTCGGCTCAGAAAGTCCAACGTGGGGTATCCCGTGTCAGGAGGGGCGAGTCAGGAGTGGTCGGATCATAGGGCCCGGCACCCCGCGCCCCGATGAACGCAGGCCTGGGAACCGTGGCAGAACAGGGGCGTACCAAGGCCTTTGGACGGGCAAATCACGCCGGAGGGCGCCAGCAATCCGCATCCGGGCGAAAAGCACGCGGCTGGATGCCCAGCAGCCGCGTCACTTCCGTATTGTCGGCGATGAGATCCTCGTCCAGACGGCTCAATGGCCCACGCAACCGAGCCACACCGTAGCGAGCCACGCGTAGCGACCATGCAGGTAGTGGCAACGGCAAGGTATCGACCGGCAGGCTGCGACGCACGCGCGCGAACATTTCGCCGACCGATACGCGTTCGCCGCCACCGATGGGAAGAACTTTCATGGCTGCTGCGGGGGTATCGAGGGCGGCGAGCGCAGCACGCGCCAGATCCTGTGCATGCAAAGGTTGGCGCAGACCGCGCGCCATCGGCAGTGGAAACATCCGGGTGCGCATCGCGCGCTGGGCGATCGGAGTAAGGCTCTTGTCGATGCCCACGCCGTAGATAAGCGTAGGGCGCAGCACCGTCCACTCACTGCCATGTCGTGCACAGGCTGCGGCTAGTGCGTCTTCAGCATCGCGCAACTGCTGCGAGATCTCTCGCTCGGCAGGCACTTCCGAGGTGCGCTTGCTTTCCGCACTCATCGAACTGACGGCGATGACGCGCGGCGCGTGCGGCAGGTCGACGTTACTCAACCACACAGAAAGCAGTCGCAGCGGGCCAAAACTGATAATGGCTGAAATGTCGTCGATTGCCGGCACGCTGTCAGGAAGACGACCCGCCATCCAGACCACACCCGGCGTCGGTGCGCGCGGTATGCGGCTCAACGCCATCACTGTTTCATCGCGCGCGCTAAGCAGTGGCAGCAGATAGTGCCCGATCTGGCCACTCCCACCGAACACCAATACCGTCATCCACCGCCCTGCATGCGCACAGTGAGTTGCTGCACCCGTTGATCGTTCGGCATCAGCTTGCGACCCTGCTCCAGCGACAACGCGGCATTGTTGCGATCGCCCCTATCCAGCTGTTGTTCGGCCTGATCGAGCCATGCATCGGTAAGCCGCTGACGCGATTGAAGCAGTCCCGTGTCGCCCGGAGAAAGATTGCTGAGCGCATCGAACAGGCTGCCAGCCTTGCCGAGATTGCCGCCGGTCAAAGCCTGATTGAACTGCTGTTGCACCAAGCCGGAAAGCCCCTGCAAACCAGCCAACGCAGCTTGGTTATTGCCATCGATGGCCAGCGCACCGCGATAAAGATCGTACGCACAGTCGCCAGGCGGCGACATGATATTGCCGCGCTGCGCAGCCACCCTCGCCTGCTGCACCATGCTTGCGACTTGCGCTTGTTGCTGAGGCGTCAAACTGGCCGAAGGCGCAGCTGTTGCGTCGTCATCGTTAGCCCCCGTTGTCGCAACGGGTTGCCCCAGGCGCGCACGTGCGGCGACCAGATCGGCCGAATTGGGCGCGAGCGCGGTCGCCTGCGCGAGCAGTTGCTTCGCCTGATCGGTCTCTCCACTATCGATGGCCGCGTTGGCCTGCACGATCAACGCTTCGGCAACCTGCCCCAGCCCAGCCTTGGCCTGCGGGTTGTTCGGATCGATCGCCAGCGCAGCCTTGAAATGCGCCAGTGCGGTGTCATCGCCCTCGCCGACGACACGCCCGGCACGCAGCGCGTCATTACCCTGACTGATGGCATCGGCAAGCGCACTGCCCGCTTGCGCCTGCTGCGACGCGAGCGCAGCACGCAAGGTCGGCAGCTGCGCATAGTTGGGCAGCAAAGCGGCTAAACGATCGATGCTGGTGGAAGCGGTGGCGACATCGTTCGCAGCCAGTGCTTTCTGAATCTGCCCGGCAAGCGCATCACCGACCTGATCCAGGCCATGACGTGCAACCGCGTTGTCCGGATCGGCTGCCAGCACACGCTGGTAAAGCGCAGCAGCGCCATCCGGGCCATCCAACTTGCCAGCACTCAGCGCTTGCTGCGCCTGATCGACCAAGGTAGTCGTTTGACCCGTCGCTACCTGTGCCTTGGCAATCGCCTGGCTAAGACGATCCACATCGTTGCCGCCGCCGAGCAATTCGCGTGCATTGGTCAGCGCCTGCGTCGCCTCATCGAGATGGCCGGCCTGCAGCGCGGCATCCGCACGCGCAATCTCCGCACGGCCAACATCGTTCAGACCTTGGCGCGCGCTGTCGTTATCCGGCTCAAGCGCACGCGCCGCTTCAAACAATTCACGCGCACTGGTCCCATCGGTACCGTCCAGATGCCCCTGCTGCAAAGCAGCCTGCGCACGATGCAGCACGTCATCGAAATCCGTGCGCGGCACCAGACCACGCAAACTATTCTGGTTGAACCACAGTCCCGCAATCACCGCCACCAACGCCACAACCAACACTGGCATCAACCAGCCACGGCCACCCTTGGGCTTTTTTTTGTTGTTGCCGGAAGAAGTACCACGGCGATAGTCGGGCTCGACTTTCATCCGCGGCAAACCATCATTTGGTTCGGCAGCCGCACGCGGCCGATCCAGATGATCGAGATCACCCAGCTTCGGTTCGGTACGTCCGTTATATCCAGGATCGTGTGGGTCGCGATTTCCGCTCATGGCTCGTGAGCTAGCAGGTCAACGGCGGCAGCTTAACATTGCGCCCCGCACTCGCGCTGACGGCAGGATGTTGCGTTCAACTGGCGGCAAGCCGCCCCATGCGTGAACGCTTTTGCCTTTAGGCACTTTCCGCTTTGCACTTAAGCTCTTTCAAAAAGTGCGCACAACGCGCGCATCGGGCCCCCTGTGCGGCGGTGAGGACTGGACGAAAAGGCCCCGCAGGTGGCATTGGCACGGATGCCAATGCCTTTTCGCCAGGGCAGCAGCCCTGTCGAAAAGCCCGGCCAGTCCTCACGAACCCGAAGGGCGCCGCAGGCGAGCTCACTTGCGACAAAGCACGGACAAAACCGGAGCCACTGGGTCCGGGCCTACGCCGGTGCGACGGGGTGAAGCGCCATCGCCACCTACCCCGCCCCAACCCTCCTCACCTCCACCACATTAGGCAACGCCGCCAACCGATCCAACAACGTCGATAACTGCTCAAAATCCCGCACCCGCAACGTGTACCGCATCTCCACCTCCCCGGATCGCGCAAACAACCGGCTAGACGAAGCGATAATCCCGATATTGGCGTTGCTGATCACACCCACCACGTCCTTCTGCAACCCCTTGCGGTCATACCCGTTGAGTTGAATGGTCACCTCATACGCCTGCGCCGCAGCCTGCCCCCAACTCACCTCGATCACCCGATCCGGATCGCGCCGCGCCAGCCGCGCCAAGCTGATGCAATTGGCACGATGCACGGACACGCCGCGCGTGCGGGTGATAAATCCGCGGACGGGATCGCCCGGCAACGGCTGACAACAACGTGCCAATACAGTGAGCAGATTGCCCACGCCTTCGATGCTGATCGCGCTGTGATCGAAAACCGTCGGCCGCGCCGTCACCGGCATGCTCGGTGGCTCCGGCGGTTGCTGCGACTCCTGCAACACGCGCGCCACCTGGCCGGGACTGATTTCACCGAGCGCCAGCGCAATCAACAGTTCCTCGTGCGTCTGCAGATTGAACAAAGTCGGTAGTTTGGTTTGATCCGCATCCGACATCGCCAGGCGCTTGAGCTCGCGCTCGAACAACGTACGACCCACCGCAAGATTGGCCTCGTGCGCGCTACGACGAAACCACGCACGCACCTTGTCGCGCGCACGACTGGTATTGAGATACCCGTGATGCACCGACAACCAATCGCGACTCGGCTCGGCAATCTTCGCAGTAAGAATTTCCACCCGATCGCCGCTGTGCGGTTGATGGGTTAATGGCACGATACGCCCATTGACCTTGGCGCCGCGGCAGCGGTGTCCCACTTCGGTATGCACGTGATAGGCGAAATCGAGCACGGTCGCACCGTGCGGCATATCAACCACTTCGCCCCGGGGCGTAAGCACGTAGACGCGATCTTCGAGCAATTCGGTCTGCAGCTCCGCGGCCAACTCGCCCTCGTCACCTCGGGGCTCAAGCAGTTTGCGCATCCAGGCGATTTTTGCCTCGAAATCCGCATCGCCGCTGCCACCTTCCTTGTAACGCCAATGCGCGGCCACGCCGAGTTCATTGGCCCGATGCATCTCGTGCGTGCGAATCTGCACTTCCAGCGTCTTGCCATGCGGACCGATCACTGCAGTATGCAGCGAGCGATAACCATTGCTCTTGGGCCGTGCTACGTAGTCATCGAACTCGCCTGGCAAATGCGGCCACAGCGCATGCACCACGCCGAGCGCGGCATAGCAATCGCTGACGTTATCGACCAGCACGCGCACCGCACGGATGTCGTAGAGATCGGAAAATTCCACCGCTTTGCGTTGCATCTTCTTCCAGATGGAGAAGATGTGCTTGGGTCGCCCCGCCAGATCCGCACGAATATCCGCTTCGCGCAGCGCATCGCCCAACTCTGCCAAAGTTTCGCGAATAAAAACTTCACGATCGCCGCGACGTTCGTCCAACAACTTGGCGATACGCCGGTAGACATCCGATTGCAGGTAGCGGAAGGCCAGGTCTTCCAGTTCCCATTTCAACTGCCAGATACCGAGCCGATTGGCGAGCGGCGAATGGATGTCACGAGTGAGGCGCGCCAACTCCTGTCGATCGTTTTCCGGCAATGTGCTGGCGGCGCGCATTTTTGCCAGTTGCCGTGCCAGCAGAATGAAAACCACACGCAAGTCGCGAATGATCGCCAACAACAGTCGACGCAAACCTTCGGAACCGCCTTCGGGTGGCCGTTGAGCGTGCAACGCCCACACACGTTCGGCCGCAGCCTGCCCGGCAACGAGGCGCTGCAGCTCATCGCCTAGCGATGTTGCGCGCTGTTCCCATGCATGCGGATGGTTGTGCGCCACCTCGAACCAGAGCGCGGCCGCCTGCGTCTGCGCATCGCAGCCGAGCATCGCCAGCAGATCGAGCACATCACCGCACTCGCGTTCGTTCACGCCGGCCTGCTCGCAGGCAGCCAGTGCATCGGCCAACACCGCGGGGAGCGTGCCGGCGCGCGACTGCCACGCCGCTAAGTGCCCGGTAGCAGGGGTCGTGGCATGAACCATCTTGCAACATTCCCGTTCGTCACGGCATGCGGATCATGCCGTGCGTGTATCAGCATAACGCTAAGAGCCTGTGGATAGCTTCAGCGTATCGCTTCGAGCGCCTTTGCCAGCCGCTTAGGCGACACCGGCTCAGCGGTCTTCAGCTCCTGGGCGAACAGCGAAACGCGCCATTCCTCGATCAGCCAGCGCAGTTCGTCCAACCCCGGATCACCGGCCGCGCGATGGTTGAGGTATTCGCGCCAATACGGCAATACCTGCAGCATGCGTTGTTGGTCCCTGGCCGGGTCCTGGCGCAGCCGTTCCGCGCGCAGGCGCATGGCTTTCACATAGCGAGGAAAGTGCGCCAACCGCGACGTTGGCAGCTCGCGCAAGAACCCGGGCGTGAGCAGTGCATCGAGTTGTTCTCCCAAATCGTCGTAGCTGGCCCGCGCAAAGCCCATCAATGGCGGTTGCAGCCATGGCTTGAGTTCGGCCTGTGCCTCGATGATCGGCTCGGCCAAGGTGAGACGCGCAACTGCACTGGCGAACAATTCGCGTGCCGCCTGCGTTCGCAATGCCTCGAACGCGGCGGCACTTCGCACGTTCAAATTCTGAGAGGCAAGCAGGTCGGTGAAACCGCCTTCGGTCAGGTCTTCGCGCAGGCCATCGACGCTGCCAAGCGGGGCGTATTTCAGCGACATCGCATTGGCGATCGGCAAGCGTCGCCGCGCTTGCTTCATATCGCTGGCCAGTGCGTTGCGCAACAAGCGTTCCACACCACGGACATGCGCGGCCTTCGCCTCGTCATGGCGTTCGAATACACGCAAAGCAACGGCATCGCCGAGATCGACCAAGGCGGGAAAAGCTAGCAGGCCACCGTCGGAGCGCACTTGCTCGGGAATCTCTTCGAAATCCCAGCTTGTCACGTCTTCGCGCGTGAGTTCGATATCGGTCTTACGCGAGAACGCCTCGCGCGCCTGCCCTTCCCATTGCGCGCGCAATGCTTGGAGATCACGCCCACTCGCAAGCGTCTTTCCATTCTCATCGTGCAAGCGATAACGCATCGCAAAGTGCGGCGTGAGTTCAACCGGCGCGAAATCGACGGCATCGATTTCGACGCCAGTCGTGCGTCGCAAGAACGCCGCCAGCACCTTGTTCAACGGCTCGTCGCGTGGGGTTTCGGCTTCCACAAAGGCGCGCGCGAAATCCGGCGCTGGCACAAAGTTGCGGCGCAAGGCTTTGGGCAAGCCGCGGATCAGTTCGGCGACTTTTTCACCAAGCAGGCCCGGTACCAGCCATTCGCAACGCGCTGTCGGCAAGGCATTGAGCATTGCCAGAGGCAGATGCAGCGTTACGCCGTCGGCGTCGTCACCGGGCACGAATCGATATTCCAGTCGATAACGCTGGGGTGGAATGTCGAGTGACGCAGGGAAAGCCTTGGGATCGAGGCCCGATCCCCCAACCATCACATCGTCAATCGACCAGCGCAGCGCCGCTTGTTCGGCGGGACGCGCGTGGCGATACCAGGCATCCAGCGCACGGCCACTGGCAATCTCCTGCGGCAGCTTCCCGCGGAAGAAATCGACCAGTTCGTCCTCGTGGCGAATCAACCCTTCGCGGCGCTGACGAGCTTCGATACCTTGTGCATCTTCGAGCACTCGCTGGTTGGCGCGAACGAAATCCGCGCGCGTGTCGATATCGCATCGCGCAAGGGCTTCACGCAGGAAGATGTCGTGGGCCAAGGCGGGATCTTGCTGTTGAAACGTCACCGGTCGCCGTTCGACCAGCACAAGCCCAAACAGACTGACCTGCTCGTAAGCCACCACCATGCCGCGCTTGCGCGACCAATGCGCATCGCGACAAGTGCCACGCAACAGATGCGCGGCCTGTTGCTCGATCCACAGCGGCTCGATGCGTGCGCACATCATGCCCCACACGCGCCCGCCGATATCGAGAATCTGCGCGGCGAAAATCCAGTTCGGCGGCGTCTTGGCTAACGCCGAGCCAGGAAATACCTGGAAGCGTCGCTCGCGAGTACCGCGGTAAACGCTCTTTTCGTCTTTGTGGCCGACTTGCGTAGGAAGACCCGCCAGCAAGCTGCGATGCACGGCTTCGTATAGGCGTTCGCCATCGTTCGACTCACCGGACGAAGGAGGTGCCTGTCGTTCAACTGGGCGTTTATTGTTGCGTACTTTATCGGTGGCTTTCGCCTTAGCGTTGTTTCGCCCATTCGGCGCATCGCCGTGAGCGATTGGCGTGAGATGCCAACCAATTTCCTGCACCACCAGTAACAACTGTCGATGCAATTCACGCCACTCGCGCATGCGCAGGAAACTCAGGAAGTGTCGCGAGCACCAATCACGCAGTTTCGATTGCGTCAATTCCTCGTGCGCACTGTCGTAGTCACGCCACAGATTCAGCACGCCGACAATATCGGACTTGGGATCGGCGAAAGCTGCGTGCGCCGCGTCGGCCTGTTGCCGTGCATCGGCCGGGCGCTCGCGCGGATCCTGGGTGCTGAGGAACGCCACCACCACCAGCAATTCGCGCAGGCTTCCCAGTTTTTCTGCCTCGACCAACATGCGCGCCAACTGCACGTCGATCGGCAACCGCGCGAGGGTGCGGCCAATCGAAGTGAGCTGGCGCTTCTCGTCGATCGCCCCGATTTCCGCCAAGCGTCGATGACCATCGGCCACCACACGCGGGTCCGGCGATTCCAGGAATGGAAATTCATCCACCTCGCCCAACTGCAGCGAGAGCATGCGCAGAATCACGTTCGCGAGCGATGAGCGCAGCAATTCCGGATCGGTGTAGGCCGCACGTGCAGCGTAATCGGCTTCGTCATAAAGGCGATAGCAGATACCTGGACCAACGCGGCCACATCGGCCTTTGCGCTGATCGGCAGCCGCCTGCGATATCGGCTCCACATGCAAGCGCTCTAGCTGGCTGCGCTGGCTGTAACGCTTGACCCGCGCCGTACCGGTGTCGATTACATAACGGATGCGCGGCACAGTAAGCGAGGTTTCGGCCACGTTGGTGGCGAGAACGATGCGGCGCGCGTTCGATACCTTGAATACGCGCTCCTGCTCCTGGGCGGACAAGCGGGCAAACAGCGGCAGAATCTCCACGTGCGGCGGATGGTGCTTGCGCAAGGTC
>CAJCJD010000186.1 GCA_903970555.1 Vulcanimicrobiota bacterium
AAAGCCTATTGCCGCGAACATCTCACCGGCTACAAACGCCCGCGTGTGGTCGAGTTCCGCGATGAAATGCCGAAGACGCCGGTAGGCAAGATCCTGCGGCGCGAACTGCGCGACAAGCCCGAAAAGAAGTGACGCCTTTGCCGATCCAACCAGAAACATGCCTCGGTATCCTGAGTGCATTGCCGGAAGAGCAATACGGCCTGGTGGCCTTGCTGGAGCAGACGCAGCCGTTGCAAGCCCATGCCGGGCGCCAGTTCGTGCGGGGTCGCCTGGCCGGGCAACCAGTGGTGCTGGCGCTCTGCGGCATTGGAAAGGTGGCGGCCGCCACCACCACCACCGTGCTGATCGAACGTTTCGGTGTGCGGCAACTGCTGTTCACAGGCGTTGCCGGTGGCCTTGCACCGGGCGTGCGGGTGGGTGATGTGGTGGTCGCCGACGGTTTCCTCCAGCACGACATGGATGCGTCGCCGCTCTTTCCCCGGCACGAGGTACCGCTTTACGGCAAGACGCGATTCGAATCGGATCGGCTGCTTTCCAGCCGGCTGCTGCAGGCTGCGCGCACCGCGCTTTCGGATGGGCAGAACCTGTGCAACCCGGCGGACCGTGAGCGGTTCGGACTGCACCGGGTTGCGGTCCACCACGGACTGCTGGTCAGCGGCGACCGTTTTGTCAGCGCACTCGCTGAAGCTGCCGAATTGCGGGCCGCCTTGCCGCAGGCGCTGGCGGTCGACATGGAAAGCGCCGCGGTCGCACAGGTCTGCCATGACTATGGCGTCCCGTTCGCGGCGGTACGCACGGTGTCGGATCGGGCGGACGACAGCGCCCATGTGGACTTTCCGGCCTTTGTCGAGGCGGTGGCCAGCCGCTATGCGCAGGCCATCGTCCGGGCGCTGACGATGCTTACTTCAACCAGCCCCGGCGACGGAAATACAGCATCGGAATGACGGCGCTGCTGACCATCAGGGTGATGACGTAGGGATACGCAGCCTTGCCGAGCGCGCCCAGTTCGGGGAACTGCAGGTTCATGCCATAGATGCTCGCAATGAGCGTTGGTGGCAGCAGTGCCACGCTGGCCACCGAGAAGATCTTGATGATCTTGTTCTGGTTGATGTTGATGAAACCGACGGTCGCATCCATCAGGAAGTTGATCTTGTCGAACAGGAACGCGGTGTGGTTGTCGAGCGATTCGATGTCGCGCAGGATCTGCCGCGCTTCCTCGAACTGCTCGGCATTGAGCATGCGGCTGCGCATCATGAAACTGACCGCCCGGCGGGTATCCATCACATTGCGGCGGATCCGGCCGTTCAAGTCTTCCTGGCGTGCAATGGCGCCCAGAACCTCGCCCGCGACCGCGTCGGTCACGTTTTCCGACAGCACCAGCTTGCTGGTCTTTTCGAGTTCGTCATAGATGTTCTCGAGCGTGTCGGCCGAGTATTCGGCATCGACGTCGAACAGCTTCAGCAACACGTCCTTGGCATCGTCGATCAGGCCTGGCGCACGGCGGGCACGCAGGCGCAGCAGCCGGAAGACCGGCACATCCTCGTCATGGATGGAAAACAGCACCCCCCGGCTCTTCTTGCCGGAATCGTGCTGGTTGAGGATGAAGGCCACCCGAACCGATCGCGGTTCTTCTTCGTCGGCGATCAGGAAGTCGCTGCGGACGTGCAGGTCGCCGTTGTCTTCTTCATAGAAGCGGGCGGATTCCTCGATGTCCTCTTCGGTCGCGTCTTCCGGAATGGAGACGGCGTAATGCTGCTTGATCCAGCGTTTTTCCTCGACCGTGGGGGACTCGAGATCGACCCAGATGGGCGTGAACCGGGCTAGTTCTTCCAGCGACTCGATCTCTTCCTGGAAGAGACGGCCGTTGGCGAGCGTGAAGATGTTGAGCATGGCGCGCTCCCTGGCTGTGGATTACATCGAAAGGGGTGGTGGTGAGGCACGCTTTCCACCCCCGATGTGTTCCCGAGAGCAGAAAGCTACCGACTCGGGTAGGTTTCCATGGCGCGTTTCTCCTTGCGGTAAGAGCGCGGATTATGGCACTGCAACATCACCAGGATGGTGCCGGGAAACCCAATTGTTACGGCCCTGCTGCGATTGCGGTTTCCAGGTTTCATGACGATTTCACAGTTTTGTCGTATCAAAAAAAGTTGATGTGCAGCAAGAACTTGCTGTCGATTTCGCCAATCGGCTTGCATTCGTTTGCGATTCCGGGGTTGGCGCCGCATTGCATTCATGACGGACCGGGCGCATAGTGAATTCGAGCGCTCAACAGATCCCCAGTTCTTACCGCCCCGATCCAAAGGGGTGGTTTTTCAAGCGGTGTTTCCTAACAGTTGGAGGAACTTCCATGAACCTGACGATCAGCGGCCATCATCTCGAAGTCACGCCCGCCCTGCGCGGTTATGTGACCAGCAAACTTCAGCGCCTCACCCGCCATTACGACGACCTCGTGGATGTCAACGTCATCCTGACGGTGGAGAGCCTCCAGGAAAAGCAATTGCGACAGAAGGCGGAATGCAGCATCCGTGTCAAGGGCAGCGAGATGTTTGCGGAGAGCGCGCATGAGGATCTGTATGCCGCAGTCGATAAGCTGATGGACAAACTCGACCGTCAAGTGGTCCGGTACAAGGACCGAGTGCAAAACCACCACCATGAAGCCCCGAAACGCATGATGTGAGAGAGGCACTTAGTCTCTTGGCGTGTCAGATGCAAACATGTGTTGCGTCTGCGCGCCAACGTTTTTTGCACGCTAGGTGGTTTCCCAGGGCTGGGGCGCATAATGCGCCTCCACTGCCATGAATCGTCTAGCTGCCATCCTGCCCGCCGAACAGGTCCTCGTGAGCCTAGATGCCACGAGCAAGAAGCGGGCGTTCGAAGAAGCCGGCCTGTTGTTCGAAAGCCGTCACGGACTGAGCCGCGCGCTCGTGACCGACAGCTTGTTCGCTCGGGAACGGCTTGGGTCGACAGGTCTGGGTCACGGCGTTGCCATCCCCCACGGTCGCATCAAGGGCCTGAAGGCGCCGATGGCGGCTGTGT
>CAJCJD010000187.1 GCA_903970555.1 Vulcanimicrobiota bacterium
GCTTTTTCCGGGTTTTGAGCTATCTGGTTTCGATTGCGGCAGCGAATTTCTTGATCCCGATGCCAGCCGCTATTGCCGCGACGCCAAGCACCGCGAGTTCGATGCATGTATCGGGCGATACGCTGACCTCCGTACAGAAGAACGGCGTACTGCGGGTCGGCGTAGCGCTCAATGCTCCCTGGGTATTGCGCGACAAAAACGGTCAGTGGATCGGCCTGGAGATCGACTTTATCCGGCAGCTGACCAAGGACATGCACTGGAAACTCGAACTGGTGCCGACCACATGGGCCAGCGCCATCGGCGACCTGCGCGATGGCCATTTCGACCTACTGGCGTCAGGCCTCAGCGTGACGCCACAGCGTACGCTGCTGTTGAAATACAGTCAGAGCTATGGCGACTTTCCGCTCGGCCTCGTGGTGAATCGCAAGTCGCTCGGCAACGACGACCTGCTCGCTCTCGAAAAAGGCGGAAAGCACCGCATCGGTGTGCTCGCTGGCACCGTCACCCAGGCCACCGCCAACACATGGCTGGGCAATAGCGAGGTCGTGGACATCAACGACGAAAGCCAGGCGCTGAAAGATGTGCGTAGTGGCAAACTGGACAGATTGATCGCCGAACAGCCGCTGCCGCAAGCCACCGCAAACGCCTATGCCGATCAGCTGCGCTCGCTCGACGTCAGCAAGTTCGGCAAGACCGCGCATGCCTTCGCCGTGCGCCTTAACGATCAGAATCTGCTCGATGTGGTCAACGCCTGGTTGATTTACGAAAAGGCCAGCGGCTTTATCGCCGATCGGGAAGATTTTTGGCTGCACAGCACGGCATGGGTCGAGCTGATGTAAGGCGCTCGCGGCAATCGTCACTTGTTCAGGTTCAACTACGCCACGGAAGCGGCCCTATGGCGCGAATGCGCTCCAAAGATCGCGAACCACTTCATCATCCACTTGCGGAGAAACGCATGCGTATTCTCACTATGCTGCTGAGCATCGTCGCTGTAGCACCGATCGCCGCCGTGCAGGCCGACGATTGCACCAACGCTTCCACGCAGACGACCATGAATAGTTGCGCGGACCAGACTTACAGAAAAACCGATGCCGAACTCAATACGGTTTATAAGCAGATCACTGCCCGCCTGAAAGCCGATAAAGAAACGACCCAGCTACTGATCGCCGCACAGAAAAGCTGGCTTGGTTTTCGCGACACCGAGTGTGCGTTTTCAACATCGGCCACCGCGCAAGGCAGCATTCATCCCATGCTGGTCGCCCAATGCCGCGCGGGATTGACGAGCAAACGCATCACGGAACTCAAAACCTATCTGCACTGTCAGGAAGGCGACATGAGCTGTCCCGTACCTTCCAGTTGAACGTCCAATTACCGCCGCGCCGACACGCGACATGTTGTTGATGCCTTCGAACTCATAGTGCCGAGACAAATTTCTCTAGTATTTGGGACAAGAAGATTTTTCGATGACTTGCGGTACACCACCGCCTGTGTAGAGGAGAGTGAGTGGCAAGCCCTGTGAATCTTTTCCCCTGTATATACCGTACAAACTTCCCGCCGTTATGGGTTGTGTTACCGGAGAACCACGAGTTACATAACGACTTCCGAAACGACTCGTGTAGATAACGACCGTCCCATTTTGACCCGTGTAACGGCTCAAACCGTTGGAGACTTTTAGATGAAGTCCGTTGCTGACTGCCAGCAACTCTTCGCTGGTGGCTTGCTTCAAAACGACGCCGGACCCAAGAGGATTGACCTCATCAACTAATTGATATGTTCCCGCTCCGTTGGCGCGTACCTCGATCGAACGTGAAAACCGACTTTCCGTCGTTGCAAAACAGCCGATGAAGTGGTTTGAATCCCGATCTTCGATATGGGTGGACTGCACATTGGCGCCCTCACAGGGAGTTTCCTGATAGGAAACGGAGCCGGCCTTCTTGCATTTGTAGACGTCAGCTTGGGTAGTGGCGGGTATCATCGAAACCAGTAAAAAAATAGAAGCCAATACGACCTTGGCTCTTCCTTCGCCATTCAACATTTCCACAACCCCTGGTTCGATACATGGTCAGACGATCGCTACTCGCCACGAAAGCCCCGCTTCACAGGGCATACTATCGAATACTAGCCACGAGTCCAAAGATAGCTTCGACTTATACAAGGCCGTACACGGCAGATTGTTATTGCGCGCAGAGGAAAGCTCGCAACCCAAAGCATGAAGTGAAACGGTCGATCTCTGGCTCTAGGCTGACACTGTAAAACCCATTTTCAGGATTCGAAGTTCTTCTTAATTGCCCACCTTTACCCGCCCAAAAACAACTCAAACCTTGCCCTGCTCCACCAAGGTCAACGCGACCTTGTCGCGTAGATAGACGGGCAGCGCGAGTTCGGGGGTGTAAGCGTGTCCCGCGTTGAACTCGCGCATGGCAAGTTCGGCAACGTGCGCGGCCTGCGGGTAGCGAGCGCCGTCGGCGGAGCGGAGCATGCCGGTGAAACGTTCGCTGAGAAGGGTGGAGTAAGTCGCCCAGCCGGTGCCGACGACTTGCCAGGTTGGTGCGTCGGGCAGCTGCAGGGATTCGGGCGTGCAGACGCGTTCGTCGTCCAGCGCGACCAGGCCGCCGTTGTCATCGCGGCGATAGCAGGCCGCGTAGATTTCGCCCATGCGGGCATCGATGACGGCGAGGATGGCGGCGTCCTCGTCTTCGGGCGCTTCCAGCGCCAGCGCGGCCAGCGAGGAGATGGTGATCACCGGCAGGTCGAGCGCCAGCGCCATGCCCTGAGCCAGCGACACGCCAAGGCGGACACCGGTGAAGGCGCCGGGGCCACGGCCCACCGCGATGGCATCGAGCGCATGACGGCCGATGCCAGCCTCGGCCAGCAGGGCATCGGCCATTGGCAAGACCAGTTCGGTATGCCGGCGCGGGGCAATTTCGCTGCGCGCGATGATGTCCTGCCCATGGATCAAGGCAACGGAGCAGGCTTCGGTAGCGGTTTCGATGGCGAGAATGTTCATGGCTGCTCCATGATAACCGGCGGCGGTGTTGTCGGCGCCGATACGCTGGCAATGTGTGCGTACCAGTCGATGCGGCGGGTGAGATACATCATCAGCGCCACCATCGTCAGCAGCACCAGTGCGCCGATCAGCAGCGCGTACTGCTCTGCGGCGATCAGTGCGTACAGCATCACGTAGATAAGTCCGAGGACGGCGGCCAGCAAGGCACCCGCGCGTGCGGCGCGCAGCACGGCGGTAGCGTAGCCGCCTACGATCAGCACGACCGCGCTGGCCGCCAACGCGTAGGCCGCTGCAAAACCTATCTGCTCGGACAACGCCAGCAGCACGACATAGAACGTCGCCAGAGCAGCGCCGACCAGTAGATACTGCACCGGGTGCACGCGCAGCTTTTTCAACGTTTCGAATAGAAAGAACGCGACAAAGGTCATCGCAATGAAAAGCAGACCGTATTTGCCCGCCCGTTCATTGCGCTGATAAACATCCACTGGCTGATAAAGCTGCACGCCGAAAATGGAGGCCTGCAGTGCGCCAGTCATGTCCGCCGCACCATCGGTCCAGTGCTGACCGTAATTGCGGTTGAGATCGAGCATGTGCCAGTGTGCGCTGAAACCGTGTGCATCTAACCGACGCTCCAGCGGCAGCGCCGCACCGATAAAGCTGGGATCGCGCCACGGCGCATGCATCGTCACGTCGGTGCTGCGCGCCAGTGGAAGCAGTTGCAGCGATTGCGTACCTGCGAGCTTGAAGCTGATGTCGACCTGCAGCGGCTGATCCGTGACCTGAGGCCCCGTTGTCCCAGCCAGTGAATCCAGATCGACCGGCACGACGATGGTGGTCCATGCGCCGAGATGTTCCGCCGAAGAATCTAACCGCGCCGGCTTGCCGTTGACCAGCAGATGGGTCACCTGTTGCAGGCCGCGCAGATCGCTGATCGGTACACGCAATTCGGCCTTGCCGCCCTGCCACGGCGTGCCGACGGCCTGGCGCAGTTTCGCCAGATCATCGGCGCGATAGCTCGCATGCATCTGCACCGTGGCAACGAACACCGGTGCGCTGTAGATGCCGTAGCTGCGCTTCTCCACCGCCATCGCCACGTCCAGCGTCGTGCTGTCGGCCAGCATGCTTTGCGTACCGGCACGCCACTGCGCTGGGCTGCCGCTCGCGACCGGCAACGCCTCATGCGTCGGCACCACCAGCACAGGACTGCCCAGCACCTGCTCGCCGCCCCAACCCTGTGCAATTTGTGCAATCGCCTTTTCGCGCAGCTGCTGACGCTCGCTCACCAGCCCATTCACCTGCATCAGCGGTATCGTCATCAGCAGTGCCAACAAGGCGATACCCAGAACTTTCGCTGTTACCGTTTGCATCCATCCATTCATCGTGTCGATCTCCACGTGGGGAGCGTCGATCAGAACAGCCGGCGGAGGCGTACTTCAGGCAACGTCGGTGTTTTGCATGACGGCTGTGTGGCGCACGAAAGTCGAAGGACAAAGCATCGCGTATTCACGGCGACTCCATTGATCACCCCCACCCCTTCGACTTTGGCCCGCGGGTCCACGCTCAGGGTGAGCGGTAAAAATAAAATAAGTGCTGCAACTGCTCTGGGCTAAGGGCTTTGGCCTTGAATACTTAGCTTTCATAGCTTTTGCAGTTGATCTACCAAACCCCTATGCGGCGGTGAGGCGAGGTCGCCAGGCCCGCAAGCGGAATCGACATGGGTGTCGATTCCTTTTCGCCAGTACATGGACGTACTGGCGAAAAGCCAGACCTCGGCTCACGTACTTGGCGGGCGCAGCACGGCAAGCGCCAAGTGGGATGGCCTTCTCTTTACTTCGGGCCAGCTTCGCTGTTCGCGCCGCTCCTGCGACGCAGTGGCTACTTTCTCTTGTCCACGCAAGAGAAAGTTTTTGCTCTGGAAGTAATTTCAAACAAACCGGCCTCACCCGAGCAACACGACAACTGTCGATCAGCCTTCCTCACGACCAGAAGCGACCCTCGAAGACACCTCTGCGGCAAAGAAACTCCGCACATCAGCCAACTCCCGCGTGCGCGGCATCGGCGGCAGGCTGGCCAGAAACAGACGTCCATATCCTTTGCTGATCAAACGCGGATCGCACAGCACCAGCACGCCGCGATCGTGCACGTC
>CAJCJD010000188.1 GCA_903970555.1 Vulcanimicrobiota bacterium
GCCAACCTGCATCTGCTGTTCTGGTTGTCGCTGATGCCGGTGGCCACGGGATGGATGGGCGAGAACCAGTTCGCCACGCTGCCGGTGGCGGTCTACGGTTTCGTGCTGCTGATGTGCGCCATCGCCTGGCTACCGCTGCAGTACACCCTGATCTGCGCGAACGGTGGCAAGACTTCGTTATTGGCGCAGGCGTTGGGGGGTGACTGGAAAGGTAAGGTGGCCGTCACCATGTATCTGGGAGGCATCCTGCTGGCGTTCGTGGCGCCGTGGGTGTCGTGTCTGTTTTATGCCACGGTGGCAGCGATCTGGTTCATTCCTGATCGGCGCATCGAATCGCGGATCAAGCAATGAGCAAGCGTGACTATTACGAAGTCCTGAGTGTCGAGCGTTCGGTTACCGAAACGGAGCTGAAGAAATCGTTTCGTCGGTTGGCGATGAAATACCATCCTGACCGCTGCCCGGACGATCCGCACGCGCAAGAGAAATTCAAAGAGGCCAAGGAAGCCTACGAAGTACTGGCCGATCCGCAGAAGCGTTCGATGTACGACCAGTATGGCCACGCTGCCTTCGAAGGCGGTATGGGCGGTCGCGGCAATGGCGCCGGTTTTGGCGACATGGGCGATATTTTTGGGGATATTTTCGGCGACATCTTCGGCGGCGGTGGTCGCGGTCGCCAGCGTCGCGGTGCGGATCTGCGCTACATCATGGAGCTGGATCTCGAAGAAGCCGTTTTCGGCATCGAGAAAAAGTTCGACATCCCAACACAGGTCAATTGCCATCACTGCAACGGCAGTGGTTCGGAAGACGGCAAGACCATGCAATGCAAAACCTGCGCAGGACATGGCCGGGTCCGCATGCAGAACGGCATTTTCTCGATCCAGCAGACCTGCCCGCATTGTGCCGGCAGCGGTCGCGCCATCGAAAAGCCGTGCAAGCAATGCCAGGGCGAGGGACGCCTTGAAGAAACGCGCACGCTGTCGGTGCGTATTCCGGCTGGTGTCGACAATGGCGATCGCATCCGGCTGACCGGTCAGGGCGAAGCCGGCCCAGCGGGCACCGAAGCCGGTGACCTTTATGTGGAAGTGCGTGTGCGCGAACACGCGATCTTCCAGCGTGAAGGCAACAATTTGTATTGCGAGCTTCCGATTCGCTTTTCGCAAGCTGCCCTCGGCGCGGAACTGCAGGTGCCGACGCTGGAAGGCGAAGTGCCGATCGTCATTCCGGCCGAAACGCAGACCGGGCAGCAGTTCAACTTGCGCGGGCGTGGCGTCAAATCCGTACGCGGTGGTCGGGCGGGCGATCTGGTCTGCCGTGTAGTGGTGGAAACACCGGTACGGCTTACCCGTGAGCAGCGCGATTTGTTCGAGAAGCTGGAGGCGACCTTCGCCGATGGCGATGCAGAGCGGCATACACCCCGCGCCAAGACGTGGGTGGATGGCGTCAAGCAGTTCTGGTCGCGCGTTACGTCGTAAGCGGCCGGCACAAAGTAGGACGTTGGCGCTCTCGTTGTTGCCAGGCTTTGCAAACGCGATACCCTTTTCCTGTTACTAGAGGAACACTCGTATGACGCAAGCCATCCGCCTTGCCATCAATGGCGCGTCCGGCCGCATGGGACGCGCGTTGCTCGCCTTGATACGCGAAGATCGGCGCTTCGAACTGGTGCATGCCGTTGTTTCCGCAGGATCGGAACATGATGGCACGCCGGTATTTGGCGAGTTATCTACGTCGTTGCGTTACACCCACGACTGGAGTGCCGCTCCGGGTGCCGACGTCGTGGTCGATTTCAGCGGTCCCGACGGCCTTTCCGCGGCATTGGCGCATTGCATCGAACATCGTATTGCCTTGGTCACAGGCACCACAGGTATAGACGCGACGATCGAGGCACAGCTCGACGATGCCGCTCGACGTATCGCTGTCCTGCGCGCGGCGAATTTCAGTTTGGGCGTTGCGGTGCTGACTCGTTTGCTGCGCGAAGCGGCTGCCGCTTTGCCGGATTGGGATCTGGAGATCGTCGAGGCGCATCACGGCCGCAAGGAGGATGCCCCCTCCGGCACTGCACTCGCGCTGGGACATGCCGCTGCTACTGCACGCGGTACCACGCTGGAGAAGGATGGCGTTTATGTGCGTGAAGGCCGCCCTGGCGCGCGCCGTAGCGGCAACATCGGCTTCGCCGTGGTGCGCGGTGGCGATGTAGTAGGAGAGCACACCGCACTGTTGCTGGGGCATGGGGAGCGCGTAGAGCTAAGTCATCGTGCGACGGATCGCTCGATCTTCGCCAGGGGCGCGCTCGAAGCGGCGGCGTGGCTGGCTGGACAGAAGCCAGGTTCCTACAGCATTGACGACTTGCTGCAAACGCGTCACGCAAAAGCAGCACTGTAATTGTAATTTCCGTCATCCCGGCCTGCGCCGGGATGACGAGCAAAGGCCGGCCTAACCGGTTGTCCGCACACAGCAGCACCTGTACCATCCCCGCGTTGCCCATTGGGGAGTAGCCATCCTCGCCGCAGAAAGCCGTCAGGTTTTCATGTGCCGAGGAATCCGCGTCAACACACTTGAAGCTAATGCTTCATGGCGCGGATGGTTATCGCAGACGATCACGTCCGCGATGGTCCGGCGAGACCTTTGGCCACGACACGACTCACCCGGCCGGGCGAGCTTGTGCGTGTGCCATTGGTTATTCGCTCGCCCGGCCCGGAAATGCCCATGCTCCTCACGCTGCTGCTGTTCCTGCTTTCTGCCGGGGCCATCTATTTGGCCTGCGAGTATTTCGTCAACGGCATCGAATGGCTGGGGCAAAAGTTGAACTTCGGGGCGACTGCCACCGGCACAATCTTGGCCGCTTTCGGTACCGCGCTACCGGAAAGCGCCGTGACATTCGTGGCGGTGATCTTGGGGCGCACCGCGGAGGTTCGCGACATCGGCGTTGGCGCAGCAATGGGCGGCCCCCTCGTTCTTGCCACGATCGCCTATGCCGTGGTCGGCGTTGCGCTATGGGGTAACCGCCGTCGCCTTGGACGTGCTGACATGCGAGTGCGCGTCGAGGACGCGCGATTGGCTCGCGACCAATCCTGGTTTCTTTCCATTTTTGTCGTGAAGTGCGGACTAGGCCTTGTCGCCTTCGCCTTCAAGCCATGGCTGGGCGTGTTGTTTCTGTTGGCCTATGCGTTGTACGTATGGCGAGAGCTGCGGAACGACGACAGCGCATCTATCGACGAAGTGCTTGAGCCTTTGAAATGCCAGCCCCGCGCAGTCTCGCCATCGCTCGCCGCAGTGTTAGGGCAGACGATCCTCGCGCTGCTGGTGATTGCCTTCGCCTCGCATGTCTTTGTCTCGCAGATCGAAACGATTGGCGTGGCTATGCACATGCCTCCGCATCTTGTTGCGCTGTTGCTGAGCCCGGTGGCGACCGAGCTGCCGGAGACCATGAATGCGCTCATTTGGGTGCGTCAGGGCAAGGAGCGGCTGGCGTTGGCGAACATCTCGGGCGCGATGATGATCCAGGCCACGATCCCCAGTGCCCTGGCCTTGTTCGCAACGCCATGGCTGTTCGACGCACCGCTGATCGCAGCGGGTGCAGTGACCATCGCGGCGATCGTTTACTTGTGGTGGTTGTTCCATCGCGGCCATGTCGATGGACGCAAGCTGCTACCGGTGGGATTGCTTTACGGCGTGTTCGCGCTCTACGTGTGCTGGCATTTTTTTGCCTGAGCTGAAGCGATGCCGCACGGTTTGGCCGTTTAAAATGGGTTGACCGTGCGCCCTATTTAATCGCCGCGTGTTTTATGCGAGGCGTTGCGATCGCGCCCAGCACCGAGCTTGCGATCCAGTACCCCGAACAGCTTTTTGAATGCGCGCGAAAATTTGCCGCGTTTGGTCTTGCGCAGCTTTTCTTCTTCGCTGGTGAGCCATGCAACCTGGATCACGCGGCGCTCGCCTTCATAGGGCAGGTGGCCGTGAAAGGAGTTGTCGCAACGCTTGAACACGGCGAATTCGCCATACAAAGGCTTCAGTTCGGGCGCGGCAAGATCGTCGATGTTGTCGATACGGTTCAAGAAGCGCAGGCAGCCGTCGCTGGTGTCCGGCCACTGTGTGTTCAAGTAGAGCAGGGCGGTGGCGACCTTGGAGCGGCTGTCGGTGTGGATAGTGCCGTGGCGCTTGTTCAAGGCGCGGCAGAGGGTGACCAGGGTCGGGTATTGGCCCAGGTTCTCGATCCCGAGGTGGCGGCCGATTGCGCTGGCAAACTGCGGCGTGGTCATCTGCTGTACCAGCGTATTGACCGTGGGACCGCAGTCGGAGGGGTCGTAGGGGAAGAAGCCGGCGCTGGCGTACTTCGGGAAATCCCGCTCCAGGTCGCTGCGCGCCTCGTCAGGTAGCTGGCCATGCGCAATCATGAACGGGAAGGGCTGTTCCCGTATGTCCGTATCCGGGCGGTCGAGTCGGATTGGATCGAGCAGGACGGTCGCGTTCATGAAGGTTGGCAGGTTCCCCAGCTAAGTTGCCGCCAGTCTAACGCGAGCTTGCTGGAACTGCCGCTGACCGTACGCGGTTTTGGCTATCGTTTTAGGTGGACAGAAAGCTCGCCGCCACCTATCATTTCAACCCGCCCGAGACTTTCTTTGACCCAAGGTCCACAAGCCTGCTTTATAGCGGCTTGCGGACCTTGCTGCACCTAAAAGGCGGCCCCCATGCCCATTCCCGCTCTGCTTGCCCTCGAAGACGGCAGCGTGTTCCACGGCCACGCCGTGGGTGCGACTGGCGACACCGTAGGCGAGGTCGTTTTCAACACGGCGATGACGGGCTATCAGGAGATCCTTACCGATCCTTCCTATGCCCGCCAGATTGTCACCCTGACCTATCCCCACATCGGCAACACCGGCTGCAACGCCGAGGACGCCGAATCCACCAAAGTGCATACGGCCGGACTGATCGTTCGCGACGTCCCGCGTCGGGCCAGCAACTGGCGCAGCACGGAAAGCCTGCCCGATTACCTGAAGCGTCATGGCATCGTGGCCATCGCCGGTATCGATACGCGTCGGCTGACTCGCATCCTGCGCGACAAAGGCGCACAGAACGGCTGCATCGTGGCCGGCGAGTCGATCGACCTCGATGTTGCGCTGGCCAAGGCGCGCGCCTTCCCGGGCTTGAACGGCATGGACCTGGCCAAAGTGGTCAGCGTCGATAAGTCGTACCGTTGGGACGAAGGCGTGTACGACCTCGATCGCACGGCGTTCAATCTGCCAGCAACACGCTTCAAGGTCGTGGCCTACGATTACGGCGTGAAACGCAACATTCTCCGCTTGCTTGCCGAGAGTGGTTGCGAGGTCACGGTAGTCCCGGCGCAGACCCCCGCCGCTGACGTGCTCGCGATGAAGCCCGATGGTGTGTTCCTGTCCAACGGCCCCGGCGATCCGGCAGCCTGCGACTACGCCATTGCCGCCACGCGTGAATTCCTCGACGCGAAGATTCCGTTGTTCGGCATCTGCCTGGGTCACCAGATCATGGGCGCCGCGCTGGGTGCGAAAACGCTGAAGATGAAATTCGGCCACCATGGCGCGAACCACCCGGTGAAGGACCACGACGATGGTCGCGTGCTGATCACCTCGCAGAACCACGGTTTCGCGGTGGACAGCGCAACGTTGCCTAGCAACGTGCGCGTGACGCACACCTCGCTGTTCGATGGCTCGCTGCAAGGTTTCGCGCTGACCGATCGTCCGGCCTTCTGCTTCCAGGGACATCCGGAAGCGAGTCCTGGCCCGCAGGACATCGGTTATTTGTTCGATCGTTTCGCCAAGCTGATGCAGGAGGCCCGCTGAGATGGCCAAGCGTACTGATATCAAAACCATCCTCATCATCGGCGCCGGCCCGATCGTCATCGGCCAGGCATGCGAATTCGACTACTCCGGCGCGCAGGCCTGCAAAGCGCTGAAGGAAGAGGGCTACCGGGTCATCCTGGTGAACTCCAATCCCGCCACGATCATGACCGACCCGGAGACCGCCGACGCGGTCTACATCGAGCCGATCAACTGGCAGACGGTGGAGCGCATCATCGCCAAGGAGCGCCCAGATGCCGTGCTGCCGACGATGGGCGGCCAGACCGGCCTCAACTGCGCGCTTGATCTTGCCGACAACGGCGTGCTCGAAAAGTACGGCGTGGAACTGATCGGCGCATCGCACGAAGCCATCCGCATGGCCGAAGACCGCGAACTGTTCCGCGTAGCGATGGCCGAGATCGGGCTGGAATGCCCGAAGGCAGCCGTCGCGCGTTCGTTCAAGCAGGCGATCGAGATCCAGGCCACCGTCGGTTATCCGACCATCATCCGGCCCAGCTTCACGCTTGGCGGTTCCGGTGGCGGCATCGCGTACAACCGCGAGGAGTTCGAGGAGATCGTCAAGCGCGGTCTGGAACTCTCGCCGGTGCATGAAGTGCTGGTCGAAGAATCCGTGCTCGGCTGGAAAGAGTTCGAGATGGAAGTGGTCCGCGACAAAGCGGACAACTGCATCATCGTGTGCTCGATCGAGAACCTCGACCCGATGGGCGTGCATACCGGCGACTCCATTACGGTCGCGCCGGCACAGACGCTCACCGACAAGGAATACCAGCGCCTGCGCGATGCGTCGATTGCCGTGCTGCGCAAGATCGGTGTGGATACCGGCGGCTCCAATGTGCAGTTCGGCGTGAACGCCGAGACGGGTCGCGTAGTGGTCATCGAGATGAACCCGCGCGTGTCGCGTTCGTCCGCGCTGGCTTCGAAGGCCACCGGTTTCCCGATCGCCAAGATCGCCGCGAAACTGGCGGTGGGCTACACGCTCGATGAGCTGAAGAACGACATCACCGGCGGCCTCACCCCGGCTTCGTTCGAGCCGAGCATCGATTACGTCGTCACCAAGATTCCGCGCTTCGCATTTGAAAAATTCCCGCAGGCCGATGCACGCCTCACGACACAGATGAAGTCGGTGGGCGAGGTGATGGCGATGGGCCGCAGCTTCCACGAATCACTGCAGAAAGCGCTACGCGGTCTGGAGATCGGCAAGACCGGACTCAACCCCACCGGCTTGGATATCGGTACCGAAGATGGCCTTGCCACGCTGAAGCGCGAACTGCGCGAACCGCGTCCGGATCGCGTCTTCCATCTCGCTGATGCATTCCGTGCAGGTCTGACGCTGGAGGAAGTGCACGAGCTGAGCCGCGTCGACCCGTGGTTCCTCGCAGCTTTCGAGGACATCGTGCTGACCGAGAAGGAAGTGCAGAAGCAAGGTTTGACCGCGCTCGATGCACCGCGTATGCGCGAGCTGAAGCGCCTTGGTTTCGCCGATGCTCGCCTGGCCGAACTCGTCAACACGGACGAAGCGGCAGTGCGCCACCTGCGTCATACGTTGGGCGTGCGCCCGGTGTACAAGCGCGTGGATTCCTGCGCAGCCGAATTCGCCACCACGACCGCTTACATGTACTCCACCTACGAGGAAGAGTGCGAGGCCAACCCGACCAACCGCGACAAGATCATCGTGCTGGGTGGTGGTCCGAACCGTATCGGGCAGGGCATCGAATTTGACTACTGCTGCGTGCATGCCGCACTCGCGCTGCGCGAGGACGGGTTCGAGACCATCATGGTCAACTGCAACCCGGAAACAGTCTCTACCGACTACGACACTTCTGATCGTCTCTACTTCGAGCCGCTCACGCTGGAAGACGTGCTGGAGATCGTCGATCTCGAAAAGCCGAAGGGCGTAATCGTGCAGTACGGCGGCCAAACGCCGTTGAAGCTCGCACGCGCACTCGAAGCGGCCGGTGCGCCGATCATCGGCACGTCGCCCGATTCGATCGATCTTGCCGAAGACCGCGAACGCTTCCAGCAAATGATCACCAAGCTGGGCCTGATCCAGCCGCCGAACCGCACCGCGCGCAACGCGGATGAAGCGCTGGCGCTTGCGCGCGAGATTGGTTACCCGTTGGTCGTGCGTCCGAGTTACGTCCTGGGCGGTCGCGCGATGGAAGTGGTCTACGACGATGCCGACTTGTCGCGTTACATCCGCGAAGCTGTGCAGGTGTCGAATGATTCGCCTGTGTTGCTCGATCGTTTCCTCGATCACGCGGTCGAAGTGGATGTCGACATCATTGCCGACACGACAGGCAACGTGCTGGTCGGCGGCATCATGGAACATATCGAAGAAGCCGGCGTCCATTCGGGCGATTCGTCCTGCTCGCTGCCGCCATACTCGCTGTCGCCAGCGGTCCAGGATGAGTTGCGCCGTCAGGTCGCCGTGATGGCAAAAGAGCTGAAGGTGATCGGCTTGATGAATACGCAGTTCGCGATTCAGGGCGACACTGTGTTCATTCTTGAAGTGAACCCGCGTGCTTCGCGCACGGTGCCGTTTGTTTCCAAGGCCACCGGCGTAGCACTGGCGAAGATTGCCGCGCGTTGCATGGCAGGGCGCAGCCTGATCGACCAGGGCACGACACGCGAAGTGATTCCTGCCTATTACTCGGTGAAGGAAGCAATCTTCCCGTTCCTGAAGTTCCAGAACGTCGACCCGATTCTCGGCCCGGAAATGCGCTCCACTGGCGAGGTGATGGGCGTAGGCCGCAGCTTCGGCGCCGCTTTTGCGCGCGGTCACGACGCGGCTGGCATCAAGACACCGCCCAAGGGCAAGGTGTTTGTCTCCGTGCGTGACGCCGACAAGGATCGCCTGTTGCCGATCGCCAAAGACATCGCCGCGCGTGGGTTCACGTTGGTCGCGACCTCGGGCACGGCCACCTATCTGACCGGACACGGTGTGGACTGCGAGCGCATCAACAAAGTGCTTGAAGGGCGGCCGCATATCGTCGACCTGATCAAGAACGGCGAGATTGTCTATATCGTCAATACCACCGAGGGCAAGCAGGCCATCGCCGACTCGTTCTCGATACGCCGCGAGGCGTTGCAGCATCGCGTCACTTACTCGACCACGGTCGCAGGCGCGCGTGCGCTGGTGCACTCGCTGGATTTCCACGACACCGGCGAAGTGCATAGCCTGCAGGAACTTCACAAGGAGCTGAGCGCATGAGCCGCGCCCCCATTACCAAGGTTGGTTCCGAACGGTTGCGTGCCGAACTGGAGCGTCTGAAGTCGATCGAGCGTCCGCGCATCATCGCGGCGATCGCCGAAGCGCGTGCCCATGGCGACTTGAAGGAAAATGCCGAGTACCACGCCGCCCGCGAACAGCAGAGCTTCACCGAAGGCCGCATTGCCGAGCTGGAAGGGGCGTTGTCCACGGCCGAAGTGATCGACGTTTCACGCCTTAGCCCGGGCAACAAGGTGGTGTTCGGCGCCATCGTGGAACTGGAAGACGAAAGCAATGGCGAGGCGGTTACTTATCAGATCGTGGGTGACCTCGAGGCCGACATCAAGCAGCGGCTGATCGCCGTGTCGTCACCGATTGCTCGCGCCTTGATTGGCAAAAGCGCCGGCGACAGTTTCGAGTTTAAAGCGCCCAATGGCGTGAAGCGCTACGAGATTACCGGCGTTCGCTATCAGTAATGGGTGGCCGGGCAGGCAGCTGTCCGGCCATCGTTATCCCTTTCGCTGATGGCTTCTTTAGCGCGAAGGCCAGTGTAGTTAAGCCATCAGCGAGTTACTGGCACGCAGGCGATCGATCGCCATGTTGACCTGCGTGATACCGCTGGCTTGCGAGTCGGCAGCGTTTGCAATTTGGCCCACGCGCTCATTGACCTGAACCGCTGACGTGACAATCGCATGCATGGCTTCCCCGGCCTGTTGCGCGCGATGGCTGCCTTCGGCAAGCGAATCGATCGCATTCTGAATCAGCTCGCGAATTTCCCGGGCCGATTGCGCGCTGCGCTGTGCAAGCGCTCGCACCTCCTGTGCCACGATGCCAAAGCCGCGCCCTTGCTCGCCGGCATGCGCCGCTTCCACGGCGGCGTTGATCGCCAGAATATTGGTCTGGAAAGCAATGGAATCCATCACGCCAATAATCTCAGCCATGCTTTGCGCGCGCTGGTTGATGTCACTTATCGTGCTGACTAGCTCGCTGACCATGGTGCCGCCCGAATTGGCGCTGCTGCTGGCATCGCGAGCCAAGCGACTTGCGCTGAGTGCCTGACTGGCGATGGCAGGTACGGTTTCCGACAAGGAGCCGAGTGCACCCTGCAGCGCTTGCACCGCACGGGTCTGTTCGGTGACGTCGGTGGCGTATTTGACGATTTTGAACGGCCGTCCAGCCATGTCGAAGATCGGATTGTACGAGGCTTGAATCCAGCATTCGCTACCGTTCTTGCGAACGCGGTTATATAGCCCTGAGTTGTATTCGCCCTGACGCATGCGTGCCCAGAATTCCCGATAGGCGTCGCTTCCGCGTGTGGCTGCGTCGACAAACATGCGGTGATGCTGGCCAATGATTTCCTCGCGCTGATACCCCATAGCACTGAGAAAATTGTCATTGGCGTCGAGAATGATGCCATCCAGATCGAAGCTAATCACGGCTTGCGCACGGCCGATGGCGGCGAGGCGGCCCTCCATATCGGCGCTCTGCAAGCGCTGTGCCGTTACATCAATGGCGTGTTTGACAACCTTATAAGGGCGACCGCGGCGATCGAGAATGGGACTGTAGCTGCCCTGGATCCACACTTCGCGATCATGCTTGGCGATACGTTTGTATTGCCCGGTGCTGTGCTCGCCGGAACCAAGTTGTTCCCAGAATTTTCTGTAGCTATCGCTTTCGAGTTCGGCGGGATCCACAAACATGCGGTGATGTTTGCCGACCACTTCGTCGCGCTGATAACCCATCGTTTTGAGGAAGTTTTCGTTCGCGTCCAGAATGGTTCCATCGAGGCGAAACTCGATTATCGCTTGTGCTTTATGCAGCGCGTTGATCTGTCCGTTTAGCTCGCGACGGGAATAGGAGTTGCGACTATGCTTCCTGAGCCAAGCCTGTAGACGTTTCATGACGTACCCCTGCCCGGGTGACGACAAGCCAGGAACGTGTGAGTTACACACGTTCTCCGTGGACGCGTGTACGTAATACCGCGGATGGGCGCCATGGCTGATGTCATGGCCGACCAACGATGCGCATCGCGTCACGGTCCAGTCATCGGCTCGTTGTCTGGAAGCTTTAGCTGACTTTCAAAGCCGCATCGGATTTCGAGAACTTCGTTGCAGTTTCCACCCACCAACTTGGCCGCTTCCTCACTGGCGCGAGATTTCATGGCTTATCTGCGGCAAGGTCAGCGGTCGCGAGAACGGGCTCGCCAATGCCCATCTCACCAACGCCCATAAAAAAAGCCGCTTCGCAGCGGCTTTTTTCTATCGATTCGTGCTGTCGATCAACGCTGACGCGCCTTGAAGCGCGGGTTGCTCTTGCAGATCACGAATACCTTGCCGCGACGGCGCACAACCTTGCAGTCACGGTGCCGCTGCTTGGCGGACTTCAAAGAGGAAAGCACCTTCACGGCCGGCTCCTGGAACGAAATGGGTCAAAGTAAGCACGCAAGTATAACGATTTGAACTACTTATCACAAGCCCAATGCGGCCTTGGCGTCCGCCACCGTTTCAAGAAACTGATGCACCACTGGCGGAGGGTTTTCGATCCGGCTGGCGACGGCCAGAAGCAGGTAGGCATCCGGGTCAGCCAGCGGCACGTAGCTTACGCCAGCTAGCCTGACCACCTGCATGCTGGCAGGAACCAGGGCCATGCCGATACCGGCTGCAACCAGGGCGATCAGGCCATTGAGCTGCTGCGCCTGCTGCTTGATGACGGGGTGGAATCCCGCCTTGGCAGCCAGCCGTACCAGCCGGTCGTATAAGGTAGCGGCCAGTTCGCGCGGCTGGATCACAAAGGGCTCGCCCGCGACCTCGCCCAATTCCAGGCTTTCGCGGCCGGCCAGCCGATGACCTGCGGGCAGGGCGAGCAGGAGTGGCTCGCGGTCGATAATGTCCAGTCGCAACGCGCGAGCGTCGTCTTCATGGGTGGGCTCATCGCGCACGAAGCCGACATCGACCTGGCCCGCACGTATGGCTGCAAATTGGGGCTCGGTATACATCTCGCTGAGCCACACGCGGATGTTCGGCGCATTCTGCCCGAGGCGTAGCAGAATTTGCGGCAGAGCGGGGTGGAACGATACCGAAACGGTATAGGCCAGGTTGAGGTGGCCGCTGAATCCTGCTGCGGCCTCGGTTACCCGGGTTCGCGTTTCCTCAGCCATTGCCAGGATCTGACGCGCATGTTCAAGGAACAACTGCCCCGGGGGTGTCAGGGTGACATTGCGCTTATCGCGATCCAGCAAGCGGATTCCAAGATCCTGTTCCAGGGCTTGGATCTGTTGCGATAGAGGAGGCTGCGAAAGATGCAGCCGTTGGGCGGCTCGCGTAAAGCTGAGTTCCTCAGCGACCGCAATGAAATAGCGCAGCTGTCGAAAATCAAACATATATATGACTTTCGTATAAATGGAGTCCTAAATATATATTTGATTCTGTATCGCGTCGATCATAATATAACTCCTGTCGCGGCACTGACCCCTCCCCCCGAGTGCCGCAGACCCTCGCCCCGCAGCGACGCTACCCCCGCAGTATTCGGCCTCCCTCCCCAGAGCCACTACTGACGCGTCGCTGGCGGGGCGCTTCCTTTTCTACTTTCTGATGAAGAACTTGCAGAGCTTTGCTAAAGCTCTGCGGCAAGTCGTGTGCCTTGTGCAATGGCGCGTTTGGCGTCCAATTCAGCCGCCACGTCGGCACCGCCGATCACGTGGACGCGCTGACCTTGAGACGTCAACGCATCTGCCAGGCTTCGGTTGGGCTCTTGTCCGGCACACACCACCACGTGGTTAACCGGCAACACCTGTGGCTGACCATCTACGGTGATATGTAGCCCCTGATCATCAAAGCGATCGTAGGTAACGCCGCCGAGCATGATGACTTGCTTGTTTTTCAGAGTGGCGCGGTGAACCCAGCCAGTGGTTTTGTTCAAGCGTCCGCCGGGGCGGCCTTCGGTGCGCTGCAGTAGCCAGACTTGTCGTGCCGGCGCTTCAGGCTGCGGTGGTTTGAGGCCTCCGCGTTGCTCCAGTTGCATATCCACGCCCCATTCGCGCGTCCATCGCGCTATGTCGGTCGTGGGTGAGGGCGCATGTTCGGTGAGAAATTCTGCGACATCGAAGCCGATACCGCCGGCGCCAATGATGGCTACGCGATGCCCAACCAAGGTGTTGTGCGCGAGGATGTCGAGATAGCTTAGAACGCGTGCGTCGTTGCTGCCGGGGAAGCCGATTTTGCGTGGTGTGATGCCTGTGGCGATCACCACGTCCTCAAAACCCGCAGCTTTGATTGACGCTGCATCGGCGATTTCACCCAATCGCATGCGTACGCCGGTGTCGATCAGGCGCTGGCGGAAGTAGCGCAGCGTCTCCTGGAATTCTTCCTTGCCCGGAATACGCTTTGCATAGTTGAATTGACCGCCAATTTCGTTGGCGCCATCAATCAGCGTGACGTCGTGACCGCGCTCGGCCAGCGTCGACGCGCAGGCCATGCCGGCCGGCCCCGCGCCGACCACTGCGATGCGCTTGCGAACTTTGGCAGGAACGATCTGCAGCTCCGTCTCGTGGCATGCACGTGGATTGACCATGCAACTTGCACGCTTATTCTGGAAGACGTGATCGAGGCAAGCTTGGTTGCACGCGATGCATGTGTTGATACGTTCGCTGCGGCCCGCTTTTGCCTTTACCGCCCAATCCGGATCGGCGAGCAGGGGGCGCGCCATCGACACCATATCGGCTTCGCCGCTCGCGATAATGTGTTCGGCCACGTCGGGCATGTTGATGCGATTGGTGGTGATCAGCGGGATCGACACCTCGCCTTTGAGCTTCTTCGTCACCCACGCAAAACCCGCTCGCGGCACGCTGGTGACGATGGTCGGCACGCGCGCTTCGTGCCAGCCGATGCCAGTGTTGATCACGCTAGCACCAGCCGCCTCGATGGCCTTGGCCAGAGTCACGATGTCTTGCCAGTCTTGGCCGCCTTCGACAAGGTCGAGCATCGAAAGGCGATAGATGATGATGAAATTCGGCCCTACCGCTGCGCGCATGCGCCGCACGATTTCCACCGGGAAACGCATGCGTCGCTCGGCGTCGCCGCCCCAGTCGTCGTTGCGTTGATTGGTGCGTGCAGCGATGAACTGGTTGATCAGATAGCCTTCCGAACCCATCACTTCGACGCCGTCGTAGCCGGCATCTTGCGCAAGCTTGGCGCAGCGCACGAAGTCGTTGATCGTGCGCTCCACGCCACGCGAACCGAGTGCGCGTGGCGTAAAGGGAGTGATCGGCGATTTGATGCGCGACGGCGCGACGGAAAGCGGGTGATAGCCGTAGCGGCCGGCGTGCAGAATCTGCATGCAGATGCGACCGCCCTCGGCGTGCACGGCACGGGTGAGTTTGCGATGCCGTGGTTTGTGCCAGGGCAGCGTCAGGCGGCCGCCCATCGGCTTGAGCCAGCCCTCGATGCTGGGCGCAATGCCGCCGGTCACGATCAAGCCGACCCCGCCACGCGCTCGATCGGCGAAATACACGGCGAGTTTGTCGAAGTCGGCGGCCTTGTCCTCCAGCCCCGTGTGCATCGAGCCCATCAGGATGCGGTTGGGCAGGGTGATATGACCCAGCGCGAGGGGGGCGAACAGATGCGGGTAGTTCATGCGGCGACCGGCTTCAAACGATCGTATGAATGTGCCGACTATTCGTCGTGGGCGCAAGTGGCCCTCGCGCGACACCTATCCCGTCAGGTCAGCAATTGTCGTACCAGCGAAATGTATTCCCGCTTGGCTTCCTCTTGCGACATGCCTTTCAGCAGCCCCCACGCTTCGTGCTTAGCGGTGCCGATGAAGTCGAAAAAGCCGGGCTGGCAGCCGTGTACGTCCCCATCCTGGCCTTGCTTGTAGAGGGCGTAAAGCCTCAGCAGGGTGTCGTTGTCGGGGCGTTCGCCTAGTCGCTTGATGTCCCCTGCGGCTTGCTCGAACTCGCGTTGGAGATCATTCATAGCGGGTAGCTGATACGACAAGTTAGTGGAGTGAGAACCGGTAAGCATGCGCTTGGAACCCCTGTAAACGCGTTAAGCTAAGCACTTCCCGTGCCATCAGGTCAGTCCATGCAAACGAGTCCGCCTGCGCCCGTTCTCACCATCGACGGACCATCCGGATCAGGCAAAGGCACGATCAGCCGGCTGGTCGCCGAGCACCTGGGCTGGCGGCTGCTGGATTCCGGTGCGCTATACCGAGCGGTTGGCTACGCGGCGGGGGCGGCAGGGCTGGATCTATCCGATGCGGAAGCGGTGACCCGCTGCGCGGAAACCACCAAGATCCAGTTTCGTGCCGCGCCGGATGGGGGCGAAACACGGGTCATTGTAAACGGCCACGACGCCACAGACGAGCTTCGTACCGAAACGGCGGGTGCAGCGGCCTCGGCGATCGCCTCGGTGCCTTCCGTGCGGCAGGCGCTGGTGGCGCTGCAGCTGAGCTTCCGCAAGGCGCCGGGGCTGGTGGCCGACGGGCGCGACATGGGCACGGTGATCTTTCCCGATGCGCGGTTCAAGGTGTTCCTGACCGCCAGTGCCGCCGAAAGGGCGAAAAGGCGCTATAAGCAGTTGAAGGAAAAGGGGCTAAGCGTTACACTTGCATCCCTTCAGAGCGAAATTGAAGCGCGTGACGCCCGCGATGCCTCGCGAGCCGTTGCGCCGCTCAAGCCCGCCCGCGATGCACTGCTGGTAGATACCACTGGCATGGGGATCGAGGATGTGGTCGCTAAAGTTTTGGCCGTCGTAAAACCGTAACAGCGGTTTGCGGCGGCTTTGGTGCTCCATGTCGCGGCATGGGGTTTTGGTCAACGGTGCCGAGGGAGTGATCCCAAAGACACCCACAACCGGTGGGCCTCGCCCGTGCGCAAAACATCCGACGGCGTACACAGGGTTACGGGCCTTTTCTTATTTCTGGAATCAACATGACTGAAAGTTTTGCCGAACTGTTTGAACAGAGCCAACAGGCCATCTCCAAGCTGAAGCCGGGCGCGATCGTCACCGGTATCGTTGTGGAAATCCGCAACGACGTCGTCGTGATCAACGCTGGCCTGAAGAGCGAAGGCATCGTCCCGATCGAGCAGTTCAAGGACGAGAAGGGCGAGTTGGAAGTGCAGGTGGGTGACGAGGTGAAGGTTGCCCTCGATGCACTCGAAGACGGTTTCGGCGAGACCAAGCTGTCGCGCGAGAAAGCCAAGCGCTCGATGGTGTGGGACGACCTGGAGCAGGCGTTCGACAAGGAAGAGACCATCACCGGCATGATCTCCGGCAAGGTCAAGGGTGGCTTCACGGTCGACATCAAGGACGTCCGCGCATTCCTGCCGGGCTCGCTGGTTGATGTGCGTCCCGTGCGCGATCCGGTTTACCTCGAGGGCAAGGCGCTCGAGTTCAAGATCATCAAGCTTGACCGCAAGCGCAACAACGTTGTCGTCAGCCGCCGCGCCGTCGTCGAGACCGAGTTCTCCGAAGAGCGCGAGAAGCTGCTGGAACGTTTGACCGAAGGCGCTGTGGTCAAGGGCACCGTCAAGAACCTCACCGACTACGGCGCGTTCGTGGATCTGGGCGGTATCGACGGTCTGCTGCACATCACCGATATGGCGTGGAAGCGCGTGCGTCATCCGTCCGAAGTCGTCAACGTCGGCGACGAGCTGGACGTCCGCGTGCTGAAGTACGACCGCGAGCGCAACCGCGTTTCGCTGGGCCTGAAGCAGCTGGGCGACGATCCGTGGGTCAACATCTCGCGTCGTTATCCGGTTGGCAGCCGTCTGTTCGGCAAGGTCTCCAACGTCACCGACTACGGTTGCTTCGTTGAGATCGAGCCGGGCGTCGAAGGCCTGGTCCACGTCTCCGAAATGGATTGGACCAACAAGAACGTCAACCCGGCCAAGGTTGTGCAGGTCGGCGACGAAACCGAAGTGATGGTGCTGGACGTGGATGAAGAGCGTCGCCGCATCTCGCTGGGTATCAAGCAGACGCGTTCCAATCCTTGGGAAGCGTTCGCAGCGATGCACAAGAAGAACGACAAGGTGTCCGGTCAGATCAAGTCGATCACCGATTTCGGCATCTTCATCGGTCTGGATGGCGGCATCGATGGTCTGGTGCATCTGTCCGACATCTCCTGGCAGGCATCGGGCGAAGACCTCGTTCGCAACTTCAAGAAGGGCGACGAGATCGAAGCGGTGGTGCTGGCCGTGGATCCGGAGCGCGAGCGCATCTCCCTCGGCATCAAGCAGATGGAGCAGGATCCGTTCGGTCACTTCATGGCCACCCACACACGCGGCACCATCGTCAACGGTACCGTGAAGGAAGTGGACGCCAAGGGTGCGGTGATCGACCTGGGCGACGGCATCGAGGGTTACCTGCGTGCCAGCGATATCGCCAAGGAGCGCATCGACGATGCCACCCAGCATCTGAAAGTGGGTGACAAGGTCGAAGCCAAGTTCACTGGCATGGACCGTAAGGGTCGTCAGCTCTCGCTGTCGATCCGCGCCAAGGACGAGGAAGAGCTGCAAGACGTCATGGCCGAGTATTCGTCCGCGTCCGGTGGCACGACCAAGCTTGGTGCGCTGCTCAAAGAGCAGCTCAACAAGGCTGACTGATAAGTGCTTGCAGTGGGGCGGCGTTTTTCGCCGCCCCATCTCGTTCCACGTCACGGACATTGGGGACCATGACCAAATCCGAGCTAATTGAGGCGCTGGCAAGGCGCCAGACCCACCTTGCGTTTGGCGACGTCGAGCTGGCGGTCAAGAACGTCATCGAACAGATGAGTCAGGCACTGTCCACAGGCGAGCGCATCGAGGTACGCGGCTTCGGCAGCTTTGCGCTGCATTACCGGCCGCCGCGCATGGGCCGCAATCCAAAGACTGGCGACGCGGTCGCGCTGCCCGGCAAACACGTTCCGCATTTCAAGCCAGGCAAAGAGCTGCGTGAGCGCGTCAACATGCATTTGGAGCAACAAGGCGGCTGACCGCTTCTTGCTTATTCCTTATTCCGACAGGCAGGCGGCCCATGGCCGATCCTGCCTTTCTTTTTTTGGGCGGCAACAAACGATGACCAAGGCTGAATCGACATGCGCGAATGTCTGTGCCGCCTACAGTCAATCAGGTAAAGTCGTGCGATGCGACTGATCGTTATGCTGCTATTGCTACTGTTCATCGCCGGGGGAGTGGTACTCGGGGCGCTCAACGCGGACCTCGTTGGCTACGACCTCGCGTTTGCACGTATCCAGGTTCCAAAAGGGGCTGCCTTGCTTGCCATGCTGGCGCTAGGCTGGGTCCTCGGCGGCTTGACCGCATGGTTGGGCGTCACGACGCGGCATCGCCATGAGCGACGGCGTATTGCAAAAGCTCAGGGCGCGAAGGCGTCAAAGACACCATGAGCATTTTCTATGCGCTGGTGGCCTTACTCATACCGGCGGCTTTTCTGAGTGGCTGGTGGACCGCCCGCCGGGCGGGTGTGCGGCGCTCGGGAGCGCAGGTCAGTGAACTGTCCTCGGATTACTTCCGCGGCTTGAATTACCTGCTCAATGAGGAGCAGGACAAAGCTATTGAGGTCTTCCTCAAGCTCGCCGAATACAACCGAGACACCGTAGAAACGCACTTAGCATTAGGCAACCTATTCAGGCGTCGCGGCGAAGTGGATCGAGCCATCCGTCTTCATCAACATTTGGTCTCTCGGCCCGGCTTGTCCGAGGGCATGAAGACCGTGGCTTTGCTCGAACTGGGCGAAGACTACATGCGCGCAGGTCTGCTCGACCGCGCCGAGGCGTTGTTCTCCGACTTGGTGGCGATGAACGCGCATGCGCCATCGGCTTTACGCCATCTGATCGCGATCTACCAACACGAGCGCGACTGGCACAAAGCCATTGAGCATGCTCGCCGTCTGGAAACGATGACCGGCGAAGAGGAAGAAACCACCATCGCGCAGTTCTATTGCGAACTCGCGGAACAGGCGCGCCAACACGGCGCACGTGCCGAGGCGCGTGAATACCTTCAGCACGCATTCGCGTGTCAACCTGATTGCGTTCGAGCCTTCATGCTTACCGGTCGACTGCATGCGGAGGAAGGCAGTCACGCCGATGCCGTCGATGTATACGAGCGCGCGGTGGGTGCGGATATCGCTTTTGTGCCGGAAATCTTGCCGCCTCTGCTGGACAGCTACGCACGTTCCGGCCAGATGGAACGTGCCGAACGTTTCTTGCGCGATATCCTGGCTCGGTATCACGGCATTTCACCGGTGCTGGCGCTCACGCATCTGTACGAACAGCGTGACGGCGAAAAGCCGGCCATCGAATTCCTCACCTCGCAACTGCGGCAACGTCCTTCGGTGCGTGGCCTGATGGCCTTGATCGACGCCACGATGGACAAGATCGAAGGCGAGGCGCGGGAGAATTTTCTGATCCTGCGCGACCTCACTCGAAAATTGCTTGAAGGGCAGGCGATGTATCGCTGCAGTCATTGCGGCTTCGGCACCAAGGCGCATCACTGGCAGTGTCCCAGCTGCAAGGGATGGAGCACGATCAGGCCCATTCATGGTGTGGCCAATGAGTGACGCCGTCGTGGCTGCAGATGTGCCGATGGCGTTCGCCGTACTGATTGCTTTCGTTGTTGCCCTAGCAGTGGTGCGCGCGGCGATTGCCTACGCGCATCGTCGAGGCATGTACGACCAGCCGGGTCAGCGGCGCTCGCACAAGCTGCCGACACCGCGTGGCGGCGGCATTGGGATCATCGTGGCGGTGTTGCTGACCATGCCGGTGTGCTTGATCTACGTGCCCCCATCCTGGCCCTTATACGTCGTCTTCACCTTGTTCACGGCGATTGTTCTGGTCGCATTGATCGGATGGTGGGACGATCACCACTCCTTGCCAGTGCTCCCACGCTTCGGCGTTCAAATAGCGGCGGCCGCCTTGTTTTCCTCGGCATTGCTGACCCACGGGCCAAGTTGGTTCTGGTTGCCCGTGTTGGTGCTGGCCGGCGCTTGGAGCATCAACCTGCACAATTTCATGGACGGCATTGATGGCTTGCTGGCTCAGCAGGGCATCTTCGTGGCCTGCGGCCTTGCCATGCTGGCATGGGGGATAGGGCAGCTTGCATTGGCCGGCGCATCGGCATGCGTGGCGGCTGCCTGCCTGGGGTTTTGGTGCTACAACCGCTCCCCCGCACGAATCTTCATGGGGGACGTAGGCAGTGGCGGTGTCGGGCTGCTTTTGTTCGCGCTCAGCGCGATGCTTTGGCGGCTCAACATGGCGCTGTTATGGCCGGCCCTGATCCTCAGTTCAGCTTTCATGACGGATGCCAGCCTTACCCTCTTGATCCGTATCCTTCGGGGGCGCCGCTGGTACACTGCGCATCGCGAACATTTGTACCAATGGATCGTGCGCAGGGGCCATACGCATACCGTGGGAGCGGTCTGGTATTTGGGGTGGAATCTGCTAGTGGCGGCGCCCTTCGCGGCGCTGGCGTTCGGGAGACCAAGGATGGGGCTTGTTGCCTGCATCGTCACTTATGCGATCGCTGCGGTGGTTTGGCTCGTCGTCAAACATCGCTTGATCCGGCGAGATCGATACAAGGTTCGTCATGTCCATACGTAATTGGGTCGGTATTGTTCATCCCCGAGTGGCCGTGGTTTTGCACGACCTGCTGATCACGACGCTTGCGTGGTGGGTCGCCAAAGAATTGCGCTACGCCATGGACCCGCAGCTACCGGTCACTTTCGGCTTCCTCGAATTTCCGATCGTGCTACTGGTGCAAGGGCTGATCTACGCCTGGACGGGTCTCTACAAGGGCGTGTGGCGCTTCGCCAGCTTGCCGGATCTGTGGAATATCCTGCGCGCGGCCATTGTCGGTACGGTGGCGATCGGTGTCGCGTTGTTCCTTTATGGCCGCCTTGAAGGCGTACCGCGCTCGGTCTTGCTGCTGTATCCATTTGTGCTCGCTTTGTTCCTTGGCACGCCGCGACTGGCCTATCGCTTTTGGAAGGACAGCCGGATCGACCTGTTCATGAATGCCAAGACGCAACGCGTCTTGATCGTCGGCGCGGATCGCGCCGCTGAGGCGCTTGCGCGCGATTTGCATCGCGACAGCCGTTACGTGGTCGTGGGATTCGTGGACGATCAGCGCTCACTGCGCGGTGCGCGTATCAATGGCAAGCCTGTGCTCGGTACGCTGGAGCAGCTTCCTGATGTGGCCAAGGAAGCAGCCGTCCAAATGCTGCTGATTGCATTGCCCGGCGCAAGCGCCAGGCAAATGCGGCAAGTTGTGGAGCTGTGCGATCGAACCGGTCTGCCATATCGCACCGTGCCCAAGCTCGAGGATGTCGTTGCAGGGCGTGCCCAGTTCAATCAGATCAAGGAAGTATCGATCGAGGATCTGCTCGGCCGTGACGCTGTGGAGCTGGATTGGACCAGGATTCGCGAGACGCTGACGGGGCGCCCGGTGCTGGTGACGGGCGGTGGCGGTTCGATTGGTTCGGAGTTATGCCGTCAGGTTGCACGACTCGGTGTGCATGCGCTCACCATCGTGGAATCGTGCGAGTACAACCTCTATCAAATCTCGCAGGAATTACGCGGGGCTTATCCAGAACTGCTGCTCAACAGCGTGCTTGCCGATTGCGGCGATCCCATCGCCATGCGCCGGTTGTTTACCGAGATGATGCCGCAGGTGGTTTTCCATGCGGCCGCTTACAAACATGTGCCGATGCTGCAGGGCCAGCTTCGCACTGCGGTTCGTAACAATGTGCTGGCGACACGCACGGTCGCTGATCTTGCCAGCGAGACGCGGGTGGAATGCTTTGTACTGATCTCCACTGACAAGGCTGTCAATCCCACCAGCGTCATGGGAGCCTGCAAACGCATTGCTGAAATCTGGTGCCAGAACCTCAACGCTCATTCGAATACACATTACATCACCGTGCGATTCGGTAACGTGCTGGATTCGGCTGGATCGGTGGCACCGCTGTTCCGTCAGCAAATTCAGGCGGGTGGCCCGGTGACGGTAACGCACCCGGAAATCTCGCGTTACTTCATGACCATTCCGGAGGCCACGCAGTTGATCCTGCAAGCCTCCGCGCTGGGCAAGGGCGGCGAGATCTTTGCGCTCGACATGGGCGAGCCGGTGAAAATCCGCGACCTCGCCGAGCAAATGATTCGGCTGGCTGGCAAGAAGCCGGGCACCGAGATCCCGATCGTCTACACCGGTCTGCGCTCGGGCGAGAAATTGTTCGAAGAGCTTTTCCACCCGCTGGAAAACTACAGCGCGACGACCCACAACAAGATTTTCCTGGCGCAGCATCGTCCCGTTTCATGGGAACTGCTGCAGGCCCAAATGGCCAAGGCCACCGAAGCTGTGCGCAATTACGATGAAGAAGAGCTACGGCACTGCGTGTCCAATCTGCTTCCGTCGTTCTGCTGGAGCGATGTCGCTCAACCTGGCAATGTAGTGTCGATTCGCCGCAACGAAATGGGAGAGAAGTGAGTGAGCAAGCCTTTGCGCAAGGTGGTGTTCCCGGTGGCTGGTCTCGGTACGCGTTTTCTGCCGGCCACGAAGGTCGTCGCCAAGGAAATGTTGCCTGTTCTGGACAAGCCCCTGATCCAATATGCGGTCGATGAGGCAGTGGACGCGGGTGCCGATACGCTGGTGTTCGTCACCAACCGCTATAAGCACGCCATCGCCGACTACTTCGACAAAGCCTACGAGCTGGAGGCGAAGCTGCAGGAGAAAGGCAAGGACGAATTGCTTGCGTTGGTGCAGGGCACGTTGCCTAAGCATGTTCGGGCGATCTTCGTGACGCAGCCCGAAGCCCTCGGCTTGGGCCATGCCGTATTGTGCGCTAAGCCCGTGGTGGGTGATGAGCCGTTTGGCGTCGTGTTGCCCGACGACCTGATTTGGAATCGCGGCAAAGGCGCTCTGCGCCAGATGGCCGAACTGGCGGACGCCGAACAGGCAGGCGTGATTGCGGTCGAGGAAGTCCCTCACGACCAGACCGACAAATACGGCATCGTCGACGCCGAGCCGATCGATGCACGCAGCGCCCGTATCCGCTTCATGGTCGAAAAACCCAAGCCGGCGGATGCGCCTTCCAACCTCGCCGTCGTTGGTCGGTATGTACTACCGGGCCGCATCTTCCAATTGCTCGAGCAGACCAAGCCCGGCGCAGGCGGTGAGATCCAGCTTACCGATGCCATCGAGGCGTTGCTGACCGAGCAGGGCAAGGTGCTTGCCTACCGCTTCGAGGGCACACGTTTCGACTGCGGTAACAAGGCGGGGCTGGTTCGGGCGACGATGCACATGGCCATGCAAGATCCGGCACTCGCCCAGACGGTTCGTGATTTCATCAGCCAGCAATAGGCGCCAAACTCCGATTCATGTAGGCGGCAGGCTGACTGATTAAGCCTGCCATTTCTGATGCCCTGAGCCGCCCGGCCGTGTCAGAATCGTGACCGCAAGCTGCCATCTTTCCAAAGCAGCATGTGCATGGGGAATCGTGTTCGTAATGGGTTCGTGCCGTCCGGCATGCGCCTCCCCAACTGGTGGACGAACGCCACGACGTGCAACACGCCGTGGTTATCTAACGGATTAAACATCGGAAGGCATTATGGATTTGCTGCGCTTTCTGCTTTTGCTGCCCGTACGATTGGTACGTGGCCTTCTCAGTGCGTTGGCCTGGATACTTGGACCGTTAGTCGGCCAGGTCACTTGGTCCGCGCCAGGCTGGATGCACGCGGTACGGCGTCGCCCGCTGCATTCGGCGGGGATTCTCGCGCTGTGCGCGCTGATTGCTGCCGGAGGTTGGTTCGGCTGGCAATGGTATAAGCATCGCCCGCGCCCGCATGAGCCGGTGCGCATTACTTGGCAGGTGAATACACCGGAGATCACCGACTACACCAAGCTGCCGCTGGTGATCCACCCGCTTGAGCTGAATTTTTCCGCGTCGGCGGCGCCGATTGAACTGGTCGGAAAGCCCGTAACAGCGGGCATCACGATGCAGCCCGACACGAAGGGGCAGTGGACGTGGGTGGATGACCGCACCCTTCGCTTCACCCCCGCAGCGGACTGGCCGGTCGGGCAGCACTATAAGGTACGTTTCGACGTGCAACAGGCGTTTGCGCATCATGTGCTGCTAGCCGATGATCATTTCGATTTCGATACCCAGCCTTTCAAGGCCACGTTGGACCAGCGTGAGTTCTATCAGGATCCGCAGGACCCAACCGCCAAGAAGACCATCGTCGGGGTCGATTTCAATTACCCAGTCGATACCGCCCAATTCGAAAAGCGTATCGCTCTGACATTGGCGGGTAGGGGCGACAGCTCCAGCACACCGCTGAAGTACAGCGTCACGTACGACCAATACAAACTTCACGCCTGGATCCACTCGCAACCGCTCGATCTGCCGCGGGACGATGGTGCAGTGACGGTGAAAATCGACAGCGGCGTGCGCAGCACGCGCGGCGGCGATGGAACGAATGCCGAACTAAATACCAACGTGCGCGTTCCGGGCCTCTATAGCCTCGCGGTGCAGGACATCAGTCCCACGCTGGTCGACAACGACAAATACGAACCCGAACAGGTGCTCGTCATCAATGTCAGCGGCGCGGTACGCGATAGCGAACTGGCTGGGCTAATTCATGCGTGGGTCTTGCCGGCGCAAAAGCCCGGCGCGGATAACCCGCAAGACAGTCTCTACGATTGGAGTGCTGGCGAAGTCGGCAACGATACGCTGCGCAAATCGCAGCAACTGCCACTGGAAGTGGTTCCCACCGAAAACGACTACCAGCCGCTACAGAGTTTCAAGTTCCATGCCGATCCAGGCCAGCGGATCTATGTGCGCGTCGACAAAGGCCTGAAATCATTCGGCGGTTACGTGCTTGGTCAACCGGTAACCGAGGTGGTTACCGTGCCAGATTACCCCAAACTACTGCATTTCATGGCCGATGGATCGCTGCTTTCGCTCAGCGGCAGCAAGCGTATATCTGTTGTTTCGCGCAACATGCCTGGCATGCGTTTGCAGATCGGTCGTGTGCTGCCGGATCAGCTGCAGCATCTGGTCAGCCTGAATCAGGGCGACTATAGCCATCCGCAACTGATGGAAGGCTTCGGCGAAGAACACATCGTCGAGCGCTATGAAATCAAGCGGTCTTTCCCAACGGGCGATCCCGCGCACGCGCATTACGAAGGTGTCGATCTAAGCCAATATTTGCAAAGCGGCAAACGTGGTGTCTTCCTGCTGCATCTTTATGATTTCGATCCTGCGGCGGCGAAAAAGCAGGCTGATGACGCCGCCAAGGCCAAAGCCATCGCGCAGCAAGGTATTGCACCACCGCCGACTGGCGCACAACCGGATGCCGATACGTCCAATGACGATGCTGGCGCCGACACGGATGCCAATGAGGCAGCCGAAGATAGCCGCCTGATTGTGGTTACCGATCTAGGCATGTTGGTCAAGCGTGCGCTTGACGGCAGCCAAGACGTGTTCGTGCAATCCATACACACAGGACAGCCCGTCGCAGGCGCCAGCGTGTCGGTGCTGGCCGTCAATGGCCAAACACTCTTCACGCAATCCACTGGCGCGGATGGCACGGTGCATTTCCCGACCTTCAAGGGACTTGATCGCGAGAAGCGTCCTGCGCTCTACATCATCAGCAAGGCCGATGATCTTTCATTCCTGCCCGTCGGCGGCAATGATCGCCAGCTCGACTTCTCGCGTTTCGATATCGGCGGCGAAGCCAGTGCGGTCAATCCGGGCACGCTTTCCGCCTATCTGTTCTCTGATCGCGGCATCTACCGGCCCGGCGATGACATTCACGTCGGCCTGATCGTCAGGGCCGCAAGTTGGACGCGCGATGTTGCCGGTATCCCGCTTGAAGCTGACATCGTCGATCCACGCGGCGTAACCGTGAAACAGGTTCCACTGAAGATGGATGATTCGGGTTTCGGCGAGCTGGCCTACACGCCCTCCGAAACGGCGCCTACCGGCACGTGGACGGTGAATCTCTACATCGTGCGCGACGGCAAGGCCGACACGCAGATCGGCAATACGACCGTGCAGGTAAAGGAGTTCCTACCCGATCGCATGAAGGTCGAGGCGAAGCTATCCAGCCAAGTGCCTGAAGGATGGGTCAAGCCTGATAACCTCAAGGGCCTGGTCGACGCGCAGAACCTGTTCGGAACGCCTGCAGCCGATCGCCGCGTCGAAGCCTCGTTAACGCTGCGCCCCGCGTGGCCGGCGTTCCACAGCTGGCCCGACTATCACTTCTACGATACGCGTCGTGCCAAAGACGGTTACGACGAAGCCCTGCAGGACGGTAAAACCGACGATAAAGGCCACGCCGAGTTCAATCTCGATCTGAAGAAATACGCCGATGCCACGTATCAGCTGTATTTCCTCGTCAAGGCTCACGAAGCTGATGGTGGACGTAGCGTCGCCGCTGCTGCGCAGACCTTGGTTTCCAGCAACGATTGGCTAGTGGGGTATCGAAGCGACGACAGCCTTGATTACGTCGATCGCAACGCCGTGCGCAAAGTGCATCTGGTGGCAATTGATCCGCAGGCCAAGTCGATCAAGCTGGACGGACTGAAGGCTCAGTTGATCGAGCGTCGTTACGTCTCCGTGCTGACCAAGCAGGATTCGGGTGTCTACAAATACGAGTCGCGCCTCAAGGAAATTCCGGTCAACGAGCAGCCCCTGCTCATCCCAGCCGGCGGCCTCGATTACGCATTGCCCACGGATAAACCAGGCAACTACGCATTGGTGATCCTGCGCGGCAGCGATCGCATCGAGGTCAACCGCGTGACTTACTCGGTGGCAGGTGCTGCCAATTTGTCGCGCTCGTTGGATCGCAACGCCGAGTTGCAGTTGAGCTTGGAGAAATCCGATTACAACCCGGGCGACACTATCAATATCTCGATCCATGCGCCTTATGCGGGCAGCGGCTTGATCACCATCGAGCGCGACAAGGTCTATGCGCATGCGTGGTTCCATGCCGATACCACAAGCTCGGTGCAACACATCACACTGCCCAAGGATTTCGAGGGTAACGGCTACATCAGCGTGCAATTCGTTCGCGATCCGTCATCGGATGAAATCTTCATGAGTCCGCTGAGCTATGGCGTAGTGCCGTTCTCGGTAAACCTGGATGCGCGTCGTGATCATGTCACTGTCGACGCACCCGGTTTGGTTAAGCCGGGTGAGACAGTCACGTTCAAGTTGCATGCGGATCATCCGACCAAGGCCGTGGTGTTTGCCGTCGATGAGGGCATCTTGCAGGTGGCTCGCTACAAGTTGGGCGACCCGCTGGCGTTCTTCTTCCGCAAAAAGATGCTGGAAGTGCAGACCTCGCAAATCCTTGACCTGATTCTTCCGGATTTCGAGAAGCTCATGGCATCCGCCGCGGCACCGGGTGGCGATGCGGATGCGGCGCTCAGTCGCCAGCTCAATCCGTTCAAGCGCAAGCGCGACAAGCCGGTGGTGTTCTGGTCGGGCATCGTCGATGTCGATGGAGATAAGGATTTCACTTATACGGTGCCCGATTACTTCAACGGCAAGCTGCGCGTGATGGCGGTGGCCGTATCGCCCGATCGTGTAGGTACTTATGAGGGTGCAACGACGGTGCGCGGCGATTTCGTCCTATCACCAAATGTGCCGACGACGCTGGCTCCTGGCGATGAGGTCGACGTCAGCGTGGGTGTTGCTAACAACCTCACCGGGTTGGGCGGTAAACAAGTGCCGGTCGCGGTGACCTTGAAAACCGGCCCGCAATTGCAGGTCGTTGGAGCGTCGACGCAGGATGTGAGCCTCGGTGAAATGCGCGAAGGCGTTGTGAAATTCCACCTCAAGGCGACCGAACAACTTGGTTCGGGTCACCTGGCATTTACGGCCGCCTATGCAGGCAAATCGGCCAGCCAGGCCGTGGATGTTTCGGTGCGTCCCGCATCGGCGTATCGCACGCAGGTCGACCTAGGCCAGGTCGCTACGCGTAGCCAGATCGAGATGCCGTCGTTGCGGCCGATGTTCGACGCCTACGCATCGCGCGATGCTGCCATCTCACCGTTGCCGGTGGTTCTGGCACAAGGCATCACCAGTTATCTGGTCAACTACCAAAATTACTGCAGCGAGCAGGTCGTGAGCATGGCAATGCCGCGCCTTATCGTGGCCAAGTGGCCGCAGGTGCCGGTGTTTGCGCACGCCTTGCAGCCGGCATTCGGCGAACAAGGCGATCAAAAGATCAGCAGCGCGGAAGCTGTATCGAAGTTGCTGGACGTGTTGCATGCGCGCCAAAACAGCGAGGGTGGTTTCGGACTGTGGGCCGCCACGCCCGATTCGGAGCCTTTCGTCTCGGATTACGCCATGAATTTCCTGCTTGAAGCACGCGATCGCGGGACGCCCGTTCCGCAGGACATGCTCGATGCCGGCAACAAGTACCTGCAACAACTTGCCAGCAACGATGGCATGGATTCGATGGATAAGCTGCGTCAGCGTGCGTATGCAGCCTATCTGCTAACTCGCCAGGGCAACGTCACGACCAACGCCTTGGCATCAATCCAGAAACGCTTGCAGGAGGCTTATCCCAACGATTGGAAGAACGACCTCGCAGCAGCTTGGCTCGCCGCCTCCTACAAATTGCTGAAGCAGGATGACGAAGCCAATCGTTTGATGGCGGGGCCGGAGAAGGCGTTGGTGCGTTCGCAAGCGAACGAGAATTTCATCTACGGCTATTACTACGATCCTCTCGTCCGCGACGCCAGCGTGTTGTATCTGCTTGCCAAGCACTTCCCGGATCGCGTAAAGGCATTGCCGTCACGGGTATTCGAAAATATCTCTTGGCCGCTGTCGCACGGCGACTACAACACGCTTTCATCGTCCATGACGATCCTTGCGTTGGATAGCTATGCCAGCCAAACCGCGACCGAGCTGGACAAACTAGGCATCCAGGAAGTGCATGCCGATGGCAGCGTAAAGTCGATCGCGAGCATTCAGGGCGATCTTCTGCAGGCCGGATCTTGGGATGCGTCGGCCACCAAGTTGCGCTTCATCAACCAGAGCACGCTACCTGCCTGGCATGTGGCAAGCCAGGGTGGTTACGACCGCACACAACCGGCGACGGCGATCAAGAACGGGATCGAGGTCGTTCGCGATTACACCGATGCGCAAGGCAAGCCGATCGACACCATTACCGTGGGCGAAGAGATAGATGTCCATGTCAGGATTCGCGCAACCGGTGACGATGGTGTCGGTAACGTTGCAGTGGTCGATTTGCTGCCGGGCGGCTTTGAACCGGTGATCGAGCCGCCACCGGTCGTGACGGACCAGCAGGGCAACGACAGCTCGAATAGCGGCAACGACGATACCGCCAACGCCGGGAACGACAATCAAGCCGCTGCGCCGGCCTGGCGTTCGCCAATCGGTTTGTCGCAGTCGACGTGGCAGCTGGACTATGCCGATATTCGCGAGGATCGCGTGGTGATCTATGGAACGGCTACATCGGATGTGCATGAGTTCGTCTATCGCATCCGGGCGACTAACGCCGGTAAGTTCGCCGTGCCGCCGGCGTACGCCGAGTCGATGTACGACCGTGCGATACAGGCCCGGTCACCCGGTGGCACCACGTTAACGGTCGTAGACAAGCCCTGAGCATGTGCGATGCCCTCTCATTCCGATGAGAGGGCATCGCCTTATCGATATGCTACGTTCCATTCATACGTTACTGAAACTGTTTGCGCGCTGGATCGCGCGTTGGCAGAACTGGCTTGTTGCTGCGGTCATCGTTGTTGCAGTGCTTGTAGGCTGCAGGCTCTGGCCGCATTCGTCTTTGCGCGGCTGGCTACCATCGTCCACAGCCGTTTACGACGACAAGGCGCGATTGCTGCGACTGACCTTGGCCAGCGATCAGCAGTACCGTTTGTGGGTTCCGCTGCAGGACATTTCACCGCAGTTGGTCGATGGTGTCTTGCTGCATGAAGATCGCTGGTACCGATGGCATCCCGGCTTCAACCCCTACGGGTTGCTACGCGGTGCGTGGGTGACGTATGTGCGGCATGGCTCGCCTCAAGGCGGTTCGACCATCAGCATGCAATTGGCAAGATTGCTGTGGGGGCTCAACACGCGCACGCCCATGGGCAAACTTCGGCAGATAACTCGTGCGTTGCAGCTTGAACTGTTTTATTCCAAGCATCAGATTCTGGAGGCGTACCTCAACGACGCACCTTACGGCGCCAACGTGCAGGGCGTGGGCACGGCCAGTCTTGTGTATTTCGGCAAGCCAGCCAGCCAACTCACCTTGCCCGAAGCATTAACGTTAGCCGTTATTCCGCAAGATCCCTCGCGCCGTTTGCTGGCCGGGCAGGGTGCGAATGATGCGCTTATCAGCAATGGCCTGTCCGATGCCCGCAATCGCCTATATCGAGAGTGGCTTGAGACACATCCACACGATGTATCGCTGAAGCCGCTTTTTGTGCTGCCGTTGACGCTCAAGCCCCTCAGTCGCATGCCCTTCGAGGCACCGCATGCCGTAGAACAAGTGCTGGCCAGTCAGCAGATGAACGGTAATGAGCGCGGTGGTGTGTTGTCCACGACCATCGATCTCGATCTGCAGCACAGTTTGGAGCGGCAGGTTGCGTTGTACGTCAAGCGAAATGCCTCTCGTGGTATCCGCAACGCGTCAGCCATCCTGATCGATACGCGCGATATGGGCATCAAGGCGCTGGTCGGCTCGGCCGACTATTTCGATCGCTCGATTGCCGGTCAAGTCAATGGCGCGCTGGCCAAGCGCTCGCCGGGCTCGGCGCTCAAACCGTTTATCTATGCGCTCGGGTTCGATCAGGGTGTGCTGCATCCGCAGACCGTGTTGCGCGATGTGCCGAGCGCATTCGGTCCATTCACGCCCGAGAATTTCGATGGACGTT
>CAJCJD010000189.1 GCA_903970555.1 Vulcanimicrobiota bacterium
GCGCTGCATGTAGCGGCTGTACTTGGCGTGCAGCACGCGACCGGGAATCAAGTCGCCGACTTTGTAGCCGTCTTCGACCATTTCCGGGCGCTTACGCAGCATGTCGCCGGTGACGGTGTAGTTCTTGGTAAGGACAGGCGCTGGGCCTTTTTCCTTGGCCAGATCGAGCGCGACTTCCCAGCCGGCGACGGCCATTTCACGCGAGACGTCTTCGGTGAAGGCCACGGCTTCGGCACCGCCGTAGCGCATCTTCAGCATGGTGAGCGTGCTGCCAAGACCCAGGAAGCCCATGCCGTGACGACGCTTGGAGATGATCTCGTGGCGCTGCTGTTCCAGCGGCAGGCCGTTGATCTCCACCACGTTGTCGAGCATGCGGGTGAAGATCTTCACCACTTCGCGGTATTCGTCCCAATCGAAACGTGCCTTGGGGCCGAACGGGTCGCGCACGAAAGTGGTGAGGTTGATCGAGCCGAGCAGGCAGGAGCCGTAGGGCGGAAGTGGCTGTTCGCCGCAGTTATGCGCGTGCAGGCCATTGCCGTCGAAGGTATTGATGCCAGGGACCTGCACGTCGTAGACGTCTTCCACGCCATCGGCCTGGAGGCTTTCGACCGTGGCAACGAAGCGTGCGCGATTGAGCGTGCGGCGGTAGCCGGCCAGCAATGTCTTCAGACGCGTAGCTTTGTCGCTATCGGCAAAGCCGACCAGCTCGTCGAAACGTGCCAGCGATTCGCCTGCGATAACCAGTTCGTGTTGGGCCTGTGTCGCGTAAGCGCGGGAACCGCCTTGTCCATTCGGCAACACGGCGCTGCCTGCTTCGCGGCGGTCGCGATAGATGCGCGAAGGAATGCCCAGGCGCAGCAGCATGCGCTGCACGGCTTCCAGGCGCGCGATATCCGATTGCGCCAGACGTACGGACACGCCCTTGACTTGGCTGCCCTGCACGGAGCCATCGGCGTCGAAGAAACCACGCAGGAAGCCACGATAAGCTTCGCTGGAAGCCTGTTCGAGCGCGGGTGTGATGGCCTTGTCGCCAGGCGCCATGCCCAGCTCGAGCGCGAGATCGCGCAGCGCGGCGGACTTCATGCGCCATTCGCCACGACCCTGCACTTCGGACCAGCCGGCGAAGTCAGCGCGATGCGGCAACGTCTGCGCGCAACGCAAGGCCTCATCCATCAGTGCATGCGCACCGCAGCCACCCACGGCGTTGACCGCAGCGGCCTGCGGCCACACGGATAGGATTGCGGCCTCGTGCTTGAGGGTGCCATCACCGACCAATAAACCAAGCAGGTAACCCTGCTCAGCGGTCAGCGCACCGCTCCAGCTCGCATTGGCGCGATGATCGTTCAGCAACACGCGATCGCCTGCACGCAGTTCGCCAGCAGCGCACCATTCGGTATCGACGCTCCAACGAGTAAGGCGCGACACGCGGCGCACGCGATGATCGTCGGTGAGACGCAGTCGGTAACCTTCCTCGGTCTGCAGCGCCAGCACAGGCTTGGTCGCGGTGCGGAAGAAACCATCGGCGCCGGTGGCATGGTCTTTGCCATCCACGCGAGCCATAAAGCCGTGACCGAGTAGATTGCGCACCTGACGCGGACCGTCGGCGGTCTGCACCCATGTGTCGGCAGTGACGCATGGATTGGTAGCGCGGATGTGCTCGCACCACCAGTTGTTGTTCATCTCGTTCACCTTGTCGATGAGGATGAACCCGGGCTCGGCGTAGTCGTACGTCGAGACCATGATCATGTCCCACAGATGGCGCGCGCGGATGTGGCCGTAGATCTTGCAGGCGACCAGGCCGTCTTCACGCTCGACGTAGTGCTCGTGGGTGGGCCACTCGCGCCACACGACTTTTTCGGCATCGTTGAGGTCGATGTCGTCTTTCTCTTTAACGTGCACAGGGAAGACGAGCGGCCAATCCTGATCGTGCTCGACGGCCTGCATGAAGCCGTCGGTGATCAGCAGCGAGAGGTTGAACTGGCGCAGGCGGCCGTTCTCGCGCTTGGCGCGGATGAATTCCTTCACGTCCGGATGACTGACGTCGAACGTGCCCATCTGCGCACCGCGTCGACCGCCGGCGGAGGAGACGGTGAAACACATCTTGTCGTAGATATCCATGAACGACAGCGGGCCGCTGGTGTACGCACCGGCGCCCGAGACGTATGCGCCGCGCGGACGCAGTGTGGAGAATTCGTAACCGATGCCGCAGCCGGCCTTCAGCGTGAGGCCTGCTTCGTGCACCTTGTTGAGGATGTCATCCATCGAGTCGCGGATGGTGCCGGACACGGTGCAGTTGATCGTCGACGTGGCGGGCTTGTGTTCCAGCGCACCGGCGTTGGAGGTGATGCGGCCGGCAGGAATCGCGCCGCGACGCAACGCCCACAGAAAACGTTCGAACCATTGCTCGCGCAATTCGGGCGTGGCTTCCACATCGGACAAGGCGCGCGCGACGCGCTGCCATGTGTCGTCGATAGAAGCGTCTACCGGTTCGCCTGTCTTGCTGCGCAGGCGGTATTTCTTATCCCAGATGTCCTGTGACGCTGGCTGCAGTGGAATGGCAGCGGCATCGCGTCCCACGGTTGTTGCACGCAAGGTGCTCATCGGCTTCCTGACCTCCCGGTATGGCCTCACGGCCCCGTTGGTTTCTTATAGATAGATGGAACTGCGCTGGTTGATCGGGAACGACCCGATCGCCCCCGGCTCACACCCCGCGCGTGAACCAGGTTTGGCGTTACTCCGTGAGCATCGGCAGCCCCCTCCTGACGATATTCACCTGGGCACCAGAGCTTGGGTAATCCACTGGCGATCCCACACAACATGTTGTGGTTGCGAACGTGTGGGAACGTTACCCCCGCGACCGGTCGATGTAAAGTGCTAACTACATCTCACTTGTCGGGAACCGCTCGCCGGGCGCCGAGTCGAACTAGCCGGAATTTTTTATCGTCGACCAGGAGACTTCATGCATCGCCGTGTCCTTCGCAGCTTTACCGCTGCCTTCGCCATTGCCTTGATCGCTGTGTTGCCCACGCGTAGCCACGCAACACTGCCGCCTGTCGTGAATGGCCAACCACTACCTTCGCTCGCGCCGATGTTGCAGAACGTGACGCCGGCGGTGGTGAACATTTCCACCAAGACGCGTGTACGGGTGAACAATCCGTTCTTTGATGACCCGGTGTTCCGGCAGTTCTTCGGCCTGAATGGCTCGCCACGCGAGCAGGTGGAACAGAGCCTGGGTTCGGGCGTGATCGTGGATGCGGCGAAGGGTTACATCCTTACCAACAATCATGTGGTGGGCGGCGCCGACGACATCACGGTGACGCTGCAGGATGGGCGCAATGTCAAAGGCACGCTGGTGGGTACCGATCCGGCCACCGACGTGGCCGTGGTGAAGATCAGCGCGGATCATTTGCAGGCGCTGCCGATCGCCGATTCGTCCGCGTTGCGCGTGGGCGATTTTGTGGTGGCGGTGGGCGATCCGTTCGGGCTGGGTCAGACGGTGACCTCGGGCATCATTTCCGCACTGGGCCGCTCGGGATTGGGCGGATCGAGTTTCCAGAATTTCATTCAGACCGATGCGTCGATCAATCCAGGTAATTCCGGTGGTGCATTGGTGAATCTGCGCGGCGAGCTGGTGGGCATCAACACGATGATCCTGTCGCCCTCGGGTGGCAACGTGGGCATCGGTTTTGCGATACCGACGAAGATCGCCGGCGAGGTGATGCAGCAGCTGATCGCGCACGGCAAGGTGAGTCGCGGCAGCCTGGGCGTGCAGACGCAGGACATCACACCGAACATCGCCAAGCTGCTGGGGCTGAAGGACAACAATGGCGCGGTCGTCACGCGGGTGATGCCGGGCTCGCCGGCTGATCGCGCCGGCCTGCAGACCGGTGACGTGGTGACGGCGATCAACGGTACGCCGCTGCATAGCTCCGATGAACTCAACAATGCCGAAGGACTGCTGCCAGCCAATAGCGAAGTCAGCTTGAGCGTGTTGCGCAACGGCGCCACGCGACAGGTCACCGCGCAATTGACGCCGGCAAAAATCGCCACGCTCGATGCCGGTAAGCTCGATCCGCGCCTGGCCGGCGTGACGTTTAGTGAACTGGACGATCAACAAGCCAGCCAGGGCACGGGTGGCATCAGCGTTGCATCGGTGAGCCCCAACAGTCGCGCCGCGCAGGCAGGACTTTCCGCTGGCGATGTGATCGTGGGCATCGGCAACCGGCGTATCACTAGCCTGCGCGATTTGCAGGGTCTGGCCGCGGCGCGTCCACGCCAACTGGTGTTGCTGGTGGCGACCGATGAGGGCCTCAATTACGTGGTGATCCAGTAGGAAAGTTCTCAGAACGAGTCGGCGGTGGTTGTCGGCTCGTTCAGTCTCAATCAACTGTTTGACGCAAATACATGAACGGCCTTGATGTTTTCGCTTGATGTTTTGGCTCCGGACCGCTGAAATACAGCAACCTCGTCACTGCGTGTACGCTTCAGTGACGTCACACTTGCTCCACTTCGCCACTTTGTAGGTCGCGCCTTCCTATGCCAGTACGCATTACCCGCCTGCTTTCCGTCGCTCTTATCAGTGCCGGTATTTCCACTGTTGTGCTTGCCGCCGCGACGCAATCGCTGACCTGGCGCGGCGACGCAGTCACGGCCAACGGCGTCGTCAGGGGTATGGCAAAAGCCTGGCAGTCGGCTGGCCACGGCAACATGGAGATCCAGCAGTTCAATACGGCGTCGGGCTTGGATGCGGTCGCCAGCGGCGCCGCCGATATCGCCGGTACGGCACGCGGCAGTTCCGGCAGCTCGGTGGATAGCGGCCTTACCTTCACGCCGGTGGCGTGGGATGGTCTGGTGCTGATTACCAGCCCTTCCAACTCGGTGAGCAGCCTGACGCTGCAGCAAGTGCACGACATTTACTACGGCAAGATCACCAACTGGAAAGAAGTCGGCGGCAACGATGCGCCGATGGACGTGTTCGCCGTGGCAAGCCCGGGCGACGGTGTGGAGTTCAGCTTGCGCAAGCTGCTGTTCGGTCGCGGTAGCCAGCCAGTTGCAGCGCCGCGTCTTTACGTCAACACAATTCAGCTGGAGCAATCCATCGCACTCGATCCGCGCGGCTTCGGCGTGACCACACTGTCGAGCGTGGCAGGCAATCCGAAGATCAAGATGCTGCACATCGACGGCACCGCACCTAGCGTCTCCAGCGTGGCCAGTGGCGCCTATCCGCTGTTTATCGAACTGTATCTGGTCACCAATGCAAGCAGCCCGAATGCGGCGGCGGCGAAAGACTTCGTCGATTTCACGCAGAGCCCGAAGGGCGATGCCGTGCTGCGCTCGCATAGCCTGGTGCCGTATCAGGCCGGCAGCGCGCTGATTGCGATGGATGCATCGCGTCGCGGCCGCATCCTGGCCGAAGTGGGTGCGCACGCCAGTGCGGAGCCGACTCAGATCGCTTCGGCCAGCCCTGCTGCGCGTCCGGTGATGCCGGCCGCTGCTGCGGTCGCCAGTGCTGCCGCAGCGCGTGCCAACACGCCTGCGCTGAGCGCTGTGACCGGCGCCGTGGTCGCCGCACCGGAGCCGAGCAGCCTGAAAGGCGTGCGTGGCGATGCATTCACCGAAGCAAGCGCCGGTAGCCATGGCAGCGATTTCGCCAAGGTCACCGCCGATGTCTACGTGACCTACGGCAAGGTGGTGGCGAAGGCCACAACCAAGGCCGCCAAGACGGCTGAGTCGACCACCAAGAAAGTGGAAGCCAAGAAGATCGCCAGCGCCGCGTCGGCCCGCACGTATCGTGTCGGCGCCGGCGAAACGCTTTATTCGATCGCGCGCAAGCACGGCGTGGATGTAGCGCAGATCCGCAGCTGGAACCACCTGAAGGACAACACCGTCCGCACGGGTCAGGTGCTGCGCATCGAAGCGCGTTGAGTGCCCGTTTAAGGATGCTGTGATGCGCATCCTCGCTCTCACCATCGATCTGGACGACACGCTCTGGCCGGTGATGCCTGCCCTGGAGCGGGCCGATCGTGATCTGGATAACTACCTACGCCAGCATTTCCCGCACGTCGCACGAACCTGGCCGATTCCTGCCATGCGCGAATTGCGCGCCAGCGTGGCCGCCGAGCGCATCGACTTGGCACACGATTTCACCGCGCAACGCTACATCACGCTGCAGAAAGCATTCGATGCCTGCGGCATCAGCGAAGCGCCGCTGGATACGATGTGGGAAATCTACGCCTGCGCACGCAACAGCGTGGAACTGTATCCCGACGCCCTGCCCGCGCTCGAACAGCTGCGCACCATGCGCCCGGTTGCCAGCCTGACCAACGGCAATGCCGATCTGGAACGCATCGGTTTGCACATGCATTTCGCGCATCAGATCAGCGCACGCGACATCGGCGTGGCCAAACCCGATGCGCGCATTTTCCTTGCCGCCGCCGAGCGGCTGGGCGTCGCGCCGGAGCAGATCCTGCACATCGGCGACGATCCGGAATTGGATGTGGTCGGCGCACGCGACGCGGGCTTGCGCACCGCGTGGATCAATCGTGCGGGCCACCCCTGGCCGGGCGCGCTCGGGCCGAAACCTGATCTGGATCTGCGCGATCTGGCCGCGCTGGTGGAATGGCTCGGTCGGCACGTTGCGGGCTAACGTCCCGGAAATTTTGAACCGCCTCGGAAAAGCGCGCATCATGTGCGGTCAATAGACCACGCACGCGCATGGCAGACATGCGCAAGGAATTGCATGTCCGCCTTAACCGAACTCCGCTCCAGCCGCCACGCCCCGACGCCGATCGAGGCCACCGACGCCACCCAACTGGCTGCAACGCGCAAGCGTCTGAATGCTGCGCAGCGCAATTGGCTGGACGCCAACGGCTTCGATGCCAAGCCAGGAAGCGTGTGCCTGCTATCGGATGCGAACGGCAAACTGGCACGCGTGCTGGTCGGCGCGGATCGGCAGGATCCTTTGGCCGCGTTGGCTGCGTTACCGATGACATTGCCAGTGGGCGAGTACGCGATTGCCCCTGAAGGCATTGCCCTCGATTCGCAGCTGGCCGCACTCGGCTGGGCGCTGGGCGCGTACCAATTCACGCGTTATCGCAAAGCCAAGCGCGAAGCGGCGACGCTTGCGGTGGACGCCAAGACACTCGCCACGCTCGCCCCGTTGGTGGAAGCCACCGCACTGGTGCGCGACCTGGTCAACACGCCCACCGAAGACATGGGGCCAAAGCAGCTCGCCGACGCGGTGAAGCATCTGGGCAAAACGCATAAAGCCAAAGTGCGCGAATGGGTCGGCGATGAATTGCTGAAAGACAACTTCCCGACCATTCACACCGTCGGCCGCGCCAGTCATCGCGCGCCACGCCTGGTCGAGCTGAACTGGGGAAAAGCGTCGAATCCGAAACTGGTGGTGGTGGGCAAAGGCGTCTGCTTCGATACCGGCGGCCTCGACCTGAAACCGTCCGACGGCATGCGCTGGATGAAGAAGGACATGGGCGGCGCCGCGCATGCGATCGCGCTGGCCGGCCTGATCATGCAGGCCAAGCTGCCGGTGCACCTGACGCTGTTGATTCCCGCCGTCGAGAACGCGGTGGCCGGTAACGCGATGCGTCCGGGCGAAGTGGTCGTCACACGCGCCGGTCACAGCGTGGAGATCGACAACACCGATGCCGAAGGCCGCCTGGTGCTGTGCGATGCGCTGGCCTACGGCGCCGAGCAGAAGCCGGAGCTGATCATCGACTTCGCCACGCTGACCGGAGCCGCGCGCGTGGCACTCGGCCCGGACCTGCCCGCGCTGTTCGCCAATGACGATGCCGTTGCCGATACAACGCTCGCTTGCGGTCGCGCCGTAGCCGATCCGCTGTGGCGCCTGCCGTTGTGGCGCCCCTATCGCAAAATGCTCGATTCCTATCTCGCCGATTTCGCCAACGCGGGGCCTTCACGGCACGCTGGCGCGATTACGGCGGCGTTGTTTATGGAACGCTTCCTGCCTGACGGCATGCCCTGGGTGCATCTGGACACGTACGCCTGGAACGATGCGGATCGCCCGGGGCGTCCGCGCGGCGGCGAAGCGATGGGTTTGCGCGCGTTGTTCGCGTATCTGCAAAAGCGCTATTCCTGACGCCTTGCGGTCGGGGCAACGGGCGGCGCGTTCGCGGCCGCCAGCATGACTTTCGGCTTTGCCATCGCTTGCGCGGAACTGGCACGATGCGGGACGCCCTTTTGCCATCTCAAGGTTGTCCATGCACCCTCTGCGCCCCGCACTGCTCGCACTCAGCCTGGCTCTTTGCCTGGATAGCCACGCGGCAACAACCGCACAACCAAAACAACCGCCGCTTACCGCGCAGACGGAAAGCTCAGGCGGCGTGATGCCAGCCGAACAGGCGCGTGTGCATTTCGATCACGCCGAGTTGCACATTGCCGTCGACCCTTCCAAGCAACGCATCGACGCCAGCGCTACGTTGACCTTCAGCGCACACTCGCCCACCGACGTGCTGCTGCTGGATCTGGATCACAACTTGCCGATCAGCGCGATCGAGGTGGACGGCAAGCCAATTGCCGCCGCGAACTGGAGCAATCCGGACGGTCGTCTGCGCATTCAACTTCCGCACAAGCTCGCCGCCGGCGACAGCGTCCAAGCCACCGTGCATTACGCGGGAAAGCCACATATCGCGAAGAACGCACCCTGGGACGGCGGCTTTGTGTGGAGTCACACCGACGATGGCCAGCCCTGGGTTGGCAGCGCCGTCGAAGGTGAAGGCTGCGACCTGTTTTGGCCGTGCATCGATCATCCCCAAGGCAAGCCGGATCTGGTGGATCTGTACGTGACGGTGCCCAAGCCGCTTGTGGCACCAGGCAATGGCGTGTTGGTCGGCATCAGCGACGAGGGCGACAAACGCACTTACCATTGGCGCGCGAAGCATCCGACGACCTACGCGATCTCGATCAACGTCGGCCCGTACAAAGAGTTGCAGACGGATTATCACAGCCGATACGGCAACACCATTCCGCTGCAGTTTTGGTATCTGGATGGCCACGAGCAGCAGGCGCGCGCGTTGTTTGCCGAGTTCCCGCGCATGCTCGATTTCAACGAAGCGGTGATCGGCCCGTATCCCTTTGGTGACGAAAAAATGGGCGTGGTGGAAACCCCTTACGAGGGCATGGAGCACCAGACCATCAACGCCTACGGCAACCACTATCAGAAAGACGGCAGCGGCTTCGATTGGCTGTTGCAGCATGAGTTCGCGCACGAGTGGTTCGGCAACCAGATGACCAACGCCGATTGGGACGACATGTGGCTGCACGAAGCCTTCGCTTCGTACATGCAACCGCTGTATAGCCAGAGCACCAATGGCGACATGGGTTACTACGCATGGCTGCAGCGCATGCGCCTAGGCGTGGAAAACCACGCACCGATCGTGTCGGGCAGCAGCAAGACCGAATCGCAGGTCTACGACACCGGCCCCGATCAGGACATCTACAGCAAGGGCGCGCTGATGCTGCATTCGTTGCGGCAGTTGATCGGCGACAAGGCGTTTTTCGATAGCTGGCGCGAGCTGGTGTATGGACGCCCCGATCCGAAGCCCGGCAATTTCGCACCGCACTACGCGACCACGCACGATTTCATTGCCATCGTGAACAAGGTGAGCGGCCGCGATCTGAGCTGGTTCTTCGACGTTTATTTGTATGAAGCCGCGTTGCCGAAGTTGGATGTGCAGCGCCAGGGGGACACGCTTAGCCTGCACTGGCAGACGCCGCACGATCGTCCCTTCCCGATGCCGGTAGAAGTGCAAGTTGGCGACGCCTTGCACGTGCTTTCCATGGATCACGGTACCGGCAGTCTCGCGGTGCCGGCCGGTGCGCTAGTCATCGTCGATCCGCATTCGAAACTGCTGCGTGATGAGCCGCAAGTCACCGAATATCAGCAATGGATGAAGCAGCAACGTGCCAACGGGAAGGCGAAGAAAAACTAAGGCGCGGGCTCAGCCCGCACCTGACAACATCGTGCCGACCTTGCGCAGCTGACCGAACAGCATGCGCAGGCCGCGCACGATCTTCGGCAACAGCCAACACAGCAGCAGCACGAACAACAACAGCAGGATCAGCAGCACCAGCGGGTGCTGCCAAGTGAGATAGAGGATGCCGAAAAGCGAGATATCCTCGCCCGCGCTCGCACTCCAATTGCTGATCGGCTCGGGCGACGTGTTGATCAAGGCACGTCCACCCGACTTGGCCAGGTGCGTACCGGTCACAACCGCGCCGCCCAGCAACGCCGCGGCGACCTGCTGATCCATGCCTGCGTTCTTGAACACGCCCCACGCCAGCAGCGTGCCGACGGGGATGCGGATGAAGGTCTGCACTGAATCCCACACACTGTCGAACACCGGGATTTTGTCGGCAAGAAATTCGCCCACCATCAGCGCACCCGACACGATCAGCACCCAGTTGTGGCTGAGCACTTCCAATCCTGGCGGCAAGGTCACATAGCCCAGTCGTCCGAGCATGCCGGCGATGAACAAGGTGGCGTAAAGGCGGATGCCGCTGGCCCAGGCCAGGCCGCCGGCGAGCGCGATATTCGGCAAAGCGTTCATGCGCAATACCTCATCGAGTCGGACAGCCTTTCGTCCCTCTCCCTCTGGAGAAGGATCGGCTAGTGCTTGGTTGGCGATGCGAAGCGGCGCTTCGATAGCCCTCCCTCTTAGCAATCCTCGTCCCAAAGGGAAAAGGAAGCAATAAAAAAAGCAGCGCCGTAGCGCTGCTTTTTTGGTTCACGCAAGCTGCATCGACTTAGTGATTGCCACTCGACGCTGCACCTGCGGGAGCCGTCGAAGCACCGGGTTGACCGCCGGGCTGGCTGTTCGATGTCGGCAATGTCACCGGCCCGCTGACCACAGCAACGGAAGCATTGTCGTTCTGCTTGCCACCATAGGGCAGCACTTCCGATGCCAGCTTCGGATTGGCGTTGATCAGGCCCACCGCGTCGAACAGGATGTGCGCCGTTTCCTGCAGCTGCGGATCGGGTGCCTTCTTGGCGTCGGCTTGTTCCTTCAGCTCGGTCTTCAGGCTGCGCTCGCTGGGGTTGAGGCCGTCATCGAGCTGGCTGTCTTCATCGGCTGCGGCCGAGTCGTTGCCGTCGATGGCCTTGTGGCGTGCGCGGAAGTCGGCCTGGATCGTATCCAGATCCTTACGCTCGGTTTCGCGCTGGGCGAAGTTGAGCGAGATGCTGGTGCGGTCGCTGAGCTTCTTGTACTGCGCCAGTTCGTCCAGCATCAGCTGCCATGCGGGCGACTTCGCGTCGCGAGCATCGTGCAGTTGCTGCAGCTGCGGCAGGTAAGCCTTCATATCGGCCACCGGCTTGTAGTCGGCCGGCGCGATCTGCGTCCACTGCAGCGCGTTGTCGTAGGTCGACTCACCGAAATCCTTCTCGTCGCCGTTGTTCGGATACTGGATGTCCGGCGTGACACCACGCAGCTGCGTGGAGCCACCATTGATACGGAAGAATTCCTGCACGGTCATCTTCAGCGCGCCGTAGTCGGGCTTGCTGGTGGGATCGGAGGCGAAGCGATCGAGGTCGATCAGCGTCTGCACCGTGCCCTTGCCGAAGGTGGGCGTACCGATGATCAGGCCGCGGCCGTAATCCTGGATCGCGGCGGAGAAAATCTCCGAAGCCGATGCCGTACCACGGTTGACCAGCACAGCCATCGGGCCGCTCCAGGTCATGGCGGAGTTTTCGTCCTTGCCTTGCGGCTGCACCTGGCCGCGGGCATCGCGCACCTGCACCACCGGACCTTGGTTGATGAACAGGCCGGTGAGTTCGTTGGCCTCATACAGCGAACCGCCGCCGTTGTTGCGCAGGTCGATGACGACGCCCTGCACGCCTTCGGTCTTCAGTTCGCCAAGCAGTTTGGCGACGTCGCGGGTAGCGCTCTTGAAATCCTTGTCGCCCTCGGCGCGCGCGCCGAAGTCGGAATAGAACATCGGCAGCTCGATCACGCCGATCTTGCGATCGACGCCGCCATCGTTGATGTCGATGACTTTCTTCTTGGCCGACTGTTCCTCGATGGCCACCTTCTGGCGCACCAGGGTGATCATCTCGTGCTTGCCATCCTGACCCTGGTCGGCCGGCACGATTTCCAGACGCACGGTGGTGTCTTTCTTGCCGCGGATCAGGTTGACCACGTCATCGAGACGCCAGCCGACCACGTCCACGATCGGACCGGTCGCACCTTGGCCAACACCCAGCACCAGATCGCCGACCTGGAGCTTGCCGGATTTGACCGCCGGGCCACCGGGCACCAGTTCGCGGATCTGTGTGTAATCGTCGCGCGCCTGCAGCACGGCGCCGATGCCTTCCAGCGAGAGCTTCATCGTGATGTCGAAGTTCTCGGCATCGCGTGGGCCGAGGTAATCGGTGTGCGGATCGGTGGAGTTGGCGTAGGCGGTCATGAAGGTCTGGAAAGCGTCTTCGCTGTCCAGCTGCTTCACGCGATCGATGTAACTGGCATAGCGCTTGTCGAGCGTCTTGCGAATCTCGTCATCGCTCTTGCCGGCCAGCTTCAGGCGCAGCCAGTCGTTCATGGTGCGCTTGCGCCACAAGTCGTTCAGCTCGGCCTGGTCTTTCGGCCAGTTGGCGTTCTTGCGGTCGATGTTATAGGTGTCGTTGGTGCTGAAATCGAAGCCTTGCTTCAACAGGCCGCGCGCATAGTTCATGCGGTCGACCGCGCGCAGGATGTACTGGTTGAAGATGCCGAATGGGCCGGAAAGGTCCCGATTCCAGATCGAGTCGTCGAACTTGTCCTTGTACTGCGCAAACTTCGCCATGTCCTCCTGTGTGAAGAACACCTTCTCGCCGTCGAGCAGCTTGAAGTACAGCGCGTAGATCTTCTGCGACATCGCATCGTCGAGCGGCTGCGCGTCGTAGTGGAAGCGAGTGAGCAGGTGCGCCGAGATGAGCGCGGCATCGGCCTGGTTGGAGGTTGGCTGCAAGGGCAGCGTGGATTCCTTGCGTGGCTTGGTGGCACCGAGATCGGCCGCCGATTGCGCGGACGCCGTCACCGTGACACTAAGGGCCATCAACAGGGCGAGCAGGGGACGAAAACGAAGGGTCATGGAGTTCTCTTCAGGCTTGCTCGGTGACGCCAGCTGCGTGAGCCTGCTGGTCGGCGTGGTAAGAGGACCGCACAAGCGGGCCGGAGGCGACGTGGTGGAAACCCATCTCCTCGCCAGCCACGCGCAGCGATTCGAATTCGTCCGGCGTCCAGTAACGCACCACTGGATGATGATGCGGCGTGGGCTGCAGGTACTGGCCGATGGTGATCATCTCGACGTCATGGGCGCGTAAATCGCGCATCGTCTCGATCACTTGTTCGTAGATCTCACCCAGGCCCAGCATGATGCCGGACTTGGTGGGCACGTCCGGATGCTGCGCCTTGAAGCGCTTGAGCAGGTCCAGCGACCACTGGTAATCGGCGCCCGGACGCACTTCGCGATACAGGTGCGGCACGGTTTCCAGGTTGTGGTTGAACACGTCCGGCGGGAATTCCTTCAGCACTTCGAGCGCTCGCTCCATGCGCCCCTTGCCGCGGAAATCCGGCGTGAGGATTTCGATGCGGATCGTCGGACTGGCATGACGCACCGCGCGAATACACGCGGCGAAATGTTCGGCACCACCGTCGCGCAGATCGTCGCGATCCACCGAGGTGATCACCACGTACTTCAAACGCATGTCGCGAATGGTTTCGGCAAGACGCGCCGGCTCCAGCGGATCGGGCGCAGCGGGACGGCCATGCGCCACGTCGCAGAACGAGCAGCGACGCGTGCACACCTCACCGAGAATCATGAAGGTGGCGGTGCCCTTGCTGAAGCATTCGTGGATGTTCGGGCAGGAGGCTTCTTCGCACACCGTCACCAGCGCGTTCTCGCGCAGGCGCGCCTTCAACTGTTGCACGGCGTTGCCTTGCGGCAGACGCACGCGAATCCAGCTTGGCTTGCGCAGCGTGGGCACGGCGGTGTCGAAGCCCGCGCGGTTGAGCGCGATCTTGTCGTTGCCGAGCTGCTTCTCGACGACGGGTGCACCGCTGACGACGCTGATCGGAATAGTCTTCGTGGATGACGCGGAGGTATCGCTCATGAAGTAGTTCAGACCGCCAGGCGCGCGGGGAGTTCGGGAAGAAGGGGGGCAGCCGGTTCGGCATCGAAGTCGAACTGCCGACAAAGTTCGCCGATCAGCACATCCTCGACATCCGCCAGCCGCGACGGACCGCCCAAGTCTAGCACCTGCGTGACCGCCAGACCCTTGTAACCGCAAGGATTAATGCGATGAAACGGTTCGAGGTTCATGTTCACGTTGAAGGCCAGACCGTGAAAGCTGCAGCCCCGCCGGACCCGCAGCCCCAAGGCGGCGACCTTGGCGTCCGCCACGTACACGCCCGGGGCGCCCTCGCGGCGTACGGCTTCGATATTCCAATGCGCCAGCGTATCGATGATGGCCTGCTCAATCCGGTTCACCAGCTCGCGCACGCCCACGCCCGCGCGGCGCAGGTCGATTAACGGGTAGGCAACGATTTGGCCCGGCCCGTGATAGGTGACCTGACCGCCGCGATCCACCGGCACCACAGGAATCTCGCCGGGGGTCAAGACGTGCTCCATCTTGCCAGCCTGGCCGAGGGTGAAGACGGGATCGTGTTCGAGTAGCCACACTTCGTCGACCGTCGTGGCCGTGCGGTTATCGGTGAAGGCGCTCATGGCCTGCCAGACGGGCTCGTAAGGCTGTCGGCCCAGGCGGCGGATTTTCAACGGTTGGGGCATGAATCGCGGGCCTGCGAGGGGATGGGGTCCAATCTGCGGCCGGGACCGAATGCTTACAAGTGAAGGAAGTAGCATGCGGAAGCGTTTGAACGGGCCAGATAGCCCATCCCTGGGCCCATCGTCATTCCGGCGCGCCCGGAATGACGAACTTGCTCAAAGCGTGTAGCGGATATCGGAATCGGCACGCAACGCAGCATGCGCCGCGTCGTACTGCTCGCGCGTCTCGCAGCGAAAGCTGACGGTGACGGAGAGGAAATTGCCTTCGCGCGAATGCTTGTGCCGCACGCTTTCATGCAGCACATGCAAGCCGACGCCCGCGAGGATCTGCGGCACGCGGGCCTTCAGGTCCGCGCTGGCATTGCCCATCGCCGTGATTTCGAATTCGCCGGGGAACTGGAACCCCTGGCCTTCTTGCTGCGGCTTGATCTCGCCCAGGTCTTTCATCGGCGCTCTCCGTTCACTCTCACTGCGTTCTTACTTTTTGCCGCTGCCGTGGAACCACAGCAGGATGCTGTCCCACAGACGCTTGAAGAAGCCGCCCTGGGGGGCATCGTTCAAGGCGATCAGCGGCACGTCTTCGATCGGCTGACCGTCTTCGGTGACATGCAGCGTGCCGACCTGCTGGCCTTTCTTGTATGGCGCGATCAGCGTGGACGGAATGTCCATGGTCGCCTTCAGCTTGTCGTAGTCGCCGGTCTTGACGGTAACCAGCACATCTTCGGCCACGCCCAGCGGCAGCTGATCGTCCTGGCCCTTCCACAGACGCGGCGTGGCCTGCGGCTTGCCGGCCTCGTAGAGCTTATGCGTTTCGAAGAAGCGGAAGCCGTAGTTGAGCAGCGCCATCGCCGAATCGGCGCGCGCTTTCTCGCTGCTGGCGCCCATCACGATGGCGATCATGCGCTGGTCGCCACGCTTGGCCGACGCATCGAGACAGAAACCGGCTTCGGCGGTGTGGCCGGTTTTCACGCCGTCCACGGTGGGATCACGCCACAACAAAGTGTTGCGGTTGCCCTGCTTGATGCCGTTCCACTCGAACTCCTTGATGGCGGAGATCGCGTAGTCTTCGGGGTAATCGTGGATTAGCGCGCGCGTCAGGATCGCCACGTCATGCGCGGTGGTGTAGTGATTGTCGGCGGGATAACCGGAGGCATTCACGAAGTGGCTGTTCACCATGCCCAGCTGCTTGGCGTAGGCATTCATCAGGCTGGCGAAGGTGTCTTCGGAGCCGGCGGTGTGTTCGGCCAGTGCAATCGCCGAGTCGTTGCCCGACTGGATGATCATGCCGTACAGCAGATCCTTCAGCGGCACCTGGCTGTTGAGCTTGAGGAAGCTGGTGGAACCGTCCGTGCCGGCACCGCCTGCGCGCCATGCATGCTCGCTGATGCTGACCTGGTCGGTGAGATGGATCTTGCCCGAGCCGATCTGCGCCGAGATCACGTAGTCGGTCATCACCTTGGTGATGGACGCAGGCACCACGCGCTGATCGGGATTCTTCGAGGCGAGAACCTGCCCGGTGGCGTAATCCATCAGCACCCATGCGGTAGCGTCAACATCCGGCGGCGGCGGCACGGGCACCTGCATGGCGGCCGGCGCGGGCACATTGGGCACCGGCTTGGGCGGGGTCTGCTGGGCAATCGCGCTGGCACCGAACACCAGGGCGGCGGCGGCAAAAATGTGCAAGGGGCGGCGGAACAGGTTCATCGTGGGCTTACATCCGTTTGCTTAAATCACGGCGCGCGTGGCGCCACTACATGGAAACTCTCAGTCTACCGCGACCTGCGGGTGTGGCAGGCCCATTTGTTCAATCTGGGAAGTCACCCGGTCCGCGCTGTCCACATCGGCCAGGGGCCCGACGCGCACGCGGTGCACGAGCCGGCCGGCTATGGTCGCATCCACCACCTGCACCGGAGCGAAATTTGCTACGCGCAACTGCGCGGCGACATGCTCGGCATTGGCTGGATCGGAAAACGCGCCCACCTGCAGATAGATGCCCGGCGTGTGCTCGGAGGGCGGGGGCACCACCGGCGGTGGCGGGGCTTCTTGATTCACCGGAGCTGACGGATCGATGCCCTGCACTTCCACCAGGCCCGTGCCTTTGGGCCATACGCCGATCTTCACGGCGGCGGCGTAGGACAGATCGATCACGCGGTTTTCGTGGAACGGGCCGCGATCGTTAATGCGCACGATCACGCTCTTGCCGTTCTGCAGATTGGTCACGCGCGCGTAGCTCGGCAGCGGTAGCACCTTGCTGGCGGCGGTGAACTTGTACATGTCGTAGTCCTCGAGATTCGAGGTCTTGTAGCCATGGAATTTGCTGCCGTAGAACGACGCGATGCCGCGTTCGTCGTAGTCGCGCGCGGAAGGCAGCACGCTGTAAGTACGACCCAACACGGTGTACGGCGATTTATTGCCGTACAACGAATGCGGCTCAACCTGCGGCACGGGCTCAGGCAGATTGCTTACATCGGGCGGCGGCCCATCCGGAACGCTGTCGCTGCCGCTGCGATAGCGGCTGCTTTGCGGTTGGCTGGTGTCGTCGTGGAAACCGCCGCCACTGTATCCGCTTGCACTGCTTCCGCCCGATGAAGAAGAAGACGAAGACGAGTACGACGGCCGGCTGCTGCGGTGGCCGCCACAGCCGACCAGTACCAGTGCGGTCGCGAGCAGCCATGCCAGGCGCCATGTCGACCTCATCGTGAGGCGCTCTCCGGCCCGTTCACACCTTCCGCGATCGCCTGCGCCAGCTGATTCACCGCCATCGCGTACATCGGGCTGCGGTTGTAGCGGGTGATCACGTAGAAATTCTGGAAGGTGAACCAGTATTCGGGGCCATTTGCGCCCTGGAAAGTTTGCAGGCTGCTCGACGCGCCCGGATCGAGATGCTGCAGCGGCGCATAACCCCACGCTTCGAGTTGCTCTACCGGCCACTGCGGCGTGGAATCTTTCACCGTGAGCGGTTTCGCTGCCGCATCGGGCTGCGCGCGCGCAGCCACAGGGGCGCCGGACACCCAACCATGCTTGGAGAAATAGTTGGCGACGCTGGCGAGGATATCGGGCAGCGAATTCTGCAAGTCGATGTGGCCATCGCCATCTTCGTCCACCGCAAAGTCGCGGATGCTGCCGGGCATGAATTGGCCCCAGCCCTGCGCTCCGGCATAAGAACCGGTGAGCGTGTCGACCGGCCCGGCGAGGCGGTTATCCGGCAGTTCCAGCAAAGTTTTCAACTCGCCGCGAAAAAACGTCGCGCGCGGCGGGTAATACAGGCCGAGCGTCACCAGCGCATCCAACACTTTGTACTTGCCGGTATTGCGGCCGTAGAAGGTTTCCACACCGATGATCGCGACGATATATTCGGGCGCCACGCCATATTGCGCGCCGATCTTGTCGAGCAAGTCGCGATGCTCACGATAGAACGCGATGCCCGCATCGATGCGTGCCGGCGTGAGGAAAATTTCTCGGTACTCGCTCCACGGCTTCGCTTCGGCTGGACGGCTGATCGCATCGAGGATGCTTTGCTGTTTCCTGGCGCTATCGAGCAGCTTGTTGAGCGCAGCTGGATCCTTGCCGGTGTCTTGCGCCACTTCGCGTACGAGTTGGGCCTGCCCCGGGTGCTCCGCCCATGCCGGCGCGACGATCAGCAGCGACAGCGCGAGCAGTGTCCGCAAGGGACGAAAATGACCTGGCCGATGGGCCGGCTGCTGAATGAATGTCGCTGTCTTTATCGGCATTGCGCAGAGCGTAACATGCAACGCGGCGCAAACTCTGGCGCATCGCTGAAGCGATGCGGGCCGATGTCAGTCGTGCACCTTGCGGTTGGCATGGATCGACATCAGCACACCGAAGCCCACCAGCAACGAGACGGCCGACGTGCCGCCGTAACTGACCATCGGCATCGGCACGCCGACCACCGGCAACAGCCCCGCCACCATGCCGCCGTTGACGAACACGTAGACGAAAAAGCTCATGCCGATCGCGCCGGCCAGCAGGCGCGAATAGGTATCGCGCGCTTCCATGGCGATCCATAGGCAGCGACCGATGATGAAGGCGTACAGCACCAGGATCGCGCACACGCCGACCAGGCCGAATTCCTCGGAGAACACGGCGAAAATGAAGTCCGTAGTGTGCTCGGGCAGAAAATCCAGTCGTGACTGCGTGCCTTGCTCGAAACCCTTGCCGAACACGCCGCCCGAACCCACCGCGATCTGCGACTGGATGATGTGCCAGCCATTGCCGAGCGGATCGGATTCGGGATTCAACATCGTCAGGATGCGATCGCGCTGGTACTGGTGCATGAAGTGCCAAGCGATCGGAACCATGCCGCCGGCCGCTACCAGCAATAAACCAATCCGCCACAAGGCCATGCCGGAAAGAAACAGTGCAAACGCGCCAGCCGCGGAGACCAGCACCGCGGTGCCAAGGTCGGGCTGCTTCCAGATCAAGCCTGCCGGTATAACGATCAGCGCACCGACCACCACGATGTCCTTCCAGCGCGGCGGCAGCTGACGCGGATGCAGGTACCAGGCGACCATCATCGGCATCGTCAGTTTCATCAGCTCCGACGGCTGGAAGCGCATGATGCCGAGGTTGAGCCAGCGATCAGCGCCGCGCCCTTCGCCCAACACCGCCACTACCACCAGCAACACGGTGCTGCCGGCATAGAGCCACGGTGTCCAATTGCGAAATACCGACGGCGGAATGCGCGACATAAACAGGATCAGCGCGCCGCCCAGTACGAATCGAGCAGCCTGTCCACCAACGAGCGAGAGGTTGCCATCACCCGCGCTGTACAGCGTCACCAATCCAACGCAGCACAACACCATCAGGGCGAAGGCCAGCGGCAGATCGATGCGCGGACGGGTCATGATCCGCCGCAGGAAACGATAGAACCGGGTGCGCACGGTATCGATCATGGCGTGCTGTCCTCCGCGCTGGATGTTTCGGGCGCGGGCATGTCGCCCTGCGGCGTATCTTCCGGCGTAGTGGTTGACGCCGCTGCCGCCGGCGCAGAGTCCGTCTCCGGCAAGGGATGATCCGCCGGCACCGCGCCGCCCTGCGCAATCAGCCACGCATCCAGAATCTTGCGCGCGATCGGCCCTGCGTCCTTGGCGCCCCACGCACCGGCCTCAAGCACCACGGAGACTGCGATGCGCGGATCTTCTGCTGGCGTAAATGCTTCGAACCACGCGCGGTGACGCGCGGCAAGATACGCCGTGTTCTTGTTTTCGTTATAGGCATCGCTGGTACGCGAGAAGCGCTCCGCCGTACCGCTCTTGCCGGCAATGCGGTAGGGGAAACCGTCACCGAGTTTCATGCCAATACCGGTCGAGAAAGGATCGGTGCCGTAGATCACCAGCTGCATGCCGTCGTTTACCGCCTGCCAGTCCTTGATGTTCTTGATCACCGATGGCCCCGTGGGCGGATTGGCCAGCGGCACCGGCGAGGCGCCGACGTCAGCCGTCGACATCACCACGCGCGGCGCATACGGCACACCGCGTCCGGCGAAGGTGGCCAGCGCATGCGCAAGCTGCATGGCCGTCACCTCCCAGTAACCCTGGCCGATGCCTGTGATGACCGTTTCACCGGGATACCACGCCGAGGTCTTCATGCGTTTAGCCTTCCATTCGCGCGAAGGAAGGATGCCACTCACTTCGCCCGGAAGATCTACACCGCTGGGACGGCCGAAACCGTAAGAGCCCATGAATTCGCTAACCCGGTCGATGCCCAGGTCCAGCGCGAGCTTATAGAAATAGGTGTTCACCGAGTCTTCGATCGCGCGATACAGATTCACGGTGCCCACGCCGCCGCGCTGGTCATCGCGATAGCCGCGCGCCTGACCCGGTATGTAGAAAACACCGGTTGAAAGCACCGTATCCTGCGGCGTGCGTATGCCGTACTCCAGTCCCGCCAGACCGATAAATGGCTTGATTGTCGAGCCGGGCGGATAGGCGCTCTTCAACGCACGGTTGTACAGCGGCTTGTCGGGCGCAGTGGTCAGCGCCGCGTAATCCGCCTGGCCGATGCCGTTGACGAACAGGTTCGGATCGAAGTTGGGCACGCTGACCATGGCCAGCACCTGACCATTGCGCGGATCGATCGCGACGGCAGCGCCGGGCCTTCCTTCGAAGGCATCTTGCGTGGCCTTCTGCACGCGCGCATCGATGCTCAAATACAGATTCTTGCCCGGCACCGGCGGAATGGTTTTCAGCACACTCTGGATGCGGCCATCCGCACTCACTTCATCCAGCTCGTAACCGGGCTTGCCGTGCAGCATGTCCTCGTAGGAACGCTCCAAGCCGATGCGGCCGATATGCGTGGTGCCCTTGTAGACATCGGGATCGAGATGATCCAGATCGTCCGCATCGATGCGACTGACGTAACCGATGACGTGCGCAAACAAAGGCCCGTATGGATATTGGCGCGTGAGATACGGCACCACGTCCACGCCGGGAAAACGCCAGCGGTTCACCGCGAAGCGAGCAATGTCGTCCTCGGTAAGACGCATCTTCAATGGCACGCTGTCGAAACGACGCGATTGTTTGAGCTGCTTGCGGAAGGCGTCGATGTCGTCCTGATCCAACGGCACAACCTTGCCAAGCTCGGCGAGCGTCTCGTTCATGCCTTGCACTTGGTCCGGTCTGACTTCGAGCCGGAAGGCGGGCACGTTATCGGCCAGCAATACGCCGTTGCGGTCGTAGATCAGGCCACGCGCAGGCGGAAGCGCGCGCGGCTTCACGCTGTTGTTGATCGAACGCAGGGCAAACTCGTCGTGATGCATCACCTGCAGGAATACATAGCGCCCGACCAGCGCGCTCAAGCCAAGCAGGATCAACGCAAAGCCGGCGAAGGCGCGGCGGCGGAACATCTCACCTTCGCCACGCGTGTCCTTGAAGGCACGACGGCGTATCACCTTCGCCATGTCTGCGCCCCCGAACGGAAGCCTTGCGCCATGTCATGCAAGCCGATCATTGGATCCGCAACCGCATCCGCAGATCGTCAAGCAACAGGAACAAGAATGGCCACAACAACGCACTGACGAAGGGCGACGCCCACCAAAGCGCGGACGGCGTTGCCTCGCCGGCGAAGGCGCGCACGATCAACAACAGGAAGCGGTCGTTGAGCAAAAGCGCCAGTATGGCGAGCGTCTGTTGCCACATCGGAAAGAAGCGCAAGCGCGAGCGAAAGCGCAAGGCGATAAATGCCAGTACGCATAGGCGTAGCGCTTGTTCGCCCAACAGCACGCCGTTCAACAGATCGGCGCATACGCCCAGCACAAAGGCGAGGCCCAGCGTAATGCGTTGGTCGCCGGATTCCAGCGCCCAATACAACAGCACCAGCGCCGGCCAATACGGTTTGAAAGGCTCCAACACGTGCGGCAGCGGCACCAGCATCAACAGCAACGCGAACACGAGCGTGCCAACAAACCACCAAAACGAGACGCGCTGCCGACTCATGTCTGCGGCACTCCCGTCTGCGTTGCGCCCGGCTTGGCCGACGAAGACGGTATCGCCGGCAGAGGCACGCGCGGAATCGCCGCAGAAGAAGCCGGTGCCGGCGCTTGATCGGCAGGCGGCCCGGCTGGTGTCGGCGGCGGCGGTGGGCCAGCCGGCTCGGCCAGATCATGCAGCAACAACACTTCGTCGCTGCGATCCAGATCCGCGCTAGGCAACGCGTGCGCCTCCAGGAACATGCCGGTCGGCGCCGGATTCACGCTGCGAATTTCGCCCACCGGGAAACCTTGCGGAAAACGGCCGCCCAATCCGGACGTCAGCAACTTGTCGCCAACACGCACATCGGCCGCCATCGGGACCGTCGGCAACGTGAGCTGTTCGCCATTGCGCGAGCCGTAAGCGACCGTGCGCAAACCGGTGCGCTCGACCATCACGGGAATGGCGTGATCCGGATCGGTCACCAACATCACCGAGGCGGACGTAGGCAGCACATCGACCACCTGCCCCATCACGCCGTGCGCATCGATCACCGGCTGACCCACTTTCACGCCATCGCGCGAACCCAGGTTGATCATCATGCGGTAGCGATAAGCACCTAGATCGACGCCGATGACGCGCGCCAGTTGCACGTGCAGCTCCAGGCTGTGCTGGGTGTCGAGCAATTCCTTCAGGCGCTGGTTCTGCTGCGCGACGGCCGCCATGCGGTTGAGCTTGGCGTTGGCCAGCAATAGGTCTTCACGCAAGCGCTGATTCTGCTCGGTAAGCATGCGGCGATCGGCAAAGGCCACGCCCAAGGCGTGCATGCCATCGGCTGGCAGGCTCGCCAGGCGATACACCGGTTCAACCACAATCGCCGTGGTGTAACGCAAGCGCCACAGCCAGCCGTTGCGGTGATCGAGCACCATCAACACCATCGCCATGGTGAGATAGAAGATCAGCCGTAGCGTGCCGGCAGCGGTTCCGGCGAACAGGGGCGAGGATTCCTCGCGCGCGAGCGGCATGGCCTACCCCTGGTATGAATTATTCGGGAGCGAAGAAGTCGCTGCCGTGCTGATCGATCAGCTCCAGCGCCTTGCCGCCACCACGGGCCACGCAGGTCAGCGGATCGTCCGCCACCTGCACGTGCAGACCGGTCTCTTCGGAGATCAGGCGATCCAGATCACGCAGCAGGGCGCCGCCGCCGGTCAGCACAATGCCACGCTCGGC
>CAJCJD010000190.1 GCA_903970555.1 Vulcanimicrobiota bacterium
GTTCATTTTCAGATCCTCCAGAACGTAGGGTTGTCACGCAGACAGATATCCATCTGCACACTTTGATGGGCCGCAAGCAGCGTGCCTCACTTTGGCGCGGCGCCAAGGCGCAGATCGCGACGAGACCAAGAGAAGGGCGGGCGGTTGACGCCTGCTCTGGACGTGGACGATGCCGGCCGGGTGTTACGTGCTGGAGGGATGGAAGATGCGCAAGACAACAATGCACGGATTGCCAAGGCAGTGTAAGAATCACTGCGCGGTGCGGGCGGCGCATTGCCAGTAGTTGAGACTGCGGATGGTCGGTTGGGTGCGTAGCCCGCCAGTTTGACAAACCAAACGGTAAAACTGACGGGTTACGCGTTTCGCGGTGTCGCTACATCTGGGTTATATCTGCCCCATCACGACCAGAACGATCACGACGATGACGACAATACCGATCGTGCCTGTCGGCGCATAACCCCATGAGCGGCTATGCGGCCATGCTGGAAAGGCGCCGATGAGCAGCAGGATCAGAACGATCAGAAGAATGGTTCCCAACATAACGCCTCCGGATACTTGTGGTTGATCATGACAGGGGCCTGAGGCCCTTGCGCTTGCAGCTACGTGCTGCAATTGCCATGCCAGGGTCAAGGTAACCGGGAAGCGAAGCTGTGTTCAGCCGGCGGGATTGTCGTCGTCGGGTTGAACGGGCGTGCCTTCGCCAGGCGCGCCGATGATGCTGATCTGGAAGATGCGCGTGGCCGCGAGCGATTGAAGGCTTGGGTCCTCGGGGATATGCGCGAGCAGCGGAAAGATCACCGAGCCGCCAATTACCGCGCGGCGGCTGTTGTCCGCCGGGCGCAAGCCCCACACGTCCTGATAGACCACGGGCACCACCTGAGCGTCGTGCGTGGTGTTGCCGAGATACAGCATCACGTGGCCGCCGATATAGATGAGCGTGCGCATCGGCACGCCGTGCTCGGCAAGGTAAGCGATGCGTTGCTCTGGCGTGTCGGCGGACAGGTCGGTCATACGCCCAGCGCTCATCTGTGTCGACGAGTGACGCGGCAGCCATACGCCGAACGCGGCGAAAATGCTTTGCGTTTCGGACGAGCAATCGTTGTAGAAGTCGGCATTACCCCAGCCATATGGCCGCCCGATCAGCGCCTTGATCAGCATCGCCAGATGGCGTGGCGTGGCTGCGAGGGGCGCAGTGGCCACCTGTGCATCGCTTAGTTGTGCGATGCGCGCCACGGCATGGCCGTTTGCGTCGCGGGCGGGGACCATTACGCTGCGCTGGGTTGCACTATCGTCGGGTGCGACCGGCAGCAAGGTACCGGCGGGTGCGTCGAAACGGAAGGTGCCCTGGCTGTCGCGCACCGGCGCCGATGCCACGATGACGGCGGCGAGTCCGTTGCGTGCCGCGCTGCGCCAGATGTCGATAAACGCGTCGTTCACGAGGCCCACCTCGTCGCTGCGCACCCAGCCTTGCACATCGGGCGTCTGCACGTAGTACCAGCCGCCGTCGAGACTGCTGCCCAGCACATAGAGCGGCGTGCCGGGACGGGCCGCCGAGACTTGCAGATTGTCGAACGGATAGCCTTCGCCAGCGAGGCGGTGATCGTAGAACGATGGGTCGACGGTCGGCAGTTCACGCACCAGCACGTTGCCGGTTGCAATGGCGCGGCGCGCAGCCGAGTATCCTGGCGCTCGCTCGAACTGGCCGACATCCATGTTCTGCTCGATGGCGTCGATCCAGGCCTTTGTGTGAGGCCGGAAGTTCTGGCCGTAGCCGAGTTCGTCGGCAGCCTTGCCGGTGTTGTCGAACTCCGCAATACGTCGGCGCTGCAGGGCGGCGATGTCTGCTCCGCCATCGCTGTAGACGCGTGTGTCGACGTAAGCGCGATTCCACGGTGAAGCATCGCCTTCTGCTGCGCCGAAGTAGCGGGCGCGCAACGCTTCAAAATGAGTCTGCTGGTCCGCAGCGCTCAGGAACGGTTGATCGTAGCCAGGGCTGGCCGGGTCGATCCAGTGATCGACGTCCTGGTCGTAGGCGTCCATCGGGAACACGCTGACCGGATCGATACCGATACGCACCTGCGTAGTAGGCGCAGACGGCGGCGTGGCGCACGCCGCGAGCGCGAGGCACAGCGCAGCGGTGGGCAGGCACAGCCACGTGCGGGAGCGAGCCCGCCACGAAGGTGGCGGGGCGATGCGAGGCAATAGCGGGGAGGCGGACTCGATGCGGGGCGCTGCGGCAGACGGCATGGTGCTCGACGGTGGGTGGCCAAGGTGCAGATAATACGACGGTCTGCCTGCTGTCCACCAGCGCGAACCGCGCAGCGCGTTAATCGGCGAGTCGCGCGGTGAATCACTTGGCCAATCACTCAGCCAACTTCGGCGAGCGTATTACTGAGTCTGAGACGAGGCGTGCGGCACCTCGGCGCCTGCGTGCTCGCCGTGAGGCGCGCGGTTGGCCTCGACGATATCCTCGGCAAGGCTGGTACGCAGCGTTGCGATGGCCTGATCCGGATTCGCCGGCTTCAGTTGTTCGCGCGCGAGCGACTCATAAATGAAATGCCGCAACATCGGGTCTTGGGTCTTGTTAAGCACATCGTGATAGACGCCGATGATTTCGCTTTCGTGTCCGGTCATCGCGTAAAGCCTGCGCAACTGTTCCAGGTCGTTGATCACGGCGAAGCCCGGACCGTGGGGCGGCGGCATGCCTTCGCCGTGAGAGGGCTGGCCATGACCCATCAGGCCGTCCATCTGAGGTGGCGGCGAGGCGTCTTGCTGTGCGGTTGCAGAGAACGTAGCGGTGATCAGCAGCGCGGCCACCGCCGCGCTAACAAAGGCCTTTTTCATATTATCGATTCCATCGGATCAGCGTCGGCACGACAGTGCGCCGACCATGTGGACACGATAGTGGAGATAGCCGATTGCAGGGTTACGGAAGTCCGTCTGGACCTTACACAACCTTGCAGGCGGGCACTAACATTGCGCCGTGAATGTCGCGAGGGGACGCCGGTTAGCCGGAGCGTTGCGAATACATCGGCCAAGTCTTACAGAATTTTCCAGCAGATCGGTTTGATAAATCCGGAGGCCTTGGCCTGTCTGGAGAAGTGTCGAACGGTGCGCAATCTGTTGTGATCCGCGATCGCGCACCGTGGGTGGGGGGCGAGCGTTAAAACGTCTCCCAGTTGTTCGAACCGGCATCGGACAATGCAACGGCAGGTTGAGCGGCCGCGGCAAGCGGTTCGCGTTTGACTGCGGGGCGCATGATGGGAGCGCGCTTTTTGGCGGGAGCAGCCGCATCACGCTGTGCGCGCGGCGCGGCGGCCGAATGGCTCTCGGCCACCTTGAATACGGAGACGGCCCGCTTTTGCTGCGCGGCCTGCTGTTCCAGCGACTGGGCTGCAGCCGACGCCTCTTCGACCAGCGCCGCGTTCTGTTGCGTCACTTCGTCCATCTGGCTCACGGCCTGGTTCACCTGCTCGATACCACGGCTTTGCTCATCGGAAGCGGCAGAGATTTCCGCGTTGATATCGGCGACCCGCTTGATGGCCTGCTGTACCTCAGTCATCGTCCGGCCCACTTCTTCGGCCTGCGTCGAGCCGCTGTGAATCGTCGCGACTGAGCTCTGGATCAGGTCCTTGATTTCTTTCGCAGCACTGGACGAGCGCTGCGCGAGACTGCGCACTTCACCCGCCACGACCGCGAAACCGCGCCCTTGTTCACCGGCACGCGCCGCTTCCACGGCGGCGTTCAGCGCAAGAATGTTGGTCTGGAACGCGATGCCCTCGATCAGCGTGGTGATTTCGGCAATCTTCGACGAGCTCGCCGTGATATCGCCCATCGTCACCAGCATGCGTTCGACAACGGTGTTGCCCTTGTCCGCGATCTCCGAGGCATTGCCGGCCAGCGTGGTGGCCTGACGGGCATTTTCGGAGTTCTGTTTGACGGTGGCGGTGAGCTGCTCCATGCTGGCGGCGGTTTCTTCCAGCGACGCAGCCTGCTCTTCGGTGCGCGAAGACAGGTCCATGTTGCCGGCGGCAATTTCGCTCGAAGCGACCATGATCGATTCGCTCGAAGTCTTGATGCCGCGCACGATGCTGGCGAGTTGCGTGTCCATCTGTTTGAGCGCGCCAAGCAGGTGGCCGAATTCGTCCTTCGAGTGAACGCTGAGTTCGTTTTCGAGCTGTCCTTCCGCGATGCGCTGCGCGACATTCAGTGCCGCTCCGAGCGGAATCATGATCGACTTCAACAGATACATGGATGCAGCGATGGCGACGATCAGGCCCAGCACGATTGTGCCGATGGCGACCCACAGCAGCGTGTGGAACGTGTCCACGCCCTGATCCGCGGTTTGCTTGACCTGGGCCGCGTTGATATCGATGTCCTGATC